>NZ_OY829375.1:3843246-4181828 GCF_963691765.1 Ekhidna sp.
AATTGGTAAACGTTTTGAAAATTTTCAATATCAATTAACTGAGGATTACCTAGAAATAAGCGTAAAAAATAATGATGATAAAGCAAAGTTACTAAGAAGAGAGATTCACTTTTTTGATCAGAATGATAATATTAAAACCTCTCTAAAATTTTTTCGAAAAGATACGATTGAAATAGGTTGGTTCTATAAAGACAATCAGGTATTTGCCATTACCCCAATAGATTCCAATACTAAAATCACCCGTGTTTTCGAAGGTCTTTGTTTAGTTGAGTCAAGAAAATCCTTTAAAAAAGAAATAAAAGGTGAAGTGCTTCAACAGTGCGATTCTCTTGGAAATGTTCTTTTAAGAAAAGAATATTACTATGAAAATGGAAGGAGAAAAGAAGCTAAAGAGTGGGTAGGTGGCATTCCATGTTTTGATTGCAAATTCACCTATGATAAAAGAGGTAATTGGACTAAATCATTTATAAAAACGGATGATGGGTATAAGCTGTATTCTAAAAGAAAGATTTTATACCACAATTAAATCTCACCTAAACCATAGCAATTCCTCTTATCTTAAGCTAGCAAGAGGCCAATCTATTATCATGAGTAAAGAAGAATATAAGCGCATTAACTCTTATCGTGCAAGTCTTCCGGCAAGGGAGGTAAAGTATGTCCTCTTATCGCGCAAGTCTTCCAGCGTGGGAGGTGTTGAGGAGTGACTTGGGCGTAACTAGAAAAAGAATGCAGTAGAAATTAGTTATGTGATGAACTAATGAACTAACCAAACTCCCCTGCCACGTTTCGTGTCCTCACGAAACATCGGTAAATACAAGTCGTTTCAACTCATCACGATCACCTAAACCATGAACATCGAAAAATTCAGAGATTATTGCCTCATAAAACCTGGCACAACAGAAGAGACACCATTTGGGCCAGATACATTGGTGTTCAAAGTGATGGGCAAGATGTATGCACTAACGGGTATTGAATCATTTGAATTCATCAACCTTAAATGTGATCCTGAATATGCCATAGAACTACGTGAGCAATATGACGGGTCGATTCGTCCTGGTTACCACATGAATAAGAAACAGTGGAACTCGGTAGATACCGATGGGAGCGTACCTGATAACTTAATCAAGCAACTCATTGATGATAGCTATGACTTAATAGTGGCCAAGTTGCCTAAGAAGGTGAAGGAAGAGCTAGATAACTTAGGTTAGTTAAGGATGAGGTCGCTTACTGCGTAGATTTTAAGATTCTTTTGCTTTCCTTTTAGCTGGATGTCACCCATCAACTCATATTCATTGTTTGTGATCTCACTTAGCGCACTCTCAATGTTCTCGGAAATCAAGACTTTACGGTTAAACTCATTACAGCAGGCCTGAATACGCGCGGCAGTGTTCAATACATCACCATGATAAGCAATCTCTCGCTTGATTTCTCCAACCTCGGCTACCATAACGCTTCCCATCTCAAGTCCCGCTTTGAATTGGGGTACGAGCCCAAACTTGGATTCGTAATAGTTACGCTTGCTTTCTAATAGGTCACGGTAGTTGTAGTAAAATTTGATGCAATTCAAATCCTGGAGCCCATCTTCAATAGACCAGCTCAATACGATCTCATCACCAACATATTGGTAGATATCCGCTTTGTGTTTGATGACCAGGTCAGATACATCCAGAAAGCACGTTTGAATCAATTGGCTGTACTTACTATGGCCTAACTGCTCCGCAATGGTGGTGGAGCTTTTTAGATCCAAAAACATAAATATGCGATTCTCCTCTTTCGGATGGTAGAATTCACCTTTTATCATCTTCCAAAGGTTTCCGGGGCCAAATTTCTTGTCCACCTCTCGAAAGAAGTCGATTAGAAACCCTACCATGAAAATGTAGGAAGTTAGCAGCAGCATCTCCTTGGAGAAAATGAATGTTTGCAGGAAAGCCCAATCAAATTCGATACCCACAATTCGAGAAAACGATCGAATACCAAAGGTCACAAGAAGTAAAATTGAAATCATGTAGCTGACAGATCCTATCAGCATCGTTTTTCCAAAAGAAACCCGTTTATATATGTATTTCTCAAATAGGAATTCGAGCGTTCCAAAGATGAATCCTGAGGCGATTCCTATCGCAAAATGCAGCTTTACGTGCTGTAAAAGCGTCAGCGGTGGGTTTCCATCTTCCCGTATCACTTCATGGCCAAACTCACGCATAATTGTCCAGAATGCAAAAGCAGGCGTCCAAAGTAGAAAATGGCGTAGCGCGATTTTAAGGTATTTCGATTGGAGGATTCGTTTCAAAACAGCTGTAAGGTATGATGCTCAGTTCTAATTCAGATGCTATCTTTCAATTATGAGTTTGAAAATAGAAAATGAAGAATCGGATTCAAAAGGTTCTTACTACATACTTGAGAATGGAAAGAAGGTTGCCGAAATGACCTACTCAATTGCTGGTACAGATCGAATCATCATTGATCACACGGAGGTGGGTGAATCTTTGCGTGGTACAGGAGTAGGAGAGCAACTGGTTCGTAGAGCTGTCGACGATGCACGAAGCAAGGGAATCAGTATTGTGCCTTTGTGTCCTTTTGCTCGAGCTGTCTTCAATAAAAATGAGGAGTTGAAAGATGTGCTGTAAAATGTGACGGGGGAGAGATTAAAAATCTGTAATTTGCATAAAATCCCTAATCATGCGTTTCTTAATCGTTTTATCCTTCTCTTTATTAATTGCTTGCTCTATGCAAAAGAAAGACTCTACGAGTGATAAATCCTTCATTCACCTGGCTTTAGGTGATTCCTACACCATTGGTGAAGCGGTAAATGTAGATGACCGTTGGCCGGTGCAGTTAGCTCACAGATTGAGGCAAGATTCTATAAAGATTGACCCTGTGATTGTTGCAACTACAGGTTGGACTACTGATGAATTGCAGTCTGGCATTGTTAAGGCAGACGTAGAAGGCACTTTTGACTTTGTGACTTTGCTGATTGGTGTCAATAATCAGTATCGTGGATACCCAATTGATCAATACGAGCGTGAATTTAAAAGCTTGTTAGATCAGGCAATCCAGTTTGCCGATGGAAACCCATATCACGTGATGGTAGTATCAATTCCAGATTACGGCGTAACACCTTTTGCTAAGAAGAAATTTTTGGATGAAGAGAAGATTGCACGTGAGCTCGACAACTACAACGCCATCGCTGAAAAGATCGCCAAACTTCGAGATGTTAAATTCATCAACATTACACCCGGGTCAAGGTTAGCAAAAGAAGATCCTTCGTTGATTGCTTCTGACGACCTGCATCCATCAGGTAAAATGTACAAGATGTGGGTGGATGAGATGTACGAACACGTTTTTAACAACCTTTCGTCCAGATAAATCTACTAAAAATTCAATTTCGTCGTTGATTCATCAGTATATAATAAAATACACCTATTTTTGATCCAAATCACTAGTTTGTCACAACGAATCTCATGAAGAGGCTGTTGATCATTTTGTGTTATGCGTCGCTTTTATCCTGTCAGGATAAGGTGATATGTCCTGCCTATCAGAGTACATACATTCTGGATGGTCCGACGCGTGATGCCTATTTCTCCTACGTTTGGCAGCTCGATGAAAATACACGAAATCAGTTCTTGGCTCAGCAAAGAGGAGAAGATCCCAATGATTCACTTGCCGTTGGTGAAGTGGTTCAGCCAAAAACGGATTACTACGCATATGCGGGAGAAAAAGTGGTTCCATGGAGAGTTCAGAAGAAAACGAAATATGGAATCATCAAAGAGCCGATAAGTCCGATCATCAAGGATTATCAGATGCGTACTGCACCAATGGAGAATGTTCATGGTCCTGAGGAAGTGACGAACGAGTTTGTAGCCTCTGATTTTGCTGATTCGCTTGGCGTAGATTCACTCGCCATTGCTATGGATTCACTTACCCTGGACTCGACAGCAGCTGTTGCATCAGCTGAGCCTATCGAAGCCAAGGAGGAGACAAAATACTTATTTAGGTATGATCCAAGTGATAATTTCAATGTTGAACAGGAGTATTACAACAAATACTTTGGTGAGAAATTCATAGACAGACGTCCAAAACCAGAGCCTAAGCCCGTAGCTCTCGACTCACTAGGAAACCCAATTGTGCCAGATTCAGTAGCAACTAAAGAGCCTTTCTTCAAAGGATTATTCAAGAAGAAAAATAAGAAGAAAGACGAGCCTGTAGAAGAATCTGAAGAGGAAACCCCACCACCAGCAGAATCCGAAGCTACCACCGAGGAGGGAGAAGAAGAGAGCGGTGAAGAAGGAGGGAATGACTAATTCCAATCCACTTGTTTCAGTAGTTCTACCATTTTATAATGCTCCATACCTAAAAGAGGCAATAGATAGCATTCTCAATCAAACGTATTCAAATTTCGAACTGATCCTTGTTGATAATGGGAGCACTGACAATTCGGTGCAAGTAGCTAAAAGGTATAAAAGACATCCGCTAGTTACGATTATCAATGAACCCAATAGAGGAGTGGTTCATGCTGCCAATCGTGGAATTGAAGCAGCTAAGGGTGAGTTTATTGCTCGGATGGATGCTGATGACATTGCAAAGCCATTTAGGCTGCAAGTCCAGGTAAATGAGTTTCTCAAAGATCCTGACCTACAGGTTGTATCGGGGCTAGTTGATTACCTGGGACCTAAAGAAAACGAAGGATTTATCCAGTATGTAAACTGGCTGAATACCATTAAATCAGAAAGAGACATTTCGCTCAATCAATTTGTAGAGTTCCCCATTGCCAATCCCACTTTGATGATTCGAAGTGAGGTTTTTGCAAAACATGGAATGTATGAATTAGGTGATTTCCCCGAAGACTATGAGTTTTTTCTACGGTTGCAGGCTGAAGGTGTCAAAATGGGTAAAGTGGATGAGCATATTTTGTTTTGGCGGGATACCGAGAGTAGGCTTACGCGAAAAGATGAACATTATTCTCAAGATGCATTTTTTAGGATTAAAGCAAAGTACTTGGCAAAGTGGCTTGCGCTCAATAATCCCAATCATCCAAAAGTCTATTTATGGGGTGCTGGCAGGCTTTCCAGACGGAGAAGTGACTATCTTATAAAGGAAGGCGTTCAGGTAGTCAGCTATGTTGATTTAAAGGAGGCTAAGAATACCATTCATTACAGTAAGATTCCTGGTAGCGAAGAAGCTTTTGTGGTTTCTTATGTAGGGAATAGAGGGGCTAGAGATAACATTCGTTCATATTTGAATCAAAACGGCTATTCAGAAGGTGTCAATTACATCATGGCATCATAAATATCTAAAAATTTTAGTATTTAATATTTTTTGCTAAATTTAAGATCAAAATACGATCATGCAGTTAGCAAAAGATTTGATTTTAGACGATTATTATAAGCTTCGGATTTCTTCCAAGAGGCTTAATTCTGGTCGTTATCAAGTTAAATTCTTTGCTACCATACGTGAGGAGAAGCAGCTTTACGGATATGTTTTAGTTGAAGCCAGCGAAACATTGAAGTCAGTTATTACCAGAATAAAAAAACGCCTTAAAGAATTGGATTATGGTTATGAAAGTAATCACCTCCATTTATATCATTTGGGGCAAGAATCGCAACCATCAAATCTTATGATTTTTGAATAATGGCCAGAATACCTAATAACATCAAATTCCTTAGAAAGAAGAAAGGGTTTACTCAGGAGACTTTTGCGCAAGCTCTTGGAATCAACAGACCATCAGTTGGTGCATATGAGGAAGGAAGAGCGGATCCACGATTAACCACGCTTTCTAAAATGGCAGAGCTGTTTGAAGTTTCTGTGGATGAGTTGATTAATGAGGATTTGACACGTGAAAACAGAGTGCCAAAGCAAAACGTCAAAGTGCTTGCAGTGACCGTTGATGAAAATGCAGATGAGGAATACATTCAGCTTGTTCCAACAAAAGCTGCAGCAGGATACACCAACGGTTATGCGGATCCTGAGTACTTAACAGACCTCCCAAGATTTCATTTGCCAGTTTTACCTAAAGGTGGTACTTATCGCGCTTTTGAAATCGCAGGAGACTCAATGCTTCCGATTGTTTCAGGTAGTATCGTCATAGGTAAATACATTGAGCAACTCGATTATATAAGGAATGGGAATACCTATGTATTGGTAACGCAGACTGAAGGTGTAGTTTATAAACGAGTATTCAATTACATTGAAGAAAAGGGAAAACTGTATCTGGTTTCCGATAATAAATCCTTTAGCGCTTATGAGCTTGATCCAGCTGAAGTGATGGAGATTTGGGAAGCTAAAGCTTATATATCTGTAGAGTTCCCAGATCCTAATGCAACGGATGACCTTTCGATGGATCAATTGATGGGTATGATCGGCAATCTTAGAAATGATGTAGAAAGACTAAAGAAGAATACAGACTAGCCACCATTTCAGCTTCTTTAGACCTAACTTTGTTCTGCAAATGCGCAGACTAAGTTTTATATCCATTTTATTTATTGTTGGCTGTTCGCAACCCTCTGATAATAAGATAGTTGTCCCAGAGCTGCATGCTGGGTTTTATTCAGATGCGCTAGATAGGATCAATGACGAACTTAAGTCAGCACCCGATGATGAACGCCTAATTGATCAAAAGATCTTCTACTGCAATCAATTGGATTGGCCTACCACGTGTATTTCTGCACTAGATGCCTCCAAAGAAATCAACGGAATGACTAATCAACTTGTAGAGCAATACATTCGCTATTACAAGAAGCATGAGCGTTACGAATTACTACTGGAGGTAATTGATAAATGGGCCAGCGAATACGACCTGGAGGATCAATACAAAGAAACCTATATTGATTGCTTAACAAGGCTAGGTAAGACTACAAACGCAACCATTGAATTAAAAGAGTATTTAAAATCACATCAAAACCTTCAAGCCTACGCATTTGCTTCTGAGCAATACCTAAGGTTAAACGATACAACATTAGCTGCGCTTAATTTGAGTAAACTCTCCAAGTTGGATCCTTCAAATGATTTGATGTGGGATTATGGGAAGATCCTATTCGCTTTGGGGTACCAGCCTGAAGGTTTCGAGATAATGAAATCATTTGTTTCAAAACATACAGATGATTTAGAAATTCAATTTGCTTATGCCAGGCTATTGGACCAAGCCAATCAAACGAGTGATGCCATAAAAGTTATGAAGCCATTCATGCCTAGAGATACGGTAGCATACGCATTAGTCACTTGGTATAGAAAAGAGTCATTGTGGGATTCTGCTGGTTATGTTTTGCAAACTCTTGTTACTCTTGATTCTACAAATCGAGAGCCTATTTGGAGACTAGGAAGACACTACGAGGATAGAGGATGGTACCTTGCTTCAATACCATACTTTGAGTATTT
Organism: Ekhidna sp.; assembly: GCF_963691765.1. GTDB lineage: Bacteria > Bacteroidota > Bacteroidia > Cytophagales > Cyclobacteriaceae > Ekhidna. Next base: position 3,850,615 of record NZ_OY829375.1, read on the forward strand.
ACTTGAATTAGATGCTGAGGATACATTAGCAAGTCAAAGAATCGGTCTTATACAGCGAAAAATTGCATATTTGCAGCGCAAAAAATATGAGGAGAGTAAAATCTCGACAATAGAATTACAACCTAAAAAAATTGAGAATTAATGAGTGATCAAATCACCATTACGTTGCCTGATGGCTCGAAACGGACTTATGATAAAGGAGTAACTGCATTGGATGTTGCTATGAGCATAAGTGAGGGACTGGCAAGAAATGTATTAGCAGCTAAAGTAAATGGCGAAGTAAGGGATTTATTTCGACCAATAGATGAAGATTCAGATCTTCAACTTCTAACCTGGAACGATGAAGAAGGGAAGTCTACAATGTGGCACTCTTCGGCTCACTTGATGGCAGAGGCATTAGAAGCTTTATATCCTGGTATTAAGTTAGGAATAGGACCGCCGATTGAAAATGGTTTCTATTATGATATTGATTTTGATGGTGTTGATTTTGATGCCGATAATCTTGAAGCCATAGAGAATAAAATGCTCGAATTGGCTCGTGAGAAAAACGAGTATACACGAAAAGAGGTAGCTAAAGCTGATGCCATCGCATACTTTACAGAAAAAGGTGATGAGTATAAGTTAGAGCTGATTGATGGATTGGAAGATGGAGATATTACTTTCTACACGCAAGGAAATTTTACGGACCTTTGTCGCGGCCCACATATCCCTCACACAGGTTACATAAAAGCTGTAAAAATTCTTAATGTAGCTGGTGCATACTGGCGTGGGGACGAGAATAGGAAACAGCTTACGAGACTTTATGCGATCTCATTCCCTAAACAAAAAGAACTCAAGGAGCATCTTGAATTACTTGAGCAAGCTAAGCAGAGAGATCATCGTAAAATTGGTAAAGAACTTGAATTATTCACTTTTTCCGAGAAGGTGGGTAAAGGACTACCATTATGGTTGCCAAAAGGTGCGGTATTGAGAGAGAGACTTGAGACTTTTCTAAAGAAAGCTCAACTAAGAGCAGGATATGATCAGGTTGTAACACCACATATTGGTGCTAAGGATCTATATGTTACATCTGGTCATTATGCTAAATACGGTGAGGATTCATTTCAACCAATAAATACCCCTGCTGAGGACGAGGAATTTTTGTTGAAGCCAATGAATTGTCCTCACCATTGTGAAATTTATAAATCCAAGCCACGGTCTTACAAAGATCTTCCAGTTAGATACGCTGAATTTGGAACAGTTTATAGGTACGAGCAGAGTGGTGAATTGCATGGTCTTACTCGCGTTAGAGGGTTTACACAGGATGATGCACACATTTTCTGTAGTCAGGATCAGGTAAAAGATGAATTTACTAAGGTTGTTGACTTAGTGTTGTACATTTTTTCTTCACTGGGTTTCAAGGATTTCACGGCTCAGGTATCGCTTCGTGATCCCGAGAATCCGGATAAGTATATTGGTAAGGACGAAGATTGGGAGAAAGCTGAAAACGCCATTAAGGAAGTAGCTGAAGAACAAGAATTAAACTATGTTGTAGAGTATGGAGAGGCTGCTTTTTATGGACCGAAGCTTGATTTTATGGTTCGTGACGCCATAGGCAGAAAATGGCAGCTTGGTACTATACAGGTAGACTATAGCCTTCCTGAAAGGTTTGAATTAGAATACATAGGTAGTGATAATCAAAAACATCGTCCTGTGATGATTCATAGAGCACCATTCGGATCGATGGAACGATTTATCGCAATACTTATAGAAAATTGTGCTGGAGACTTTCCACTTTGGCTAGCTCCAGATCAAATAGCTATCCTACCGATCTCTGAAAAGTATCATGATTACGCTAAGGAGTTATTCTTGGAATTGCAAGAAGAAGATATCCGAGGTATAATTGACCAACGCGACGAAAAAATAGGAAAGAAAATCAGGGATGCAGAAGTAAAGAAGACACCATACATGCTAATTGTGGGTGAAAAAGAGTCCGAAGAAGGGACTGTTTCCGTTAGGCAACACGGACATGGTGACCTTGGATCGATGAAAAAAGGTGAATTCGTAGAATTTTTCCGCAATAAAGTGGCTGAACTTATCAATTGATTTGTTGTTAAGAATAAAATATCACGATATTTGCGTTTTGTTTTTGATGTTCAACTAAAATAAAGGAGTACAATCGCTAAACTAAGAAGAAGAGGCCCTTCAAGAATCAGAAAAGAAGAGCCTTACAAAGTAAACGAAAAGATCACTGCACGTAGAGTAAGAGTGGTTGGAGACAATGTGAAGGTTGATGTTTACCCATTAGAGCAGGCCATTAAAATTGCTCAAGACCAAAATCTTGATTTGGTGGAAATTTCGCCAAATGCTGATCCGCCTGTTTGCAAAGTGATTGACTACTCAAAGTTCAAGTACGAACAGAAGAAAAAGCAGAAGGAAATAAAGGCTAAAGCTCAGAAGACCGTAATCAAGGAAATCCGCTTTGGTCCAAATACTGATGATCATGACTTCAACTTCAAATTGAATCATGCCATCAAGTTTTTGAAAGATGGAGCTAAGGTGAAAGCATATGTTCATTTTTATGGAAGGACAATTGTTTTCAAGGACAGGGGAGAGATCTTACTTCTAAAGTTTGCGCAAGCACTTGAGGAGTTTGGTAAAGTGGAGCAGCTTCCTAAGATGGAGGGTAAACGAATGATTTTATTCGTGGCACCTAAAGTGATAAAGAAATAATTAAACGTAGAATAAAGTAGAAATGCCGAAACTTAAAACAAACTCTAGTGCCAAGAAGCGATTTAAGCTAACAGGTTCTGGAAAGATTAAAAGAAAGCATGCCTTCAAAAACCACATTCTGACAAAAAAGGAGACTAAGCAAAAGCGTAATCTTCGATACATGTCTGTTGTGGACAAGGCGGATGAGCCAAACATCAAACGTCTTTTGAATCTGTAATTTTTTAATGAATTTGGGTCCAAGGGGACTCGGTTAAATGTAAAACCCGGTTATTGGTTGAAAGACGTTGACAAAAGTTGATGCACCAATCGCCAAAACAAAAACAAAATGAGATCAGTAAATCATGTAGCTTCAAGAGCTCGTCGTAAAAAGATGATGAAGCACGCCAAAGGTTACTTTGGTAGAAGAAAAAATGTTTGGACAGTGTCCAAAAATGCCATTGAAAAAGGATGGCAGTATGCTTATCGTGACAGAAAAGCTAAGAAAAGAGAATTTAGAGCATTATGGATCCAGCGTATCAATGCTGGAGCACGTGAGCACGGAATGTCATATTCTGTATTCATGGGTAAGTTGAATGCTAAAGGAATTGAGATCAACAGAAAAGCACTTGCAGACCTTGCGATGAATGAGCCAAAGGCTTTCAAAGCAGTTGTTGACGCAGTGAAATAAGTCTAAGACTTTCAAGAAATAAAAACCCTATCACTACTCAGTGATAGGGTTTTTTTATGGACTCATATAAAATAAAAAAGCCTGGCAAAAAATTCTTAACCAGGCTTACTCTTCATACTTAATTTATTTAAGACTTTACTTCACCACTAGTCGTTCGATTGTATTTACGTCTGGACCAGTAACTCTAATTAGGTATATCCCTGAATCGAGATCGCTGGTATCAAATCTATGGCTTGAAGTTCCTCCTTCATAAGAGACAGTTTGGACAACAATACCATGAAGTGTAATCAATTCTATTTTAGTGGCTACTCCCTGTTGTAGTTGTATCGTAGCTACATCAGAGGTCGGATTAGGGAACACACTAACTGTGATGCCCTCAAAAGCACCTAAGCTGATTCGTTTGATTTCAGAGTATTCAAAATCTCCATTAAAGTCTACTTGTTTCAATCTGTAATAATTGAATCCTGACCTTAGATCATTGTGAACAAATGAATATTCGATTGGAGCATTCGAATTGCCGCTACCAGCTACAACTCCAACCTGATCAAACGTTAGACCATCATTAGAGTACTCAATTTCAAACTTTTCATTGTTTATTTCTTGAGCAGTAATCCATACCAATTCAGCCTTATTATCTACTAATGTTACTTTAAAGCTTAAGAGTTCTACCGGAAGAGGAGAGACGTCATTAAATAGATAGTCTGGAACATTTGCAAACTCATCTGCCTGACCTTCTGTAAAGTCGTTAAAATAGTTACCGTCTCCATCCGCATCTTCAGCAATTGTAAGGATACCATCGTCATCATCGTCATTGTCTCTAAAGTTGGCTAAACCATCTCCATCAGCATTTGGCAATGCAGCACCAATTCCTCCTTGATCTGGATCAAAGGCATCCACTATACCATCTCCATCAAGGTCAATGTTGCCCTCGTCTGTATCAAGAACTAGATCACCATCGTCATCCCACGATGGAGTGCCATCGAAGTTTGAATCATGACCTTCAAATAGATCACCAAGGCCCGGTGTGCCTGCGCTATCATTGTCTGAATCTGTATCTAAGTAATCTGGATCAGCATCGCCATCTGTATTCACAATAGAAAGGGCAGTTCCCCCATTATCGGGATCATAACTATCATGTAGACCATCACCATCTGTATCGACAAAACTATCTATTTGACCATCTCTATTTAAATCTACTCCGTCATTTTCAGCGGCATCGGTAATTCCATCATTATCGGAATCACTGTCTAGAAAATCAGGAAGTCCGTCATCATACCCTGTACCATTATCAGTATCTGGATTTGTAAATGCGGTACCTCCACTATCAGTATCAACATCATCTGCGTGGCCATCTAAATCACCATCGTTTGCACGTACATACGATGACAAGTATGCTCCTTCTGAAGTCATATTAGCTGGTAAGACACCTTCATTAGCTTCTACAGCATCTGGTACTCCATCATTATCAGAATCTAAATCCTGATGATTTGGTACACCATCTAAATCTTTATCGAAGTTGTCATTGATACCGTCAGAATTTAAATCCACATATCCAGCAAAGTCCGGATCTAGATAATTTGCTAGTCCATCTGCATCCGCATCGGCAGTAGGATCGGTTCCATTTCCTTCAGTGAGGTCATCTAAACCATCATTATCACTATCGTTATCAGCATCATCTTGTACTCCGTCATTGTCGCTATCAGCAAAACATCCTGTAAAGGATAATGCGTCTATACCGAAAATATCACCACCAACAGTCACCGTGAATTTCACAAATGAAACATCTTCCGTTGTTACATAGGAGAAGGTAGCTGCACCAGCAGTAGTTACTGTTGATACAAATGTTAAAAGGTTGCCATATGTTACATTATCAGGAGAACTCGAGATATTCAATTGATCTCCAACAGCTATGGCTGTGTAATCAATGGTAATAGTAGAACCTGAAGGAACAAATGCACCTAAATAAATATCTAATTCGCCACCATTTCCTATGGCACCAACTGTATTAAAGTCACCTGAACCAGGAACATAATTTGCGGCTCCTAGAGCTGCTGCTCCACCACCATTTCCAATTCCGTCTTCACTTTCTACACCTATAGCATTTGCGGCTGCTGAAGTAAATCCTACACCACACGTATTTCCATTGGATTCTAAATAATCTGGTGTTCCATTTGCCGGATCAATGTCTACATTCTCATCATTTGTCGGAGTACCATCACCATCGTCATCGTTATCTCTCCAATCTGGTTCTGAATCAGCATCTGTGTTTTGAAGTGACGGTGCCGTACCTCCGTTATCAGTATCAAATGCATTGTCCAGGCCATCTCCATCCGTGTCGGCACTTGCTAAAGCAGTATCTGCTGACCCATCAATATTGTTATCATTACCATCAATTAAATCCACAATGCCATCATTGTCGCTGTCTGAATCTTGGAAGTCAGGAGTTCCATCTCCATCATGGTCATTGCCAACAATAGCTGTTCCACCATTATCAGCATCGAAGCTATCGCTTAACCCATCTCCATCTGTATCTGTACCAGAAGGGGACCCAATGAATGCTGCAGATGTTTGTCCTTCGCGTAAATCTGGTATTCCGTCATTATCTGAATCAGCATCTCTATAATCCAGGTTTCCGTCACTATCTGTATCAGTAAAGGTGTCTGGTATTCCGTTGGCATTCGTGTCTGTTCCAGTAGACTCAATTGAATCGGGGATCCCGTCACCATCGGTATCGACATCTCTAAAATCAGCCAGCCCATCACTATCAAAATCATTTTTCGACAGAGGAGTGCCTCCTGTGAATGCTCCGCCAGTGTCGTCAATGTCATCTACAATTCCGTCACTATCAGAATCATTGGCTAGTGCATATGTGGAACTGTACTGACCATTTTCATCCATGTTTGCAGGAAGCGTACCATCATTAGCTTCATATGCATTTGGTATGCCATCTCCGTCGATGTCCAAATCAAATTGATCACTAATTCCGTCGCCATCGGAATCAGCAAAGCAACTATATGTTGTTGCAGTCTGAGTAGTTGCAGAATTAACTCCGATGTATCCTGGTTCGACAGTACTAGCTGCAGTACCAAAATCGAATTGTGCGATTTCGTTACCATATGTGTCGTTCACCACTATTGTTGTTACAGACATATCTGTGCCAACGATATCAATATCATAAACAGAAGCTGCAATAGGAGTGTGTGTAACTGTTTGGAAGTTCCCGGCAGTCACATTAATATTTTCAGCAACTCCGTCAACTGTTACAGTTCCAGTTCTAGCATTAGATTGATCTCCAATTGTGGTCTGAATCACCACCTGCGTAGAATTATCAAATGTCAATCTAAAGCCATAGTTGTCACCAAACACAAAATCCTTATTTAGATCATCTGGTAAGGTTCTATCTCTGTCACCGTCTATTGTTCCGGTCCATTCGTATGTGATGTTACATGTTGAGGTGACCTCAGAGTCTAAAATACCATCATTGTTATCATCAGGGTCTGAATCATTATCGATGCCGTCACCATCGGTATCGTTGGTAAAGAATAAGTAATCTGGACTAGATCCTCCTTGCGTAAAGTCATCCGTAAAATCTGCATTCGCATTGAAGTCTTCCGAGGAAGTTAGTAAGCCATCGCCATCGTCATCGGTATCTCTATAATCAGGTTGAGCATCAAGGTCAAGATCTTGAGTGGCTGCAGAAGCACCAACTACAGCGCCACATGGAGCACAATCAGTGTCATATGCATCATCTAATCCATCCGAGTCCGTGTCAACATCTACAAATAACTCATCTGCAACACCATCGCTATTAGTGTCTCTGCTTTCTATGCTATCTGATACGCCATCTCCATCAGAATCTGTGTCAAGATAATCAGGAGTAGCATCAGTATCCGTATCTGTTACAGGTGGAGCAGTGCCTCCATTGTCAGAATCATAGCTGTTGTCCCATCCATCACCATCACCATCAGCACCTGCTTCAGCTATAAAACCGGTACTGCTTTGTCCTTCAACATTGTCCAAGATGCCGTCGTTATCAGAATCGATATCTAAGTAGTCTGATAATCCATCTGTATCGGAATCGCGAGCAAATCTTGTGATACTTCCTGATAAGAGAGTAGTTCCAAATACGTCTGGGTCAAAACCATCATGAAATCCATCGTTTGTGTTATCAGAAAAGTTATCAATGACGCCATCGTTATTGCTGTCAGTTCCTCCAGCTTCAACTAAATCAGGAATACCATCTCCGTCCGAATCTAAATCTCTGATATCATTAACTGCATCACCATCTGTATTTGGATTGGTAAGAGGTGTTCCTCCAACGAACCCATCCGTATCATCTATGTCGTCAACTCTACCGTCATTATCCGAGTCATTTGCTAATGCATATGCTGGGGAATATGCTCCATCATCATCCATGTTGGCGGGTAAAATTCCTCCATTTGCTTCAACAGCATCTGGAATGCCATCATTATCAGTGTCTTTGTCTACTTGATCGGGAATTCCATCAAGATCTAAATCGGCATTATCATTAACGCCATCCGCATTGGTATCAGTGAATCCTGGAAAATCTGCATCAAGGTAATCTGGAATTTTGTCGCCATCTGAATCTAGCGAATGGTCAACTCCGCCTCCTTCAATAATATCTGCAATTCCATTGTTGTTGTCATCAGGGTCGTCGAAATCCAAAATCTCATCATAGTCTGAATCAATCCCACACCATGAAAAATCATCTAAACCAATAGCTTGATTTCCAATAGGAATGGCATTGCCATATCTGATTACTAATGAATCAACCGATTGGAGTAGGCAGAGTCTTACGTTTCCAAGGTATTCATCATCATCTGATTCGTCTGTGCCTACAATGAAATTATTAGTATTAAGTCTGTTAAATGCCCCAGTGATAATATTCGTGCCATCTAAAACGATGACGTCTCCATCTCTGAAAATATTTACAGACATTGAATCCAAGTGATTATTTGGCCCTCGATCGATATCTAGCAGATCAAAGCAAAAACCTTCCAAAGGCTTGTCAAAAATCACTCTCAACAGTGTAAAGGCAGATGCAGATGTTGCAGTTTGCAAAACACGAACATAATTATCTGTTTGAATCTGATCATCGATTTCATATTCCTGACTTACATTGGAAGGATCTGTAAAACTGAAGGTAATGTCAACTGCATCAACATTAAATACTGGTCCTGGAGTTGTCCCGTCTGCAAATCCATCAAAATTAAGAACGGATCCATCTTCACAAGCTGAGATATAATCAGGAATTCCATCTCCATTTGCATCAGGAATTTCTGCGCTTGTCAAAATTCCATCTCCATCATCATCGGTATCTCTGTAATCTTCAATGTCGTCATTATCTACGAGGTTTGCTGCAACAGCTGCAGCACTACCGGTACTATTACCGGTACTCTCTAAGTCATTGACTGTATCAATGTTATCATCGATCCCATCACCATCGGCATCAGTGCCAGCTAATGTAACATCAGTTATTCCGTTAAAGTCAATATCATTTCCTTCAATTAAGTCACTAATTCCATCATCATCAGAATCACTATCTAAATAGTCAGGGTCTCCAGTACCGTCAGTATTTGCAGGTAATCCCCCAGAGGTCGGTAAGTTCTCTGTAGCATCAAGAATTCCATCATTATCCGAGTCCAGATCTAATGCATCTGGTGCCCCGTCTAGGTCGCTATCGAAATTATCGTCAGTATTATCTCCATTTGCATCAACTCTTCCAGGAAAATCTGCATCATAAACGTTTGGAATACCATCGCCATCTGCGTCTCCTGGAACATATCCTTCAACTGAATTTAGAATGCCGTCACCGTCAGAGTCAGTCTCTGCATCATCTTTGATGCCGTCATTGTCAAAATCTTGTGAACAATAATTGAAGTCAGTGACACCAAAATCTTGTGCATCTGCTCCATCATTACTGTCAAATACTATTTCAATTCTTTGAATAGGTGAGGGAAAGCAAATTGTCACATTAGATCTTGGAGCACCGCCAAAGAATGTGGGAGAAGTTCCTGTACCTTCAAATTCATTATTGCCATTATATTGAATCCGATCTCCTTGATTGGATAAATCACCTGCAACAAGTGTGATGAGTGTATTTGTGGCATCATATGCATTTACTGTTACAATGTCAGCGCTACCAGCATCATCTACATCCGTAATGGCGAAACAAAAATCATAGAGAAGATCACCATTGAAATCAATGGTAAATGTGTTGATATTATTGTCATTCTGCGTGATTTCCCATGAAGTAGGGAAGAAGAAGAACCCTGTAGGGAAGTTATTTCCAGTATCGTTTCCAGTAATTCCTCCATCTCCCGCGACAGAAAACGTGAAATCAACTGATTCATCTGAATAAGTATTGCCTGTAGGAGTTCCGGTAAATACATCCCAGTCGTAGTCTGCTCTGGCTGAACAATCATCTTGTGCATTACTCACCTGACTCAAAAACATACCTACCAGCAAGGCAGAGTAGAATATTAGGTTTTTCATTGAAGTTATGTTCTGATGGTATTAGAAACAAAGTACCAGCTGGTTGATATATCAATACTTTATCTCAGATTAATCACATTGCGAATATATTTAAATACACATTATCAATTGAGAAATATTCGATGAATGAATTGAATTGTAAGCTTTAAAACCAATGCAAAGGTTTGCTGCTGATTATCATTTAATATCGTTAATTGGGTATAGGTAATCACAGGATATTTAACTACCTTAATATCAGGCTTTTATACTAATATATTAAGTTGCTATTGTTGAATTTATTACACTTTTGACAGGCTGGTACGGAAGAAGGATTTTTCCCAGTCATTCCTAAGATCTATCTTGGTTGGATGAGGAGAAGTTTCTTTTTGGTGTTTTATACTTTGATTGTCTATCAAATTTGGTCTCAGTCGACCCGGGATCAGATCGAGCAAGCAATCGTTAAAAAAGATTATAAAGTTTCTGATCCAATTGCAAAGGACTTAATAAAGAGTGAGTTGTCTTCTGAGCGCGCATTAGGCTATTGGGCTTTGGGTGTGGCAGAGTTATCCAATGATCCTGACAATGCGATTTCTTATTTAGACCAAGCATTAAACGAAAATCCGGATGAAGTCCTTTTGATAAAGGTGCTTAATGCGCAAGCTAACTACTACGATATTACTGGTTCCACTCGTAAAGCTGTAGATATCTTTCTCAAAGTTGTCGATTTAGCTGAAGATTACGATACGCTTTTGTTGTCTGGAGTTTGCAATAACCTTTGTATTGCCTATCGATCTTTAGATATGTTCGATTCAGCTACTTATTATGGATTTATCGGATTAGAATATGCCAATAGCGCAAATCAAGTTTACGAGCAAAAAAGACTCAACAATTCCATTGCAATTGTATTTGCTATTCAAGATGATCTTGATAAAGCAGAATTTTATTTTAATGAATCATTGAAACTCGCGTTGGCAAACAATGATTCTACAGGTATTACTAAGGGATATGTCAACCTTACGCAGGTAAAAATCTATCAAGGGAAGTTAGACAGTGCTAAGCTTTATTTGTCTCAGGCCGAATCTTACAATAGTCGCAACAGAAATGCACTAGATATTATGGATATGTACGCCTTACTTGCTGAGGTGAATAGTTCGGAAGGTTTATTGAATGAAGCCATTCTTCATTTAGAACTAGCAATCGAATCATTAAATGGTTTAGACTACCCAGCTGAAAAGGCTGACTTGTACCTGCAAAAATCAGAATTACTCATTCAGTCTGGGGAATTTGTACTAAGTCAGAAGAGTCTGGATAATGCCAATGCATTTTTGAGTGAAATGGATGGAAGCTCATTGCATTTAAAATCTGTGAAGTTGCAAAAAGAGCTATTTAAGGTGCAAGACAAATTGCGATCAGCACTTGCATTAGATGAAAAGATAGATTCTCTAACCGAACTGAGATTTAATGTTGAAAAATCTCGTGCGATAGAGGATATTCAAGTGAAGTACGAATCTGATAAGAAGCAAAGAAAAATTGAAAGCCTGGAACAACTGGCTGAAATTTCAGAACTAGAAATACAGCGACAATATTTGATGTTATTAGGAGGCGGACTAGTGATTGTCATCATCTTAATTGGGGGTTATTTCTTGTACCGCAATCGCATGCTTCTATTAACCCAACAAAGACTTTTGGTGGAGCAAAAATTACTTCGTTCTCAGATGAGTCCTCACTTTTTATTTAATGCGCTCGCTTCTATTCATTCATTCATTTTAAAAGGGGATAAAAGCGAGGCATCACAGTATATTTCATTATTTAGTGAGCTGACAAGGGATATTCTAGATCATTCTTCAAGAGACTGGATTCTTTTAAATAAAGAATTGGAAACTCTTGAAAAGTACATTCAGGTTCAAAAATTGCGCTTCCCTAGCATAATAACAGAAATCCAAATTGATGATTCGATTGAAAGTTCTAACATTTTATTTCCACCGCTATTATTACAACCATTTGTTGAAAATGCATTTGAGCATGGATTTAAAGGAATGAAAAATGGGGAATTGAATATAAAAATTGGAGAGAAGAGCAATTGTCTTTATATCAGTTTAGAAGATGATGGTAGTGGTTTAGATTCTTCTCAATCTATTCATGAATCCAAGGCTTTGAAAATTGTCAGTGAGCGTCTTTCGCTTCTTTATAGAAATAAAGAAACTAACTTTTCAGTTGCCAATAGAACTGATAAAACTGGTGTTGTTGTTACTATTACAATCCCTAAGGAAGAAGCATTATGATATCTGTCTTTGTAGTTGAGGACGAAGTTAGAGTTATGGAAGCCACCGTAGCTATGCTAGATCAACTTGATGTAGTTGTCGTGGGTACGGCATCAAATGTAGAAGATGCCTATAATGGGATTATCACTAACCGTCCAGATGTAGTGTTAATGGACGTTGAGCTTGGGAAACATAAATCTTTTGAAGTCCTAGAAAGGTATCATTCGATTGACTTCAAAATTATCTTCACTACAGCGCATCAGAAATATGCGCTCGATGCATTTAAGTTTAGTGCCGTTGATTTTTTACTCAAACCACTGAATCTTAATGCACTAGAAGAAGGGATAAGGAAAGCATCAGAATCTCTGATTAAGGATCAGACTCTTAAACTTAAAACACTTCAATACAACTTAAATGCAGGTATTGATGATCAAAAAATTATTCTAAAGACGCAAACTAAAGTTTACGTTATAAAATTGGACGAAATCATTCATTGTGAGTCAGACCAGAGCTACTCAATATTCCACACAATCGATAGTAAAATCATAGTTTCTAAGACTTTGGGCTACTACGATGATCTTCTTTCATCATTTGGATTTTATAGAGTGCATAAGTCACACCTGATTAATTTAAAACATGTTGTTCAAATCCATAGAAGCGATGGTGGCGAAGTAGAGATGTCGAATGGTCAGAGACTTAGCATTTCACAGAGAAAGAAAGAAGACTTCCTTCAAAGAGTAGATACATTAGGTCTACAATAATTACGATAAGAAGAAATCTGTAATCACTTATTAGACGAACACGACCGTTCGTTAAAGTGACAATATTTGAAACTGATGATGATGCAATTTGCTTTAAAAAATTGCATTATGAATAGATTATTGCTTGCCTTAGGAATGATATCTATGGCATTTTTGGCTAAAAGTCAGGAACTAATAGAACTTCAATTATTTAGAGGGAATGATACACCCAATGGTTCAGGAGAACTAACCGAGTTTGGTACAGATATAGATATAAGTGGAAATTTTGCTGTGATTGGAGCCCCGAATCCGGGAAATTTAGGTGCAGCTTATGTATTTGAATTCAATGGAACCCAATGGACTGAAGTTGCTAAGCTTACCGCATCTGATCAAGCCTCGGGAGATGAATTTGGAAGCTGCGTGTCAATTGATGGCGATGTGATCGTAGTAGGAGCAAGATTTAGACATGAAACACAAATGGACGCCGGTGCTGCCTACATCTTTGAAAAACCCATTGCCGGATGGGCCAACACTACTGAGACTGCTAAGTTTATTTCTCCAAATGAGATAGACAATGGGAATTTTGGTTTTAAGGTCGATTTAATCGGAGATGAACTTATGATCTCTGCGCCTGGTGAAACCATCAATCAGTTTGGAAGGATATACATGTATGGAAAGACTTCTGGGTCAAGTTGGACAACAGGAACCCTTTTAGCTGAGCTGACTACAACTGTTGGTTCATTCGATTATTTAGGTGTAAGTGCCGTTTTTGAGGGAGATTTCGTTGTATCCGGAGCTGGTACAGGTTCAGGCCCTGCTGGAACAGCGCACATCTTTGAAAAAGGAGCGTCTTGGACCAATAGCACGGATGATACACGTACTATTCTACAACAAAATAGATCTACTGGTGATCAATTTGGAACGACAATGGCGGTCTCTGATAAGTATATATTAGGAGTTTCAACGCAGTCTCCCGATAATGCTCCAACACCACCTGCGGCAGGTCCAACTCCCGGGAATCGTGTGCATGTTTTTATCAAACCTGGTGCAAATTGGTCGGATGGACCGGACAGCAAGGAAGATGACTATTCCATAAACATTCCTGTATATGCTAATTTCCCTATTTATACGAGTCAAATTGTTTCATCTAAAGCAGTTGATATGGCGATAATCGATGACCTTGTACTGATAGGGTCTGGAAGATCTATGGGTCCGGAATCAATTTCAGAGGGGAGCGTTTTTCTCTATGATCTTGGTAATTCATTAGCAGATACTGACTCAATATTGACTATTCATAGTTCGATAGATGACGCATTCTTTGGTAGTTCCATTAGTAACAATGCCGGGAATGTTCTTATTTCATCTCCTGGCGAAACAGAAGGGGGAGTGGTTAGATATTTTAAGCTACAGTACTCTGAATCTATTACACAAACTTTGTGCCCCGGTGATGCAATATCATTCGGTACTCAATCTATCACATCAGAAGGAATTTATAACGAAACATTTACTGCCTCAAATGGAATAGATTCTTTGGTTGCACTTACTGTTGTGAGCCCTTTATTGCCAGATGTAGTGAATGCCTCCTCAGTCTATGGAAGTATGACTTCATCTGGCCTTGAGTTGACTTTAAGCAATGTAGATGAAATTTCAACACATTTCAGAATAGACAACATCTCGGGAGGATCGCTATTTAAAAACGATGGTACTACTGTTATAAATGATGGTGAATATATTGACTTGATAGAAGGAGGAATGGGGTTGAAGTTTTTACCTGATGAAGCTCAAAATGGTAGTTTTGAAGTTGAGGCGAGCGTAGGAACAGATGGCAGTTGTTTGAGTTCGAGTGAAACTCCAATGATTACGGTTTCAAAAGCAGATATTACTGTTACACCTAATGATAAATCAATAACCTACGGGGATGCAATTCCAAACTTTGATGGTGTTTTAGCTGGTGTAGTGAATAACGACAACATAACGGCAGATTATCAGTCTGCTAGTGATGGAACAATCGCTGGAAACTTTGATATAATTGCCACACTTGTTGATCCCGATAATAGGCTTGTCAATTACAATGTCACAAATACGGACGGCACCTTGACAATAAATAAGGCGACTCTTATCATTGAGGCTTTGGATATTACAATTTCTGAAGAAGAAGAGATTCCAACTTTGGAAATGACATATGATGGATTTATTAGTGGAGAAGATGAGAGTGTTTTGAATACACCACCCACAATTTCTACGGATGCAGTAGAAGGAACTCCAGGTACTTATACAATCACACTTTCAGGAGGAAGCGATGACAACTATTCATTTTCATTGATAAATGGAACATTGAATATTGAAAATGTACTTGGTTTTTCAGGCCATCATCTTGAAATCTATCCAAATCCAACTCAGTCTTATATCCAGGTAGATGGAAGAGATATTGAAAAGATATCCATTTTTGATGCAGAAGGAAGAGAATTAAGTACATGGGACAATCAAAAAATTATTGATATAAGTGGCTTAAAATCAGGTGTTTATATAATCCAAATTCAAATGAGAAGTGGTAGCTCTGTCTCTCGACGATTGATAAAAAGATAACTAAGGCAGGCAAAACTATGGTGGTTTTTGCCAGGCAGCTCTTGACAGGAGCTGCCTTTATTTGTCTATAGGTAATGCTGAAGGTTGTCCCCATTCGCTCCAAGATCCATCATAAACTACTAAGTCTGAGTATCCGGCAATATGGGCTGCCAATAATATTATGCATGCAGTGAGCCCAGAGCCACAGCTAAAGATGAGCTTTTTGTTGTTGACGTTTAGGCTATTGAAAATTTTGGCTAGTTCAGCTTCACTTTTCATTCTGAATCCATCCTGAACCTCACCAAAAGGAAGATTTATTGAATTAGGGATATGACCGCCCCGCAGACCTGCACGAGGTTCAGGTGCCAGAGCGTGAAACCTATCCTTTGACCTCGCATCAAGTATTGCACTATCTGCTTCCTCAGTAGCATTTAGGACAAATGTTGAATCACAGAAACTATCCGATTGAAAAGTAGCCTGGAAATTGCCGGATCTGTGTTCAGAAGGCTTTTTAGTTTCGGTGGAATATCCCTTCGCAACCCACTCTGCTAGTCCTCCATCTAAGACAGCAACATTGGATAACCCCATTGACTTCAGCATCCACCAGGCTCTTGGTGAAGAATAAACACCATGACTATCGTAAATCACAACGATGCTATCATTATCAATGCCAATATTTCTTGCTTCATTTTCAAATTGACTTGCATCACACATCATATGTGGTAAGTCATTTGATTTATCAGAAAATGAATGATCTATGTCAAAATAGATAGCTCCTGGTATTTGCAAGTTTTGATGAGGTACTTCACCAGCGGATTTAGGCTTTGCTAACGTAGCATTAAGAATGATGATATCATCAGAGTTAATGTGTTGATTCAGCCATTCTGCGGAAACTAAATTTGATATTGACATGCCTGAAATTTAGGCACTTTGTATGGCCTGTTCCAACATATGCTTAGGAATTGCTCCAGATTGTCTCCAGATTTGTTTACCTGCCTTAAAAAGTATAAATGTAGGAACGCCTCTAACGTTATATTTTCGGGCTGCAGCCTGATTTTTGTCAATATCTACTTTAATGATTCTAGCCTTTCCACCGATTTCTGTTTTAAGTTCTTCGAGTACCGGTGCCATTGTCTGACACGGTCCACACCAGGTTGCATGAAAGTCAACCAAAACGGGTTGATCACCATTAATAAGTTCGTTGAATTTTGACATATGAATGTAACATTAGAATATGTACGAATAGTTCTATTGTTAAACAGAATACAAAGTCATAACCATTCAAATAAAAACCGTGATTTCTATAGAGTTGGATATTATATTTAACGAATTAAATTATTTACCATATAAATCACACCACCATATACAATTAATATGAAAAAGTTTAATATTCTATTAGCGCTATTGCTATTATCAACTCTCAGTATGCTTGTTGCTTGCTCTAAAGAAGATGATGTGAAGATGGAAGAAGAAATGTTATTTTCTGAGAGAATCGTTGAAGTGACAAGCCCTTTTGAAGGAATGATTGATAGTGATATCGTCTATTTTGATGCAGATGGGGATAATGATGAAGATGTCATTGTAATAGGTAGTTCAAAATCTTCGAGATATATAAGTAAACTTTTTATTAGAAATCAAGAAGGGTTATTAAATGATGTTAGTACTCCGTTTCTGGGAGTTAAAGATGGGTCTATTTCAGTCTCAGACATAGATAGCGATGGTGATAAAGATGTATTGATTACTGGAGATTCTGCTTTTGGTTTATCGACCAGACTATATAGGAATAATGGTAATGCTCAATTTCAAATGATTGATACTCCTTTTAACGGAGTTTGGTTAAGTTCTTCAGATTTTGATGATGTTGATGACGATGGTGACTCAGATTTGATACTTGTTGGATCAACGAATAGTGGTAATATAGCCAAACTGTATCTTAATGATGGTGAAGGGAATTTTACCCTTAAAGGAGACACGCCATTTCAAGGTATTTCCGGTAAAGTAGCTTTTTCTGATGTTAATGGTGATCAAGATCCGGATGTTATTTTTAACGGCAGAGACAATAACGGTATACTTATCGTACATCTATATTTAAACGATGGCAATGGAAATTTTGTATGGATTGAAAAGAATCCATTTCGAGCACTTAGATCCGGTTGGATGGATTTTTCTGATGTAAATGGCGATGATCTACCAGATGTTTTGTTATCAGGAACAGGTGGAGTGTCATTCAATACATTATTATATATAAATAATGGCGGAGGAAGTTTTAGTCAAAGCACAGACGCCTTGCCATTTGCTCAAGTTCAAGGAGAAGCTGAATTTGCAGATATTAATAGAGATGGTATTGACGATGTTATTGAAGTTGGTTTGACGTTTGATCAAGTGCAAAATAAGTCTAGCCTTGAAGCCAGTCTTTATTTAGGTAATGGTGATGGCACATTCGAACTAGTTGAAGAAACTCCCTTTGAAGGTATGTACTTAGGATCTGTCGGAATATCTAGTGATGGGAAGGAGATAATTTTATTTGGCACAAATGGTAATCAGTCTGAGTATTTATCAAAAATGTATCGAATCGAATAATTTAACGTTCCCCAGATTTTACAAAAGAGATCATTGATATTCAATGATCCTTTTTTATTTCTTTATATCAATATTGAAAATATTTCCTTAGTACTAAGATCTATTGGTAGTTAGTAACTGATTCTATTCATATTCATTAAAAATTAAAGGTTTTTAAGTATCTTCTAGTTTCAATAAACCGCCAATTGAAACAAATTAAGGAGATACGGTCACTTAAGAGGATTTTCTTGTCTCTTATAATTAGCCTTTCTATCATGGCTGCATCTGCCTTAATCTACATTTTTGTGGATGCAAAGAGAGATCAACTTAACGATCTCAAGTATACTGCAAAGGTTATTAAGAGCTATTACGAATTAAGCTTTCACCAATGGGACTTGAGTCTCATTAGTGTTGGGAACCGTCTTTATGAAATAGAAAATGATAGTCTGAGGCTTGCGTTTGCTAATGATGCATTGAAAGTCTACGAAAAAGAATTGCTTGCATTTGGTTTTGCCGATACATCAGGTCAAGTAATAACATTTACAGGTAGGCTGGTTAATGACACATTACCAAACTTATCCCAATCTGAACGAACAAAAAGATCGTTCGAACTTACCATCAAGAACAACAAGTTGACCTTAGGAGAGAGCTACTATTTTGAGAATGTTTCTGATTGGATTTTGCCTATTCGAGTACCTATTCATAACAGTCAAGGAGACATTGTAGCGGTCAATACATCTGCCGTTGACTACAGTACAATGATTTCTGAGTTGGAAAAATTTGGATTTAGTGATGAGTACGATATTCATTTGGTTAATAATGAATTTAATACTACACAACTGTACTTCCCACTTGATAAATCTCTTTATGCAAGTGTTTTAGGTTCTGATTCATTGACGTATTTAGATATTGACACGTTATCAAAGACCCAAGATATTTACTTGCTAACAGGAGCTGATCCAATAACAGGAGACGATGATTTCATTGCATGTATAAATATTGCAACTGTTGACCATAGACTAATGGTTTCGATTGATCAATCCATTTTATTGTTTCTCGTGGTAGACAGATTTAAGTATGTACTTGTAATTTATATACTCCTTGTAGTTGCTTCAATTCTTCTTTATCAATATGTAAAAAGAAATCAAAAACGATCCATTCTCACACTAAGAACAGAGCGTGCAAATCTTAAATCGATTATTGAAAGTACATCAAATATTATTGGACTTTTCAACGATCAAAAAATCCTTATAGAGTTTAATAAGGCCTTCAGTATTTCTACTAAAATGACAGATGATATTGATCTCTATCGCGGAATTGATATTCTAAATGCAATGAAGCATCCTGAACAGTCAAAAATATTTACTGGGTTTATAGAGAGAGCACTAGCAGGAGAAAAATTTCGAGAAGAAATCGTGTATCCAGGGCCAAAAGGTGAGATAGTGTTTAGGTTCACATACAATCCAGTATACGATGAAGATAAAGTGGTTGGACTCTCATTATTTGCTGAAGACATCACTGAAATCCGTAGTTATCAGGCTCAATTGGAAACTTACAGTAAAGATCTGGAAAAGAAAGTTCAAGAACGAACGCAGGAACTTGAGTCAAAAAATATACAATTAGAATTAGGCTATAAGAAGCTTCAAACTACACAACAACAGTTGATAAGAGCTGAAAAAATGGCTTCATTAGGAATATTGTCAGCTGGTATCGGTCATGAAATAAACAATCCACTCAACTTTATCAAACACGGAGCCATTTCCCTAAGAGATGCGCTAAAAAAGCAAAATGAAGGTGTTAGCTATGATGAATATTTCTATGCTATTGAAGAAGGTGTAAGAAGGGCTTCTAAGATTGTATCTGGTCTTTCACACTTCAGCAGAACGGGTGAGGCTATGGATGAATCTTGCGAAATCAATCAAATACTTGAAAATAGCCTTACATTATTGGCAAGCAGATTTAAGTCTAAAAATATTGAGATTATTAAATCATACGAAGCAAAACATACCCATGTACAGGGCAATGAAGGCAAGCTTCATCAGGTGTTTACTAATATCATCAATAATGCTGAGCAGGCAATAGAAGAGAAAGGGCAAATTAAAATAGCTACTAAAGATGATGGTGATAATATCATTATTGAAATAGCTGACTCTGGATCGGGGATGAATAAGACAACTTTATCCAAAATTACAGATCCATTTTTTACTACTAAAGACCCTGGAGAAGGCACGGGATTAGGATTATTCATTTGCCAAATGATTTTAGATGAACATCAGGCGGAAATGGAAATAACTTCAAAAAAAAATGTTGGAACTACCTTTACTTTGTCTTTTCATGTAGGCGATAAAAGTTAAGAATAACCCTTCTCATGTCATTGTTTTAACAAACAATTGCCGTATTAATATCATTTATTAAACTCTATAAGATTTTAAATCCTAAAATTGGAATTTTTGGGTTAGTCCAACTTTAGATGATGAATATGCTCATCAATAATATCTATTCGATAGGTTATGCTATTTAGATACTTGACCAACTCTTTTTCAAACTTCTTTATTTCCTTTTCATATTGCTTGACTGTTTGCTGGTCAAATGAATCATCAATTTCCTTGAGCATTGTGCACTCATTCAGAATGAACACTTTAAAATTTTCTGTAGAATATTCTGTCTCTAGCTTTTCAATATCTTCCAATGTTGCCGCAGCCTCGGCATCTTGAGAGCCTGCATATTTTTCTTGAACTGTAAAATAGAGCGTAGTATCCCAATGATGAATCTCATCTAATAATTCAATTGTTTCAAGGCGGTATTTTTCAGAAGAACAAAAATTTTGAATACCATAATAATCCTTTAGTCCAATCGCTGTTTCATCCCATTGAACTGTAAGTGCATCAATTACATTTACGATGTTTGTGTTTTCTTGAGCATTGATCTGAATGCTGCAGATTATGGTGATGAAGAACACAATTTTTTTCATAGTAAGGCGGAAATAGTTAATAATACGGATGAAGATAACTAATAAAGTTATGCCTCAAAGGTCTCTTTATTAACAGTTCAAGACATCTAGGACCTTATTTTAAATTGTTTAAGCTGAGAAATTGCGATTTTAACAGTTGATCTTTATTGCTAATTCAAGTCTAAAATCTTCCAGGTGGAGCAGGAGGGGTTGGTAGATTCATCGGTTGCATCATCATTTGTTGATGAAACATCATTTGATGATGCCACATCCAATCATAGCCGTTTGCAGGTTGACGATAAAATTTTAAGATGCTAAACTGTAAAGGGATCAAAAACTCTGCACTTACTTTTTGACCGTTTACTTTATAAGGCTTGAACTTTACAGCATAGGAACCTGTCAAATACCTGCGAGCCCAATTTCGAATCTTACTGTCTAGGCTTAAGTGCAATTGATTTATGATTTCATAATCACTCACAACTCCTTTTTCATTAATTGATACAGAAATAAAATACGTACCTTGTACATGATCATTGGCTACCGAGTAAAAATCTTTTTCCGCAAAGTAGCTGTCAAGAAGCTTTTGTAATTTCTGGATCTTGAAATTGTAAAGTGGGTCAGTGATTTGATGAATCCTTTGACCGTCAGCATCTCGATATGATCGTTTTAGCTTATTTCCTTCAAATTCATTCGTGAATTGACCTTGTTTCCATGAAACATCTTCCGTCCAAGTGCCATCACTAGTCAAAGACTCACCTTGGCTATTGTAAACAGCTTCATACGTAAGGTAATTTTGTGTTCTATAGGTGTATTTTAAGCTTCTGTACTTGTTTACATAGTGTGGCTTTCCATTTGAGTACAAGACCATCTTTTCCTTAACCTCATTTTTCTTATAGTTTATCACATTAAGTGTTTGACCCTCTGCGTCTAGACGTTCAAAAGCCCCATGCATTTTATTTGGAAAGAGTGCATGATATTTTGCCCTGTAGATAGGTATATCACCCTTGAAATAATTAATAGTCCAGATGCTATCATTTTCCAGCGATTTTATGATCGCTTTATAGTTACTATTTTCTTTCTCAGTTTCATTCCAATAACGGTCATAGTAAATGGTTTCATTGTTTTGAAACTTATGAAAGTATTCAGCGGATTTAATCAATGTATAAGCATCAGCAAAAGAAATTGATTGATCCATTATCTTGATTTTCAAATATGGAATATGGTCAAAGTAATCAAGCGCTTTCTCTCTAAAACGTCTTTTGTTTCTTGGAAAACTCTCCCAGGTTGTACTGTTTTCATCTCTTACTTGATAGGTTTCAATGACTGATGATGACATACCTGAAGAGAAGAAGTAATGCTTGGCGTAAACCTTGCCATCAAACGATGTAAGATGCTGCATGAATTGGGGTTGTTTTTGAGTTATTGAGCCAGTAGACTTTTCAACTGAAAAATTGGTAGCAACAAAAAATGAATCTAGTCCGATTGTTAAAGCAATTGTTTCTTCTGGCTTTATTTTAACCTTATCATCAGTACTCAACTTTTTATACCAGATTTTCTTATTCTCATACTTTATCAGTCCTTTCGCAACCGTTCCATCTTCATAATAAATTTTGCCTTTCTCAAAGCTGTCAGAAAAGTGGGATAGCACAAGTTTTTCATCAGGATTGTATGCAATAGGATCTACGTAATCATGAATAGGTGTCTTATCCAAGTCATGATAATACCCAACATGAATCTGTGCGATGACTAATTGGCCAATAAGCAAAAGCAAACAAGCAATAAAAGCTCTCATAACAGTTTAGTTAAGATCAATGGTCTCCTCTGACCAATCTATTTCCTCAAGAATAATATTAACTGAACTTCCTGCTTGTTCAGATGACCAAATGGCAGATAGGTCTATTTCAAAGCTATAACTGTGATGCTTCTTTAATTCTCTAACAATGGGGATTATGTAAGATTTTACTAAAGTTTGATTACTCTCATAAAACTTTACTTGGACTGACTCTAAATCTATTGGATCGGAGTACTCAAAATCAGTATTTAAATCAGATAAGTAAGCAGAATTATCAATGTAGCCATCCAAATTGTCTGTTTCCCACACACCAGAATCTAGGCATATGAAATTGTCATAACGATAAGAGGTAGAGTAGTTTAAAATGTAAGAAACATATTCAACGGTAGGTTCACTAAACCCTGACGTTTCAATGAACTTGAATCTCATTTGTTTATTGTTGACATATGCATCCAACACGGTGTCTGAATTGATAGTAAAGCTTGCGGAGCTGTCATATCTGATATTATTAGATCCAGCAACTGATAAACTGTAATAATATTTTCCAGCTTCTATATTGGGCAATACGATGGGTTTTAATTGTCCATCGTAGATCATACCACCTTCTGAATCCACCTCACTACAATTTTCATCAAGAAGTGTGAAAAATTGATCTGTGAAAACAATCGAATCTCCAGAGGAAGTAGTTCTGCCAGAATTTAAATTCAACACAGAAGTAAGCGGATTCAGTGTGATTTGAAAAGCTTCGGGGTTTGAATCTATTACCGGTTCACTATCCTTGCAAGAACTGCTTAAAGCAAAAAATAGTAACAGTGAGAGTGTCTTAATGGTGAGTTTCATAGACGGTAAATTTACCGTTATTTCATTTTTTAAACCCAATAGAGGTTGACTTTCTCGACTTGTGAACCGATTATTAATTAATGTGTTTGGTAATAAAAAAATGATTGAAACACTACACCTTTTCTGGTCCCTTCTATATGAAGCCTCTTCGTTGAAATGTTTTTCTCATTTATATATATGAGTTGATGTTTTATCATTTTTTTATACAATGGTGTTTTTTCAAAATCAATAGGAAGACCGTTACCACGGACTAGATCAAGATTTATGAAAATTTCATACTGCTCATTAGTAATCGAGTCTCTAAAAGCTTTAACCTCTGAAGTAAATTGACTGAAGGGATTGTTGCTAATATTACTAAGCTTGACGTCAATGCCGTCTTTCCCAACTTTAAGAGATTCGCCTCTTTTTTGAAATGGTCTTGAAACAATAGCTAAGGTTGCTAGAAGTACGATAATGAATAAAATAGAAACAATATGCTTCAACTTGTAATTTTTGGCTTCCATGAAATTGAATTGATTACGACTGTCAGAAATAAAAAAACCCACCTTAAAAAGGTGGGTTTTGAGCTTTTAGCGGTCCGGACGGGACTCGAACCCGCGACCTCCTGCGTGACAGGCAGGCATTCTAACCAACTGAACTACCGGACCGTGCTACAAAAGCGAATGCAAAAGTAAACGCTTCTATTTTTCTATACAATAGCTGAATGCTTATTTTCTTAAGAATATTTTAAAATCGTTTAATCCTTTCACAGTAAGTTTGTCCCTGCAAATTCAATCCTATGTTATTAGACTTTGAAAAACCAATTGCCGAACTAGAATCTAAGCTCACTGATATGAAGGAGCTGGCAAAAACCAGCGACGTTGATGTGTCGGCAACAGTGGAACAATTGGAAAAGAAAATATTGAAACTAAAGAAAGATACTTTTAGTAACCTGACCAGGTGGCAACGGGTTCAACTTTCTAGACATCCAGAAAGACCATACACGCTCGATTATATCTACGAGATCACAGATGAGTTTATCGAACTGCATGGTGACCGTACGGTAAAAGATGACAAAGCGATGGTTGGTGGCTTTGGTACAGTAGGAGGTGAGACCATCATGTTTATCGGTCAGCAAAAAGGTAGATCTACGAAGCAGCGCCAAATGAGGAACTTTGGTATGGCTAATCCAGAAGGCTATAGAAAAGCACTTCGTTTGATGAAAATGGCTGAGAAGTTCAATAAGCCAATAGTAACGCTAATTGATACTCCTGGAGCATTTCCTGGGCTTGAGGCTGAGGAAAGAGGTCAAGGTGAAGCTATCGCGAGAAACCTCAAGGAGATGACAATGCTAAAAGTACCAGTAATCTGTATCATTATCGGAGAGGGAGCTTCTGGTGGGGCTTTAGGCATTGCCGTTGGAGATAAGATAATGATGATGGAGAATACATGGTATTCTGTTATTTCTCCGGAATCTTGTTCTTCCATTTTATGGCGAAGCTGGGACTATAAAGAGCAAGCAGCTGAAGCATTGAAGCTCACGGCTGACGACATGCTTAAGAACAAATTGATCGACGGAATCATCAAAGAACCACTTGGTGGTGCACATACTGATTTGAACAAAAGTTCTGCAGAATTGAAAAAAGTAATCTTGAAGGAGTTGAAGGCACTTTCTGCTATGAAGCCTCAAGATCGAATCAATGAGCGTATCGAGAAATTCTCTGCGATGGGCTCATATAAATAATACTAACATGAGCAAGGGAAGCATTAATTGGACAGATCACATACTCAATTTTGTGTCTGTGATCGTCGGTGTTTCTCTTGCCTTTATTATTTCTAGTCAGTCTGAACAAGCTAAGCAGGAAAACGAGTTCAATCGTAATGTGTCTGCGATCTTGGAGGAACTCGAATCTGATATTTATACCTACGAATCCTATCAAATCCCTGACAACAAAGAAAAGCTTGCAAATATGCAGCAAGCAATAGAGATGCTTACCAGTCAATCTGGCAGCGATAGCATCAATGCTAAGCTGATGTCTTTTTTTAGTGTGAACAATTACTCACCTAACAACATTACTATTAATAGTCTTATTACATCTGGTAAGTTGGATTTACTTGGTGATTATGATTTGAAGACCAACATCCTTTTTTACCAAAATTTCGCAAGAGAGTTGGAATATCAGGGACAATTTCAAATAGAGTTTCTCATGGACCGTATCACACCTTGGTTTGTTGAGAATGCGCAGTACTTTGTCGGAGATAAGAATTATATTGATGATTATAAGGGAGATGATTCTGAAGCAATTTTGATATTCTCCCTCTACATTTCTTTTGTAGAAAACAAAGTCTCTAAATACGAATCGGCTCTAAAGGAAGCAAAAGCGTTAAGAGATTTGATAACGAAGTATCAACTAGACGAAGGATTGTAATGATAGGAAAGATTCTTGCCGCTGCTTTTAAAACAGCAGGATGGAAGGTGGATGGTGTTAAACCGGATCTAAAAAAATATGTGATTATTGTTGCCCCTCACACTAGTAATTGGGATTTTTTTGTTGGTTGGACTGCTCGAAACCTAATTGGTTTTCGTCCAAATTTCCTAGCTAAAAAAGAGCTATTCAAAATTCCTCTCATCGGTTGGTTTTTATCTTCAATAGGTGGGGTAGCAGTGGATAGGCAAAATAAAAAGAAGAGCACTCAGCTTGTTCAACAGGTAGTGGATCTTTATGCGGAACGTGAAGAATTCATAATGACTATTACCCCCGAGGGTACGCGTAGTTATGCGCCTAAATGGAAAACAGGGTTTTATAGAATCGCAGTTGATGCAAATGTCCCGATTGTTAAGATAGCTTTTGATTATGGTACGAAAACTGTATTCATAGACAAGCCATTTTACCCTTCTGGTGATTTGGATAAAGAGCTGGAAGAGATCATTGACTATTTCCGTCAGTTTAAAGGAAAAAACCCTGAGGATGGAGTCAGATAACAAAAAAGGCTACCAATTTGGTAGCCTTTTTTGCTTGTATCTATTCTTAGCTTACTTCTTTGCAGTTGTAGCTTTCTTACGTGTAGTTCTTCTTTTTGGCTTCACTTCCTCCTCGATTACATCTTCTACATCCGACAAGATTCTTCCACAGTGTTCACACACGATGATTTTCTTTTTCTCTCTGATTTCAGCTTGCTTCTGAGGAGGTACAACATTAAAACAGCCACCGCAAGCACCTCTCTTAACAGGTACTACAGCTAAACCATTTCTCATGTTTGTTCTTACTTTATTGTAAGACATTAAAAGACGCTCTTCTACATTTTTAGATGCTTTGGCGCGATCCTTCTCCATCTTCTGCTCATCAGCTTCAGATTCTTTTACGATGTTTTCTAGCTCTTCTTTCTTGCTTTTAAGATCTTTCTCTCTCTCAGAAAGGATGGACTTAGTTTCCTCCATTTCTTCTTTCTTCGCATCGATCTTATCGTGAGATTCTTTGATTCGCTTCTCAAGAATTTGGATTTCAAGCTGCTGCAATTCCATCTCTTTGGTGATTGCATCGTACTCACGGTTGTTTCGTACGTTCATTTGCTGCTCTTCATACTTCTTGATGAGCTTTTCAGCATCCTTGATGGCAGTTTTGTTAGCAGTGATCGCCTCTTCTAATTCCTTCTGCTCCTCGTTTTGCTTTTCAATTCGAGTTTGATAACCTGCTATCTCGTCTTCCAGATCCTGAACCTCTTCAGGGAGTGCACCCCTGATCTTTTTTATCTCGTCAATTTTTGAGTCTAGTGCTTGTAGTTTTTCTAAAGCTTCCAGCTTTTTAGCTACTGTATTTTCCATTCAGTTTACTATCGATATTTGATTGGATTCGTGTCTACCTTCGACAAACGGAACGCAAACTTAGTGAAATTTTTAGTTAATGCATCTAGGATTAATTCTTTAGTGAAGACTTCACTTTCATAGTGGCCAATATCTGCAATAATTATATCCCCGTTTGCTTCAAAAAAGTCATGATACTTAAAGTCTCCAGTAATGAAAATGTCCGCTTTTTGAGCGATGGCCTTATTTAAAAGAAAGCTGCCAGATCCACCGCATAATGCAACAGTCTCAATTTTATCTTTGACCAAATCTGTATGTCTTATAACTTGAAGATGCATCTGCTCTTTTAGATGTGTCAGAAATTCGGTTGTTTCCATCGGATTACTAAGCCTTCCAATCATCCCTGATCCAATTTCCTGGCTTTTATTTGAAAGTGGGTGTATATAGTGTGCTATTTCCTCATATGGATGAGCTTGATTCATGGCATTTATCACACTCCCTAAATTATGATTCGAAACAAGTACTTCTATTCTTACTTCTTCCACTTTTTCTTCACTACCTGGAGTTCCTATTGTGGGATTGCTTGATTCGTTACCCCTAAAGGTGCCAACGCCCTCAGATTGAAAGCTGCAATGGTCGTAATTTCCAATATTACCTGCACCAGCATGAAACAATGCATCTAGTACTTGCTTCTTGCTTTCTAATGGTACAAATACAACCAGCTTAGAGAGCGTATTTGACTTAGGACTCAAAATGGTGGTGTCAGTCAATCCGATTTTTTCTGAGATCTTATGATTGACACCGGTGATTACATTATCCAAGTTGGTATGTATTGCATAGATGGCTATGTCATGCTTGATGGCTTTTCTAATGCATCTATCAATCCAGTGGTTGTTACCGATACGTTTTACTCCTTTGAAAATGAATGGATGGTGAGCAATGACAAAATCTGAATTGGTATCAATTGCTTCATCAATGACAGCTTCAGTAATATCTAATGTGATCAAAGCTTGATTGATCTCGTCTTTCTTTTCTCCTAGCAACAAGCCAGAGTTATCATAAGACTCTTGCAGGCTCGATGGAGCCCATTGTTCTAGGTAATTGGTAATGTCTTTGATTTGCATAAATCTGTATCAGATTACGTTGTAATTACAATAATATACGATCTCGAATCGAGTTTAATGTCAGATCCGTAATTATTCGGAATGCTTTTTGTAAATGAACCGCCAATGCATCCATTCCATAAAAAGCAATTATTAAATTTGCGCGTGCGGATAATTTTATATCTTATAACGGTTGGTCTAACACTGGTGCTAAAGGCGCAAATAGTAGATGATTCTACGCAACAAGTTTATGGCCCAAAGACAACTGTATTTACCACAGAAACGAATCTGTTAAATAACATTGAGCAGTATCATAGTCTGGATACCTCAATTTATCTTTTTGAAAGACAGTCATTTTACAATAGATCTGGGAGACGCTTTCAAGATCTGGGAAGTTTTGGAACAGCAGTGTTTCCAATTTTTCATACTCCTCAACAACAAATTGGAGCTACTTCTGGTGTAAATGCCTACGATCCTTATGCATTTAAACCTGAGGATATCAAGTTCTATGATACTAAATCTCCATTTATTGACTTATTTGTTTTCCTGGGCGGGGGCAATAGAAATATTGTCAATCTAGGCTTCTCAAGAAACGTTAACGAAAACTGGAACCTTGGTTTTGACTTGAGCAAAATCACTACAAATAAACAACTGGCTCCTACAAGTCGGACCGATAGGCAGGTAGTTGGGTCATCGTTTTCAGGCTATACGCATTATAAGCATGGTAAAGTTCCTTATCAAATAGCGGCTAGCTATACAAGTATGAGTCATAAAGTGGTAGAAATTGGCGGTGCAAGACCTACCTCAGATTCGCTAAGAACAGATTTCTTTTTGTTTGACAATGTCCTTGTTCGTTTAGATGATGCGCAGGGTATTATTAAAGAAAGCAGATGGCATCTCTATCAGGACTATCAAATTGCTAAGCAGTTTCAGCTCTATCATGTATTTGATTATCGGAATAGATCAAATGTATATAAAGACTTTTCTGGTTCTTCTGCCACAGGAGGATATGATCCTTATCTTGATTTCTATGATGAATTCCTGATTGATCCAGATTCGACTCAAGAAAGGAATGAAATAACAACGCTATCCAATGAGGTAGGGATAAAGGGGAATTTATCTTCAGTGTTTTATCGGTTCTATGGTAGACTAAGATCAGTGGATTGGAGCTATCTACTCTTTGACCCGGGTAAACTCGAATTAGAGAAATATGTCGGCGGGTATGTGAGATTCAATTGGAGAGAAAAGTTTGCTGTAACAGCAGATGCAGAATATTTGGTAGGAGGAGAGTACCGTTTGGGTGGCAACATTGCTAGTGACTTGGTTAACCTTTCATATACTACTTCTAAAGCAAAGGTTCCATTGATTTATTCTGACTACTTCGGCAATCATCATGAGTGGCATAACAGCTTCAGTTCTATTTTCAGCAATCAGCTCGAAGGTCAGTTGAATTTTAAGGTAAAGTCTTTCGAGCTACGACCAAAAGTGAATTTGACTTCATATAACAACTATATCTATTTAGATAGAAATATCAATCCAGTACAGATTACCGACCCAATCTTGATTACTTCTTTTGGAGGTGACTTTAATTTTAGATTGTTCAATGATAAGATGGAAAGCTGGAATCTTGAAAATGAAGTTCTTGCGACTAATGTAACTGGAGAAGACGCCTCTAATATTAGAATTCCTGATCTTTATTACAACGGTCGCCTTTTTTGGAGAGGAAATTGGTTTAAAGATTTAGTTCCTGTCGAATTTGGAATTGATGCACACGCTCGAACAGCCTACTTTGCGAATGCCTATGCTCCAGAGATACAACAATTTTATGTTCAAGATGATCAAGAGATCTTTGGATATGTAGCCGCAGATCTTTTTGTAAATATGAAAATCGATAAGTTTTTCTTTGCTGTAAAATGGACTCACTTCAATGAGCCTCAGGATGACGGTTACTTCGTAACTCCAAACTATCCTGGCCAAAGAAAAGTTATTGATCTCACAGTTAGATGGATGTTTTTTGATTGATGGAACCTAATAAGACTACCCTTGGACTTGAGCTACCAACAGATCCGCGTTGGGCGAATATAGCTGAGAAGAACATTGAAGATATTCTAGTAGATCATGCATACTGCGAGCAAAAAGCAGCTTCATCTTGCATATCGCTTATCATTATGTTTCCAGAGCGAGCAAAGCTTGTGGACGTTCTAACACCAGTGGTTGCAGAAGAATGGGCACACTTCGAGTTAGTAATCGAGCATCTTAAGAAGAGAGGTTTTGCGCTAGGCAAACCAAGGAAAGATGAATATGTATCGCGATTAAATGGGATAATGAAGAAAGGAGGGACACGAGATGAACAGCTTGTGGAAAGACTTCTTTTAAATGCGCTTATCGAAGCGAGAAGTTGTGAGCGTTTTAAGTTACTATGGAAGAATATTGAGGATGAAGAGCTTCAGCGGTTCTATTACGATTTGATGGTGTCAGAGGCTGGCCATTATCATAACTTTATCGATCTGGCAAAAGAGTATTTACCCAAAGAGCAAGTAGAAGATCGGTGGAAGTTCTTTTTAGCCGAAGAAGCCAAGATCATGCAAGATCTAACCCTTAGAGCCGACCGCATGCATTAAGAGAATTGCTCAATTTCAATTGATGGGTTTTTAGATAACAGCTCTTCTATAAATCCTTTTTCGTCTTGTGGCGATACGGGGAAATCATCAAATTTTGTATATCTGAGTAGTAGTGGACGATTCGATAGGATAGGTTTTATTAATGAATCTATCTCCCATATCGATTTAGCTTTTTTCAAACGACTGATTTTGCTGATTTCGATCTGACCTTTTATTGGTCCTGTAACCCATAAGATTTTATCTTCTTGGATTTGATAGTAGGTGTTAAAGTAAATGCTAGCAATGAACACTGTAAAACCACCTACAAGAAGAGATATGAAGATAAATAGTCCATCGAATTCTCCCATCAATATTGGAATGCATGAACCCCAAACTGAAAGAACGGATATAATCAACATCCATTTATTGAACTTACTAACTGCGGAATAATACCTCTTCATTGATTAGGTCTTTTGCTTCTTCTTTTTGGCAGCTGGGAATAATATATTATTCAATATCAATCTGTATCCAGGAGAATTGGGGTGTAAGTTAAGATCAGTAGGAGGTTCATTTACAAAATGCTGATAATCCTCAGGATCATGACCTCCATAGAATGTCCAAAATCCTCTTCCAAGAATGCCGTGAATGTATTTTGCTTCGCTGATGCTCGGTGTTTGACCCATCACAATTACATCTCCTTTAACCAATTGTTTTTTAAAGCCAGTTGTTTGTCCCATAAAGCCATGAATGATCTTTTGATGGTTTTGTGTCAACATTGTTGGAATTGGATCCCATTTGGCGGAAAACTCGAATAACGTAAAGTAATCGTTGTTTTCAACAAGCCCGCGCTCATTGGCTTGATTGTCAATATTGGAGTATTCGTACCGCATAGGATCACGTTCAATCGTAAAGTTTTCGAAGGCCATGGTTTTTGAAAAGTCAAGCTTAGATTGTGCTCTGGGATCAGCTGGATCTCCATCGTAAATGCTCTCAACAATATCTAAGCCTTCGGCAGCCAATGCAATATCATAAGTATCCGTAGCCGAACACATAGCGAATAAGAATCCACCACTTGCTACATACGCCCTGATCTTCTTAACTGTGGCATGCTTCAATTGTGATACTTTACTGAATCCATGTTTTCGAGCGGATTCTTCATACTCTCTTTGCTGTTGTTGATACCAGGGGAAATGATGGTAGGCGCGATAGAATTTCCCATATTGACCTGTAAAGTCCTCATGGTGAAGGTGAAGCCAATCATATTTAGGCAATTCTTCCCCCATAATTTCATCATCAAAAATGACATCATACGGAATCTCAGCATATGTTAATACGAGCGTAACTGCATCATCCCATGGTTGCTTACTTTTTGGTGAGTAAACAGCAATCTTTGGGAATTTTTCCAGCTTCATCACATCCATGTTGGAAGATGGACTTGCAATGATATTCAATAGGTCATTTGCCTCGGCATCCGAAATTACCTGATAAGATACTCCTCTAATGATGCACTCATTTTCAAAAGCTTGGAGGTGCTTTATCATAAAACTTCCTCCTTTATAATTAAGCATCCAGTCGACCTCTACTTCTTTTGTAAGTATCCAATAAGCTATTCCATAGGCTTTTAAATGGTTGGTTTGGGTCTCATCCATTGGGACGAGGATATATGCCGCCTGGCTGGCTATACAGACATTCAAGAAAATTAGTAACAATATTCCCCTCATATGCATCACTTTTGTGTATACAACGTTAATCAAAACCGTGTGTTTTACTAATATCGACTAATGAACATTCGCGAAAATATCAAAGAGGGCATCAAGTCTATCAAAGCAAACAAGTTAAGGACCTTCCTGACGGCAGCTATTATCTCAATAGGTATTACTTCCTTGGTTGGGATTCTTACGGCTATCGATGGAATACAAAGCTCAATTAATAGTAGCTTCTCAAGCTTAGGTGCGAATACGTTTGATATTGAAGATAAAAGACGATCTCGTGGATCTTCCGACGGAAAAAAGCAAAAGACCTATCCAAAGGTCACGTATCACGAGCTGTTGACGTTCAAGGAAAAATATGAAGGGGCTGGTGTCGTGTCCATTTATACAGTTATTACCGGTCAAGCTGAGGTTAAGTATGGATCCAAAGTGACAAACCCTAATCAGATAGTAAGGGGTGGTGATGAAAACTACTTGACGGTAGATGGTTATGATGTAGATAAGGGCCGTCCGTTCTCCGCGAATGAAAGCTTAAATGGTAGCTACGTAGCCTTGGTTGGTAGTGATGTTATTGATGAGCTTTTTGAAGATGGAGAGAGCCCTGTTGGTAAAAAAATCAGCTTAATGGGTTCTAAATTCAGAATTGTAGGTACGATAGCTGAGCAGGGTGGTGCAAGTGGGAATTCCAATATTGATAGAACCATAATTATTCCTATGCAAACAGCAAGGATCATTGCTCCTGAAAGAAACTTCGGTTATGAAATAGCGGTATCAGTTCCTGATCCAACGCAAATGGACAATGCTATGGGTGTTGCCAGAGGACTTATGAGAGCCATTCGTCAAGATAGACCTGGACAGGAGGATTCCTTTGAACTATCTGCTAGCAAATCATTAGCTGAGCGAATGGGTGAGATAACAGGCTACTTAAGAGTAGGAGGGTTTACGATCGGATTTGTAACATTAATTGGCGCATCTATCGGCTTAATGAATATCATGCTGGTTTCTGTGACAGAACGCACAAGAGAAATAGGTGTTCGCAAAGCATTAGGAGCCACTCCATTGAAGATTCGTCAACAGTTTTTGATAGAGGCAATTGTTATTTGTCAGATGGGAGGACTGGGTGGTATTATCCTGGGGATGACCATAGGAAACCTCACCTCC
This sequence comes from Ekhidna sp., assembly GCF_963691765.1. Classification (GTDB taxonomy): domain Bacteria; phylum Bacteroidota; class Bacteroidia; order Cytophagales; family Cyclobacteriaceae; genus Ekhidna. Next base: position 3,884,550 of record NZ_OY829375.1, read on the forward strand.
TCACTAATCTTTAAATCTGGCTTTGTTGTGCCGTGGTTGTGGATGATTGTTGCTGTTGTTATCGGTATTGTTGTTGGCCTGATCTCAGGTTACATTCCAGCATACAAAGCATCCAGACTTGACCCTATCGATTCCTTGCGATTCGAATAGTTAAGCGCTTACAGTTGGTGTTATTTCCATAAGGAACCGATCAAGCTGCCCTTGGGTGACATGATCCATTACTACAATCTTAAACCAATTCGGATTTTCGTCATGAGTATCAGGGACAAGCATATAGTCTTTGGCAATGTTAGGGTCTACATAGTTAGACTTTATAGTGACTATGTTCATTGATGGATTTCTGTAATATTCAATGCCCATATCTGATAATTGATCACAGAGTCTGTTCGTCTTCTCTAATAGCTTTTTGATTTTCATTTTCCATCCTTCACTTCCATAAGTTCTCATGATCATCCAAACAGCTATTGCATTCGCTCCTGATCTACTCCCAACCAAGGTGAAATCTTTACCTTTTACGTAGTTAGCTTCTTCTGTAAGCGCATATTCGATAAATCCTTTTCTTGTCAGATAGATCCCTGTTCCGTAGGGTGATTGCAGCATCTTATGTCCATCCAATGTAAATGAATTGATCTTAGGATGATTAAAGGTGAGTTTGGAATTAGGATCTGAAAATGGGTAGATGTATCCACCAAAAGCACCGTCAATATGAATTTTATAGTTCAGGCCTAGTTCGTCCGCCCATTGAGTAATTGGATCAATGTCGTCTACAGAGCCAAACATTGTGGTCCCCATATTCAATACAATTATGAAATGCTTCTTTCCATTATTTTTAGCTTCTTCAAATTGCTCAATGGCAGTTGATGTGATTTGTCTTGACTCTTTATCTACATTTAAGACAAGGCTATCGAGGCTAAGTAATGATGCGCCTTTTGGCATTGAGTAATGAGCATCTTCGGTATATACCAGGCAAATCTCAGAAGGCTTGGCTTCAAATTCTTTTTCAAAATATCTTTTCAAAACCCAGATGGCCTGGATGTTAGCCTCTGTTCCTCCCGAGGCAACATAACCATCATAAGATTCATCCTTGCCTCCAAAGATTTGTTTAGCGCAGATATCAATTAGATCGGCTTCAATTTTTTGCGTGCCTTCGAATGCAGCTTCTGATTCATTTAAGGTATGACATCCGATATGATTAGGGTTTGCTATCATGGCCGATAAGAATGGCGCATCTTTAAGAAATGGTGCATCATGATAAAACACCTCTGTATCCAGGAATGATGCTGGTAGGCCCAAAACTGCCTTGTGTCTGTAGTCCAGATTGCTTTGAAGTGCATCAAAAACAACCGACTTAATTTCTTTATGGCTATATGAATCCCAGTACATAATCTTAACTATTTAGTATCAGCAAATTTAGTTGTTAAAACAACTAAATAAAATGATTCTAGAATAATAAATCAACAAAAAAGCCCCGTAAAGGGGCTCTGTTATTTGAGGTATACTTTTTCCTTTTTGTTGTATTTATTCCGATAGGAGAGTCTGAATCCATTTTTACCCCATTTTTTTATCTTATACACATAAGGTATTCTTCTTCTTTCCTCTGTGAAAGAATCATAGGTAAGAATCATCTTGCTTCCATCAAGCGACCATTCGCCGCCAAGTTTTGCATAGTTATTTCTATCGTGATAAAATTTGCGATCAACACGTATCGTGAAGGTTTCACCAATTTCAAAATATGGTCTACTGCTTTTTACATCAATGACTGACCATTTCTGTTTAGTTTGAAGTATTTCTTCAATTTTTGAAAGTTTTTGAGCGCTGGCTGTGCCTATACCTGCGATCAAGAGAATGAGTATAATAGATAGCTTTTTCATATCAATAGAATTTTTGTGGTTTCATAAGCAAGCATTTTGCTTGTTTCATGATGATTGAGTTTTTTAGCAAGGGTATTTCAAATACTGTGCCTCAATTTTAAAACCTATTTTATTCACCTCCATGAATCTTACAGAAAGAATTACAAATGCTATTCGAACAATTCCTGATTTCCCCAAACCAGGAATCATGTTTAAAGACATCACTCCGTTGCTTAAAGATGTGGAGTTAAGTAAAGAGATAACGGTAGCCTTTGCAGAGCAATGGAAGGCAAAAAATATTGATGCAATAGTAGGTATTGAATCGAGGGGATTTATTTGGGGCAATTCGCTTGCCCAATTGATGGGCATTCCATTTATACCAATCCGTAAAAAAGGGAAGCTCCCTGCAGAAACACTATCATTCAAATATGATCTGGAATATGGCTCTGCAGAGATTGAAATTCATAAGGATGCAATAGATAAAGGTCAGAAGATATTGATACACGATGATTTACTTGCAACTGGAGGGACTGCAATTGCGGCTGCGGAGTTAGTCAAGATGTCGGGAGGAGAAATAGCTGGGTTTTCTTTTTTAGTGGAATTAAGTTTCCTTAATGGAATTCAAGAACTAGAAGGACATAGTACGAATATTCATTCGCTCATCACTTATTGAGGTTCACGAAGCATAACCTGAATCAGGTTTGCTCTTCCAATTGCATTGAATCTAACAGATAAATACTGAATAGTTTCATATTCACCACAATCACCAAGTGGAGTAAGGCGATAATGAAAGAACTTTTGATTGCGTTCGTACAATTCATGCTCAGCTGCTCTTCCTAAAAGACTCTCAATTTCATTTTGAGTGCCTTTAAGCAGTTTGTCTTGGTTATTTACAATTAGATCAGCGTGATCCAAACGGTAAGTATTGCAATCACTTGTGTTGAGCCATTGATCCTTATCAAATCCATCGATAGATATCGTTTGATAACATGATGATAATACCAAAAGGGTGACTAGCTGTAATGTCTTCTTCATTTTTTTAATCTTACTGTGGCATAACAGATGGCGAAAATAGCACCAGAAATTGTCACTATTGCACCAGCAATTGATCCATCCAATAAATAGCTCAGCCAATAACCTAAGAATGAACTTAGTATGCCAAACAATGAACTTAATACTAACATTAATTTCAGCTTGGTTGTTATAAGATATGCTGAAGCCGCTGGTGCAATGAGCAAAGCGACAACAAGAATTGCTCCTACAGATTCAAAAGAGGCCACTGTGGTAAGTGAAACCAGTCCCATTAATAAGTAATGCCATTTGCTAGTAGATATTCCTATTGCTTGAGCGAATGAAGGGTCGAAAGTTGTAATAAAGAGCTCTTTATAGAATAGGATGACAAAAGCAACAATTACCGCTAATACGAAACTTAAAATAATTACTGCTTTAGGCCCAATAACATCTCCATCTGAATTGTAGATAAGGTCGATTGGCACGTATGCAATTTCACCATGCAAGATGCAGTCCTGATCAATATGTGCATTTCCAGCGTAGTAAGTAACCAAAATCACACCAAGTGCGAATAGCCATGTGAATGTGACTCCAATCGAAGCATCGGTTTGCAGCCTACCTTTTTGATGAAAAAATTCTATTAAAAAAGTAGTTAGTACTCCAAGAATTCCAGCTCCAATCAGCATCCAAATGGATTGCATGCTCCCTGCAATAAAGAATGCAATGACAATTCCAGGTAGTACAGAGTGAGAGATCGCATCTCCAACCATGGACATCTTTCTTAGAATTAGGAATGAGCCGAGTATGGCACAACTCACTGCCACCAAGGATCCTGTCAATATGATTAAAAATGCATCCATTATTTGGGTATTGAGGATTGGTGAGGATCTGCAGTGGGGTAATCGAGTAGTGCTTCCAGTTTGGCTTCAAGCTCAGGAGTTATGACGTGCTCAATCGTATCCGCATCTTCATGTACATGATCAGGAGCTATTCGGAGGTATTTGGTAAGGTAGAGTTCCCAAAGCCTATGTAGCCTTGTTACTCGTTTCCCTTTTTCAAACCCTTCATTAGTTAATTTCCATGATTCATTATTCTTTTCAACATATCCGTTTATTCGCAACTTTCTTAAGCCCTTTGCAAGCTGTGATGGAGCAAAATTTCTAATTAGCCTTAAATCATTAATGGCTATTTTCATGAAATGATCTCCATTATTTTCTCCAATCCTATAAAAGGCCTTCAAGAGATTTTCTTCAAGTAGCTGCTTTTTAATTGTAAACCTTCTCCATTGCCTGATTACAATGCCTTTTCTTGGCGCAAAGAAGAAGGAGAGCAGTGCGATTATTGAAAGTATCATTACCATCCAGGGGCCAGTTGGCATAGATGGTGCACTATACGAGATAAAAGCACCGCATATTCCAGAAAAGGCTCCAAATAGTGAGGCTAATAAAATCATCATGGACAGTCGATTGGTCCAAAAGCGGGCTGCCGATGCAGGTGTAATAAGCATTGCTGCCATTAGAACAACACCTACTGCTTGAATACCAGTAACAACAGCCAAGACAGTTATTGATGTCAATATCATTTCCAACCGCTTTATTGGGAGTCCTATGACCTTGGCATATTGCGGATCGAAACTTATCACCTTGAATTCCTTATAGAAAAGGTAGACTGTTAATAAGACAGCAATGGCTATGATGCTGAAGGCCAAAAGATCCTTGCCAACTAAGGCTGCGGCCTTCCCAAATAAGAAAGTATCCAGACCACTTTGAGCTGCATTGCCCGAATGCTGAATGTAAGTCATTAGTAAAATGCCAATTCCGAAAAATACAGAAAGGGAAAGACCGGTTGCGGCATCCTCTTTGATTTTTGTGTTTTGGATGATGGCGTCCATTACCAAAATTGAGATCCACCCTGAGATGAAAGCACCGATTATTAGTAGAAATGGATCTTTACTGCCAGAGGCTAAAAATGAGATACAGATACCAGGAAGGACTGCATGAGATATCACATCACCTACTAAAGACTTCTTTTTGATAAAAGTGAAACATCCTACAACCGCTGAGCTTATTGAAAGTAAAATGGTGCCAAATACAACGTATTTGATGTTTGGATATTCGAAAGAAAAAAACTCTATGAGTGTTTCCATTATTGCTTTTCTCTTGCTTCGAATTCACCTTTTTGCACAAGTTCACCAACCTCTGTAAGCAATGTAAGTTTACCGCCATAAGTTTCTTCAAGAAGGGATGGAGTAAACACCTCTTTTGTTGGCCCTGAGGCAACTAACCGTAGGTTCAGAAGGATAATCCAATCGAAGTAGTTTTCAACAGATTGAAGATCGTGATGAACAACTACTATTGTTTTACCTTCCTTTGATAGATCTTGGAGGATCTTAAATATGGCTTTTTCCGTAGCGGCATCAACGCCGGCAAATGGCTCATCTAAAAAATATATGTCTGCATTTTGAGTCAACGCTCGTGCTAAGAATACACGCTGTTGCTGGCCGCCAGATAGCTGAGAAATTTGACGCTTAGCATACTTATCCATTCCTACCATTTCCAGCGCTTTCAGGGCTGCTTCTTTATCCGCTTTTCTAGGGCTTTTGAACAATCCCAAGCTGGCATACCTTCCCATGAGTACAACATCTAATACCGAAGCAGGGAAGTCCCAGTCTACAGATTCTCTTTGAGGTACATAACTGATTTTCTTTCTAACTTCTTCAAGCGACTGATCAAAAAGCTTCACATAGCCAGAGTTCATTTCAACTAAATCCATGATCGCCTTGATAAGCGTGGATTTGCCAGCCCCATTAGGACCAATGATTCCACATAATGCACCCTTTGGAATCGAGAGGTCAATACCCCACAAGACAGGCTTTTTATCATAGCTTACAGTTAAGTCATGTATTTCTAGCGCTGGATTTTCTACGTGCTGAATCATTTCAAAGCATTTACAATTGCGTCAACATTTTTCGAAAACATACCGATATAGGTACCTTCTTCAGTACCAAATTCACCCATTGCATCGGAATACAGATATCCACCAATCTTGACATCATGGCCTTTTTCTTTACATCCCGTTACTACCGCATTAATAGATTTTTCAGATACGCTTGTTTCGACAAATATTGCCTTGATGTTATTTTCAATGATTAAGTCTATAAGGTCCGCAATATCTTTTAATCCAAAATCTGCAACCGTTGAGATACCTTGCAAACCTTCAACTTGCATTCCATAAGCATCACCAAAATAGGTGAATGCATCGTGAGCTGTAACTAAAATCCGTTGGCTCTCGGGTATTTCAGCGATCTGATTTCTGACATATTGATCTAAACTATCAAGCTGTGTAATATATGAGCGCGTATTAGCCTCGTAGAATTGGCGATTCGTTGAATCAAGCTGAATTAATGCATCGCTAATTTCATTAACAGCGTATTTCCATCTTTTGATATCAAACCAAACATGTGGGTCATATGCGTTCTTATATCCAATCGCTGACTTGAGTAGTTCTTTTGGTATTGATTCGGCAGCAGCAACAGTCAATTTTTTTCTTCCCAGCTTTTTAAGAATTTCACTCATCTTACCCTCTAGTAGTATTCCATTGTAAACGATCATATCTGCTTTATTGAATTTGGCTAAATCGCCCTGAGTGGCCTTGTATAGGTGAGGGTCGACTCCAGGTCCCATAATAGCCTCGGAGGTTACTTTATCACCAGCTATATTGATCACCGCATCATAAAGCATACCAGTTGTGGCAACTACGTGTGGCTTGCTGTTAGATTTTTCAACTTTTGAACTACAACCATATAGTCCGATAAGTGCCATTAAAGCAAAAGCGTATTTTCTCATTTTGTTTCAGTGAGTGTAATCATCAAATTTTCAGCAACTGGTTTGGACAGAAATTGCTTAGGTCCTTCATCTATGGTTATAGAAACTGAGCCATCGAAATCCATTCGCTCGAGCACATCTATTTTTGATCCTAATTTGATTCCTAATGAATCTAAGTGCTGGAGGAGCAATGTATCATCATTGTTCACTGCAACCACAATTCCTTTTGAGTGAATATCCACTTCAGCAATCGAGGCTCTACGAGTCTCTTTCATTACACCATCTTCATTCGGTATGGGATCACCATGTGGATCCATAGTAGGGTGTCCAAGAAACTTGTCAAGACGCTTAATTAAACTTGGAGATTTGATGTGTTCTAATTGTTCAGCAATCACATGAACCTCGTCCCATTTAAAACCTAATTTATCTACAAGGAAAACTTCCCATAGTCGATGCTTTCTCACAATGTTCAATGCAATCTTTTTTCCTGATGGGAGTAGGGAAGCACCCTTATATTTTTGATAACGAATTAAATTTTTTTGTGCCAACCTTTTAACCATATCATTAGCAGAAGCTGGTGTGGTACTCATGCTTTCTGCAAGTGCATTTGTGTTAACACTTTCTCCATCTTGGGAGGATAGATGATAAATGGCTTTGAGGTAGTTCTCTTCAGTAAAACTTAGTTCTGTAACCATGAAACAAAGATAATTTATTTTTAGATCAATCTAAAAATAAATTTAGAATAGCATTTTATTAAAAATTTAAATTATTAATAATCAGATATGTTATGATTAAATATTTAAACTTTTTAATGAATTAATTAGTTGTTGGCTTTCATGTTCCCAAGTTGATTCGATTGGATAAGGGTTTTTGAACATTGAATCGGTATTCTTGAGAGTTTTCAGGATATGTTCACCTTCGAAATTGTCGAAATTGATTGGAATTGCTCCACCTAAATCAGAACCAGTTTTGCTCCAAAGTGTATTTTCTTGGACCACATATGGAAGGTGATATCTTGAGTATTCATAAAGTTTTGTTGGCATTTTGTCCTTGTTTACCACATTAGGTTTGTAGCCAATTATGCCAAGATTAGATCTTGATATTGCCTCTAGAATTAAGTCATATGGAATAGGGCTTTTCGAAATATTTAGTTGAATGCTGTTGTTGTTTTCCTTCTGAGTTTCTAACCAATTTTCTAATTTATGGTCATGGACTTGTCCGATTATTTCTAACGTAATTTCTGTGTCTAATTCTTGTAGAGTCTCAAATAAATTAATGGCTCTTCTTATTCCACCATATTCAGAAATTGTTCCAGAAAATAGCAACTTGATTGGAGTCTTCGATCGACTGGAAATAGCATGTTCGATTGCCTTATTTTCAATAACTAATGAGTTATCGCTTACAAAATTGAGTTGAGTTTGGTAGCATTTTTCTGCTAACCAAAATTGAGAAACAAAGTGTCTACTTAGATTTTCTTTAAGCCTTACAATAGCTGCTGCAATGTTTCGAACTATTGAAGGACTAATTGCTGAAATATTCAAGCTGTAATTTTCTTGAACATCATAAACGACTTTACAACCGCAAAATAATTTTACAATAAGCGCTGTGTTTAATAGTTCGTGTGTGGTTACAACTAGAAGCTCTGGTTTGATTTTCAAAATCTTGAAGAGAATCAACTCTCTAATAAGGAACCTTTTAAGCCAATTTGTTCTTTTTAAACTGTGCGAGAAAAATTTGATATTGTTATCGTAGGATTCTTTTTTCCCTTCATTTCCTATGATATTAACTTCATATTTATTTGTTTTCGCAATTGATTGAGAAAGCTTCCAGTAGGAACGGACATCATCCACTGGTTTCAGTACAGAAGCAATCACAATCTTTTTCTTCATATCACTGTAAATATTAGACATTAGATGGAATTAAAAAACCTTATTGAGGAAGCATGGGAAGACCGATCGCTAGTAAATAATAAAGATGTATCAGTTGCGATTAAAACAGTTATTGAAGAACTCGATAATGGTAAGCGTAGAATAGCTGAACCTTCAGGTGATGATTGGGTGGTGAATGAATGGTTGAAAAAAGCTGTGATTCTATATTTTCCTTTAATGAAAATGCAGTTAATCGAAGTTGGTCCTTTTCAATTTCACGATAAAATCAAACTTAAGTCAGGATACGATCAGCTAGGTGTTCGAGTTGTGCCTCATGCGATTGCTAGATATGGGGCATTCATTCAAAAAAATACCGTATTGATGCCTAGTTATGTAAATATTGGCGCTTATGTCGATGAAGGGACGATGGTTGATACTTGGGCTACTGTTGGAAGCTGTGCCCAGATTGGTAAAAATGTACATCTAAGTGGCGGTGTTGGGATTGGTGGGGTTTTGGAACCTGTACAAGCAGCTCCGGTTATCATAGAAGACAATGCTTTCATTGGATCTCGTTGCATAGTTGTTGAAGGAGTGAGGGTAGGTAAAGAAGCTGTGTTGGGAGCAAACGTTGTACTTACAGCCAGCTCAAGGATTATAGACGTTACCGGTAATGAACCAAAAGAGTATAAAGGCTTTGTACCTCCAAGATCTGTAGTTATTCCAGGCACAGTTCCAAAGAAGTTTCCTGCGGGTGAATTTCAAGTTCCTTGCGCGCTGATAATCGGGACAAGAAAAGAAAGTACCGATAAAAAGACCTCATTGAACGAAGCTTTGAGAGAAAATAATGTCTCAGTATGATAGTGGCATTTTAGTTGTAGTGATGGAAAGAGTACCAACTTTTAAAGTCATGAAAACTTTTGGATTATTGCTGTTGAGCCTGGTTACCACAGCTCAAAATACCGTAGATGATAAACCCGTTAGTAAGGGAGAGGAGCTTCAATTCAAGTTGACTTATGGGTGGTTTACAGTAGGTAGAGGCTCTTTTAAGATTTCAGACGATTATGTATTGAAAGATGGGAAGGAGTGCATTGAAATAAATATTCATGGAAAGACCGCTGGATTAGCTGGAGTCTTTTCTAAGGTAGATGATAGGTGGGGAGCCATTGTAGATAAAGAAACTTTTCTTCCACACTATTCTTACAGAGACCTCTCTGAAGGTGATAAAGATCTTGATGAGAAAACGTATTTCGATTACGATTCCATGTCTATTCTAGTAGAAAGTACTTCCACATCAAATCCTGAGTCTAATGGGACCAAGTACTTCGAGCTAGATGGAAGTAGTTATTTCGATATGATGGGTGGATTAATGTTTGCCCGCAGTGTGGATTACAGGAGCATGCAAAAAGGTGATACGATACGGTTAGATGCCTTTTTTGATGAAGAGTTCTATGATTTCAAGATGATCTATCACGGAATTGAAAAGACCAAGACCAAGATTGGTAAGATCTACTGTCATAAGGTGGTTCCTATCATGGAAAAAAACAGTGTTTTTAAAGGAAAAGATCCAGTGAAATTTTGGATTTCGGCAGATGCAAATCGTTTGCCTTTAAAAGTCGCGGCGAAAATGAACTTTGGTAAGGCTCAGGTTGAATTAACGTCGTATAAAAATGCTAAAAGCGGCATTGATTTTAAATAATCGATCTACTTTTGCCGACTTCATACTTACTAAATGAAACATCTAGCTATATTATTTATTCTGGTTGCAACAATTGGTTGCAACAATGAGGAGTCCATCAATGGAGATGATCTATATGATGACGGTAAATATCAGGAAGCGATCGAAGCATATACCGCATATCTTGCTACTCATCCTGATCATAAAAAAAGCATCTATAACAGAGGCAGGTCTTACGAAGAGATTGGTCAGCGTAATAAGGCAATTCAAGACTATGAGCAATTGCTGAAAATCGATCCTAAATACATTAATGCTTATTTAAGTTTGGCAAAGGTTTCTTATAATAACAAGGATTATAATAAGGTCCTTGTTTATACAGGAGATGCAATTGATTTAAATGAAAATTCTGCTCAGGCACACTTCCTTTCTGGAAGAGCTGAACATCAGTTAGGGTATTTTGATCAAGCTTTGGAATCTTACAATAATGCGATTACCATAAATAGAGATTTTGGGGAAGCCTATCTATACCGAGGTGCAGTTAAAGTTGGGCAAGAGAGGCTTAGGTCAGCATGCGAAGATTTTAAATTCGCAAAATCTCTCAATATTCCAGAGGCTGATAAGGCCATTAAAGACTATTGTAAATAGTTTTTAGAAAACAAATCCTGCAATTAGATACAACACTACTGAGATTCCACCTGTAAAGAGTGCATATGGTAGTTGGGTTCGTACGTGATCTATATGATCACATCCAGAAGCAACTGAAGCTATCAGTGTTGTATCTGAAATAGGAGAGCAGTGATCTCCAAATACTCCACCTCCTAAGACTGCAGATATAACCAAATATATATTAGCATCAACAGCGAAACTTAGTGGTACGCCAATGGATATCATAATAGCAAAAGTACCCCAAGAGGTTCCTGTTGCAAATGCAATAAAACTGCTAATAATGAATATCAATGCAGGTGCTATTTCAGGTATTAACCATGCTGAAGTGACTCTTGATACATAAAAACCTGTACCTAATTCATTACACAAGTTGCCAATTGCGAAAGCAAGAACCATCAGTACGGCCATAACCACCATTTCATTCATCCCTTTGAAAGATTGATCGATAAAAGATTTGATGGTAAGCACCTTTTGAAAGAAGTACATTACTGCAGCTATTAAAAATGCCGTAAAACATGCATTTAAAACTGCTTCCGATCCGGATCCGTTACTAATACTGTTCCATACTTTATCCCAAAATCCACCAGATAAAGAATCATCCCACCCTCCGTAGATTAAGAAAAATGGCATGGTTAAAACCATGACAGCAATCGGTATTACCATATTGGCTGGCGAAGATGTTTTCTCGTCTTCTCCAGCAACAACAGGCTTTTCATTGTTAGAACTTCGATTCGCCATCTTTTTCATTTCACCGTATTCCTTACCTGAGAATGCTAACCAGAATACAAAAATGAGAGTCAGTATTGCATAGAAATTAAAAGGAATAGAGTAGACCAATGTCTGAAAGGGATCCAATGTTGGAAAAGCTAGGAGTAATCCCATAACGTATGCTCCCCATGCATTGAGAGGAAACAGCACGCAAGATGGTGCCGAACTTGAATCTGCTAAATATGCAAGCTTCTCTCTTGGGATTTTATGCTTATCAAAAAGAGGTCTAAAGATTGTTCCTACAGTTAAAATCGAAATGTTCGACTCTACAAAAATTAAAAATCCGGTGAGTGCAGATGTCGCTTGTACTTTGCCTTTAAAGTTCTTCTGGCCTGCCAGTCGTTTTTGAACCCAATTAATAAATCCATTAATTCCACCGGAGTATTTTATCAATTGTATCATGGCCCCGATTATCAAAGTAAGAATTATCGTTCGAGTATTCCCTTTGCTCTGAAAAACATCGACAAATGCTGTAATAGTGGATAAAAAACCTTCGAAGACGTTACCACCTTGTATAATTAAATACCCTACAAAGATCCCCAGCGAAAGTGAAAATACAACTTGTTTTGTCTTAATAGCTAATCCAATAGCCAAGAGAGGTGGTATCAAAGACCAAAAACCATAATCTGTCATTACTTAGTTTTACTTTTTACTTTCTAATGTTTTTAAAGACTCATCTACTTCTTTGGATTTAGCTCTATATGGATAGGTAGTGAAAATATATCCGACAGCTTTCTCGATTGCTCTTGCTACTTTTTTTTCCTTTCGCTGTTGACCAAGATCGTAGCTCCCTTGCCACACAAGCTTTTTATTTTGATCGAACATTTCAACCAATAATACTGACTCATATATTGTTCTTGAGGTGGGGGGAGTATAAAAGGGACCAACAACTGTATTGTTGTCGGTTTCAACTCGCGTGCTAGAAGCTACATCGTACCTTAATGTCAGATCTGGAGAGATATTAGAAATCACGTAAGATCTCCGCTCCATTTCTTTGTGAATGTTGCTTTTAATTAGGTCTAAAACCAAAGTGTTTTCGGGGGTTAAATTTTTCGAATCAGCTTTTGCACTAACAAGCCTGTATGACTCGAATTGGTTGAATTTAGCTTTAGAGTTTATGTATGAAACAATTTTTGGGCTGCAGCTAGAAAGTATGAGCGAGACAAGTATTATCCATTTATTCATTGAAGCTAATTTATGAATTTCACCATGATTATAGTTTGCCACATGAAGAATAGTGATGAAGAATTTGAATCTCTAATAGCGTAAGTGTGAAAATATCAATATTGATTCTTTATTTAATTCAAATAAGATAAAATTTAGAGAGGTTATTACGTATACTGATCGAAATAATTGATACTTTTCGTAGAGATAGCATCATGTTTGAATATATGTTATCTTAAAATTATAACATGAGTAAACGAGGGTACTTTTTTACGCTTATTGTCATAACAATAAATCTGGTTTTTGCGCAAAGCACTCCTGAGGTTGAAACCAACCTTGCGGGGGTGTTTCAAGGGAAAACGCTGTTTATTCAAAATCCATTTGATAAAGAGAGTAGAGATTTTTGTGTCAACCAGGTTTATATAAACGAGAAGCCAATTGATATAAACTATCGGCTTAGTGCAATTAAGTTAGATTTTGATGGATTTGATCTTTACACACCTGTAAAAATTAGAGTTATCCATAAGGATACTATATGCAGTCCAACCATTATTAACCCAGAAGCAGTACTCTTTCATACCATATTTCGATTTGTTTCAGTGTCACTTACTGACAGTGCTTTAGTGTGGACTACCAAAGGTGAAACAGGAAGAGGTGAGTTTGAGATTGAGAAGTTAAGGAATGGAATTTGGATTGATCAGGAGATAAGAGAGGCGCTAGGAAGGTATGAAGGGGCGGAATATTCGCATTTCCCAAACCTCGAAGAGGGTGCAAATAAGTATCGAATCAAATATAATTTCCCAAGAGGTGCACGCGTAGGGCACTTATATTCTTGGGAAGTAGATTTCGATCATTACCCAGAGCCAGTTGAATTCAAGCCCAAGTCTGCAAAAACAAAGGTTTACTTGTCTCGCTCTACCCACTATGAGATTTATGATGCAGGAAGCACACTTGTGTTAGAAGGACAAGGAACCGTCATTGACGTTACTGTCCTTAGACAAGGACAGTACGTCATATACTTTAATGGCAAAGACCCAGGAACTTTTATAAAGGAGTAATTAGAATATTTGTACTCCAAAGAATTTGAAAAGGACTGTTAGGATAAAAACAGTTGCCAGAACAATTGGAGCAAAGTATCCAATTGCAAAATTCAAATACTTCTGAATGAATGAGCCCTTATATCCAGGGGCACCATTAGAAAGTTCCTCGTCTAGATTGTGTTTTTTCCAAACATGAGCTGCGAAGAAAGCTATAATACAACCGCCAAGAGGTAGAATGGTATCATTTGCTAAAGCAGCAACAAAGGAAAGAAAATCGGTGTCTGTTCCACCATCTTTATATGTAATGAAGTTCGTGCTGAAGAACTCTGAATAGCCATTACCTACTAATGATGGAATTCCGATTATAAATATGAATAGGGCTACCATCCATGAGGCTCTATTTCTCTTTATTTTCCATTCATCTACTACGTAAGAAATTGGCACTTCTAATAAGGATACCGTAGAAGTTAGCGCTGCAAAACAAAGCAATACGAAGAATAGTGTGCCAGTTGCTATTCCTAATCCACCGCCGATTTGACCAAAAATTTGCGGTAGTGTTACGAATATCAGACCTGGACCTCTTCCAGCACCTTCCATGGTACCTGCACTCATAAATCCTATTAAAGGAAAGATCATTAAACCTGCAAGGAAAGCAATTCCTACATCTGTAAGTGTAATGAAAGCAGCAGAGCTAATGATATTATCAGATTTGCCAACATAGCTTCCGTAAGTGATTAAAGCTCCCATTCCAAGAGAAAGAGAGAAGAATGCTTGTCCCATTGCATTGTAAACAACAGATGGAGTTAGTTTGCTGAAATCGGGAATAAGATAGAATTTCAATCCATCAATTGCATTCGGCAATGTCATCGCGTAACCTACAATTAGTAGAATCATGATTATCAATGTAGGCATTAGCAACCTTGCGGCTTTTTCAATACCTCCAGAAATTCCTTTTGAAACAACATAAGCTGTTACTGCCATGAACACCAATCCATAGGATCCTACTTTTATTACATTGGTTATGTATTCTCCAAATTGGTCAGCTATTCCAAAATTACCAGAGATCATTTCGAAGATGTATCCAAATGCCCAGCCGGCAATTACATTGTAGAATGATAGAATAAGAACACCACTGAAAAGCCCTAGCTTTCCAACAAAGTTCCATTTTTTATAACCAAGTGCGTTGAAAGCTCCAACAGGATTTTTTTGCGTCTTCCTTCCAATTGCGATTTCTGTTACCATTACCGGGTAGCAAAGGATGAAACAAAATACTAGGTAAATAACAACGAATGCTGCGCCTCCGCCTTGGCCTACTTCATATGGGAAACCCCAAATATTTCCTAGCCCTACAGCTGAACCAGCTGCTGCTAATATGAAACCAAGTTTGCTTGAAAAGTTACCGCGTGCACTCATATGCTATGTTTTAGATTTTGCTTAAAGCGCCAAATATAGCAAAAGGAGGGTACCTGCAAAGGGCAATTTTATCAATGGTTAAACCAAATCCTCACCATCCACTTCTATTTCGTATGGATAGTTGAATAAGTGATTTGATTTAATTGCTTCCGCTACTCTATTGGGAACTAGTTTCTCCCAACCATCGGTATCATTTTCTATCAATTCTAAAACTTGATCTGATATGATATGTAGGTTGTCTGTTTTAGCATCTGGTATGCTAAGGATTTTATGATTTTCAATAAAGTAGTAGAACAGACTTATCAGGTGACGCTCTGGAGTGAAATCATTTCCAGTCTTAATTTTTCCAGTCGCAGAATCTAAAATTGGATATACAAATAACTTAACGTTACTACCAAATAGTCTTGCAAAGGACTCTAAAATCCCTCCATCTAAATTTTGATAATATTTCTCATCAAATATTTGTGCAAGATTGTTGAGACCTATAACTATGCCTAAGGTTTTATCCTTAATGAACTGCGATAAGTAACCCGCAAGCTTGTAATGCTCTTGATAGTTTGATATCATCACATTTTGTCCAAGGGAACATAAAAGATCTACTCGATCTAGATAATCTTGTTCATCAAGTTCACCAGCAAGAGTTAAATCTTTAAGCGTGATTTCTACAACAGAGACTATGTCTTCCGCATTGTCTAATTCTTTCTTGAATGCTCTCATGCCTGTTATCATCATATCAACATTGACATGAGTCACAGGTCTAAACCTCCCTCTCAAGACGATTGCATTTTTTCGATAGATGATATCAGAGGGTAGGATAACGTTTTTATCAGGGCCAAACATAGCCACTTTCGTAAGGCCATTTTTCACCAACTTCAAAGTCATTAGTCGGTTGTCCACGTGATGGAAATCAGGTCCAGATATGCAGAACATATCAATTTCCAATCGATCTTTCCTGACGTTATCAACAAGCGAATCGATTATTTCTTCAGGTGTATTATAGGTATAGCACGAATGAATGAGGTTAACTCCAACTATCCCTAATACTTGTTGCTGCCACTCAGCATCTCTATCTTTTAGGCTTACATGAATGATACATTCATTAGGTTCGGCATTTGGATGACGCTGGAATCTAAGGCCCATCCAACCATGACCAATATTACTTCTGTTATAGTTTATTACCTCAACGGTGTTGGCAAAAGCAAAAAATGTAGTTTTCTTAGCTCTGTTTGTAAGTCTTTGATCAAGCAAAGAATACTCACGGTCGAGCATGAGTAGTAGCTTTTCTTGAGATACATACCTATCACACTTACCATAAATGGCGTCACTAAAGGTCATGTCGTAAGCCGACATGGTTTTGGCAATAGTGCCTGAGGCGGCGCCTGCTTTGAAGAAATATGCAGCTACTTCTTGCCCTCCACCAATTTCGGCAACTGTACCATAAATTTTTGTGTCAAGATTGAGCTGTAAGGCTTTTTCTTTGGTAGTTAATTTCTTCTTAAATTCTTCCATTTTGGGATGCTGTGCGGTTTCACAAAGCTATTTTGAATTATGGCTAAAACAAACTAGAAACAAAAAAACCGACCAATTGGCCGGTTTTTAATTAGTTACGTAAAAGTGACTTCTTAGTTGTATAAAGAATAAGGGAATTTATTTTCTTTAATCATCACATCAGCAATCGCTTGTCTAAGTACTTTGGTATTAACAGGGTCCATTTTAGTGAATCTCTTCATACCCATCAACATTACCCTAAGTTCATCTCCTTCAGCGAAACAAGCTACAGCTTCGTCTCCAGCATTTTTGATCTTAGTAACTGCCTCAGATAGGTATAGTTTAGCCATGTTTTGGTAAAGTTCACTTCCTTCAGAACCATAAGTACCCATGAGTTTCTCAGTTCTTAGAATTGTAGATTCTGCTGCATATACTTCTATAACCATATCAGCAAGATTCATTAGAACCTCTTGCTCATGATCTAATTTAGGTCCGAACTTCTCTGCCGCCTTACCTGCAGCCATTAATACTGCTTTTTTAAGGTTCTTGATCACTTCTTTTTCTTTTGCTAGAGGAGCCGAAAGGTCAGGAGTCTCAAAGGAAGGAACACCTGTTAGCTCTTTACCCACAGCCATAGCAGGTCCTAAAAGATCAATTTCACCCTTCATTGCTTTTTTGAACATCATGCCAACCAAAAGCATCCGGTTGATCTCATTGGTGCCTTCATAGATACGAGTAATTCTCGCATCCCTGTAAGCTCTCGCCATCGGAGCTTCTTCTGAGAATCCCATTCCACCATACACTTGAACGCCTTCATCAACACAGTAGTCCAAAACTTCTGATCCATGTATTTTGATCATAGCACACTCTATTGCATACTGCTCAACACCTTTAAGTTTAGCATCGCTAGGGCTCATACCCTCTGCTTGCAGTTTTGCAATAAGGTTTTCAATGTCCTGTCCAGCTCTGTATGATGCAGATTCAGTGGCATATGTTCTTGTTGCCATGTTGGCAAGCTTCTGCTTTATTGCTCCGAAGCTTGAAATAGACACGCCAAATTGTTTCCTTTCATTGGCGTACTGAGTAGAACGACTTGCAACATCTTTACATCCATTGATACAGCCCGCGCCTAGTTTGATTCTTCCAACGTTTAGTACATTAACAGCTATTTTAAATCCGTTTTCTCTCTCTGAAAGAAGATTTTCTACAGGTACTTTCAGGTCATTGAAGAATACTTGTCTTGTTGATGAACCTTTTATACCTAGCTTTTTTTCTTCGTCATTCATTGTAATGCCATCCCATGTACGCTCGGCAATAAATGCGGAAAGTTTTTTATCATCATCAATTTTTGCGAAAATGATCAATAGATCTGCAAAACCTGCATTAGAGATCCACATTTTTTGACCATTAATAACATAGTGCTTGCCATCGTCCGAAAGCTTTGCTTTCGTTTTACCAGAGTTTGCATCAGATCCGGCATCGGGCTCAGTAAGGCAGTAACAAGCTTTCCATTCTCCTGAGGCTAGGAGAGGGAGGTACTTTTTCTTTTGCTCCTCAGTACCATAGTATAATATCGGAAGAGTTCCTATTCCTGTGTGCGCTCCATAAGCAGTTGAAAAAGATCCAGCTGCAGCCATGATGTCCGCAATTAGCATTCCTGTGTTGAAGCTCATTCCAAGCCCACCATATTCTTCTGGAATATTAACACCTAGTAATCCCAGCTCACCGGCTTTATCCATTAAACCGGACATGACGCCTTCTTCCATACTTTCAATTCGCTCATTGATAGGAAGAATTTCCATGTCTATAAAATCTTGAGTAGCAGCTGCCATCATTTTTTGCTCCTCCGAAAATTCTTCTGGGATGAATACGTTTTCAGCTTCAGTTTCTTTAACAATGAATTCGCCACCTTTAAGTGCTTCTTTTGTTTCTATTGCTGCTTCCATTTTTAAATTGTGTTCTGGGTTTTAGTTATAAATACTCTGCATGCATAACAAATATACGAAAAAATACTCTGCATGCATAACAATTTATAAATATTTTTAATACTTCTGTGTGCTATTATTGCCTACTAAACATAGAATTACAATTCAACCCTTAAATACAACAATTGAGTTACAAAAAATTGATGATTTGTTCTTGTTGGAATCAACTTTGATCAAACACTAAGTACTATGAAAAAACTAATTGCATTCATAACATTAATAACTTCAATACAAGTTGTAGTGGCTCAAGATTCTCATGAATTGATAGTGAAAGTTGAAAATATAAAGGACCTTAAAGGAAGTCTCAAGATAGCAGTTTATAATCACGAAGATCATTTTTTATCTAACGCGATAATGAGCGATGATAAAATTATTGATTCAAATGAGATGACTTTTTCTTTTAAAGGACTGGTAGAGGGGATTTATGCGATATCGCTATTCCACGATGAAAATGACAATGGAAAACTTGATTCCAACTTTATTGGAATACCTACTGAGCCCTATGCGTTTTCAAATAATGCTAAAGGAATGTTCGGACCACCCAGTTTCGAAGATTGTAAATTTGAGGTGAAAGCTGACGCTCGTGAAATAGTTATTTCGTTATGAAGAGGCTGATTGTTAAGCATGTAGTAGAGGCCATCCTTATTTTCATATTCGGTGGTTGTATGAATATGGTTGTCTTTTGCACAGGATGCTTAGATGAGCCATATCTGTTTTCAAAAACATTTTTTATCAACCTTTCTTACAGCGGAATTTCTTGGGTCGCATACTGGAAGGGTAGTGAGTTCATTGTCAATTTTTGGGATGAGCGTATTCCATGGCTAAAAAAGCCACTTAAACGCTTCGTGACCAGTTTAATATCCATTGTAGTATATGTTTTCATTGCTGTTTGGGGAATTGATTTGTTTTTTGATTTAGTGATATTCAAGGAGACACTTAGTAAGGCACTTGAGAGTTCTAGCGCTCCATTTTCTATTACGCTGTTAATAACTTTAGGAATCAATGTATTTATGCATGGTCGAGGGTTTTTAATAGCCTGGAGACAAGCAGCAATAGATGTAGAGAAGCTTAAAACAGAGCAAATCTCATCTCAATACAACAGTTTAAAGAATCAGGTTAATCCTCATTTTCTATTTAATTCACTAAATGCCTTGAGTTCCCTGGTATATGATAATCAGGATAAGGCGGTTGAATTTATCAGAAAGCTATCTCAAGTATATAGGTATGTTCTTGAAAGTATGGATGAGGAGATTGTTCCTATTGGAAAGGAAATGGACTTTGTTCAAAACTTCATATTCTTACAGAAAATCAGGTTTGGTGATAATCTGCTGGTAAATGTTATTAATAATGAACCGAATAGATATGTACCACCATTGGCAATACAGCTATTAGTTGAAAACGCAATAAAGCATAATGTTATCAGTGAAAAAGATCCTCTTTCGATAAAAATTGAGATTAATGATTCATTGTGTATCGTTAGCAATAGCCTTAAGGAAAAGAAGGTGAAAGATTCAACAGGGATTGGTTTGGCTAATATCAAGTCTAGATATCACTATTTAACTGACAAAGAAATTAATATTGAAAAAACTGAAGATTCATTTCAGGTTACAATACCACTTTTAAATTTGAAAAATGAAGTTCATAATAATTGAAGATGAACAACTCGCTTCAAAAAGATTAAGATCTTTAATAGAAGCAATTCGCCCAGAGTATGAATTTGTAGCCAAGTTTGATTCGGTGGAATCTGCATCCATCTCGTTGCCAGTACTTCCGTACGATGTGCTATTTATGGATATCCAGCTTGCTGATGGAATATCCTTCGACATATTTGATCAGATTAAGGTTGACAAACCGATCATATTTACAACGGCCTATGATGAGTTTGCCTTGAAGGCTTTTAAAACAAATAGTGTCGATTACTTGCTTAAGCCTATTTCGGAAGAGGAACTTGGGGCTGCAATAGAAAAACTTGAAAAGAATTTCAGTAAAGAAAATTCAACTCCACCTGCTGTTACAGATATTGATAAGCTTATAAAATCAATGCAACCATCAGGTAAAGAGCGCTTTGTTGTGAAAGTAGGAGATCACTTAAAAACTGTTGAGGTTTCTGATGTTCAACTAATTTATAGCAAAGACAAAGGAACTTATCTTTTTACAACTGCTGGTAAAAGATTTTTAATTGATTATACGTTGGATAAAGTTGAAGAGCTTTTAAACAATAGTCAATTCTTCCGTGTTTCTAGAAAGTATATGATTAATTTATCCTTCATCAAAGACATAATTGCATTTACAAACTCAAGATTGGAGATTGTAGTTGAGCACTTTGATGAAGATCAAATTATAGTGGCTAGGGAACGAGTAGGGGAATTTAAATCA
Source organism: Ekhidna sp. (assembly GCF_963691765.1). Classification (GTDB taxonomy): domain Bacteria; phylum Bacteroidota; class Bacteroidia; order Cytophagales; family Cyclobacteriaceae; genus Ekhidna. The sequence continues at coordinate 3,905,678 of NZ_OY829375.1, forward strand.
TGGTTAGATAGATAAAAGAAACACCACTGATCAAAATCATATCGTTTGTAAGAAGTTTCTTCAGTACTTTTGAATATTAATTATCAACATTAAAATATGTCTGTTACAACGGTGAGCCGAAAGGTTGTCAGATTCAAGAATAATTTACACGAGGAGTTTAACAAGACTCTTAATCAACGGGTAAATCAGTATTTCAAAAATTCCAAATATGGGAGATATGCAAATATGGAAATGGTAATCAAATCCATTTTCATGTTCAGTTTGTATTTAGTTCCTTATTTCATGTTCCTATTCGGAATCGTAGAAAATATTTGGATCTTTTATCTGATGGCATTCTTGATGGGCCTTGGAAAAGCTGGTATAGGGTTATCAGTAATGCATGATGCTAATCATGGAGCATACTCTAAAAAGAAGTGGGTGAATAACGTTGTTGGTTACTCATTGAACCTGGTAGGAGCTAATGCTACTAACTGGAAAATCCAACATAATGTTAAGCATCACACCTATACCAATGTAAGTGGTATGGATGAAGATATTTCTCCAAAAGGTGGAGTTCTAAGATTTGATCCTAATACTCCGGTTAAAAAGCACCATAAATGGCAGCATATTTATGCTTGGTTCTTATATGGTCTTATGACGATGAGCTGGATTATCGTAAAGGATTGGAGTCAATTGGCTGAGTACACAAGGGATGGGCATCTAAAAAAACAGACTAATAGTATAACCAGAGCTTGGCTTTGGCTAATCGTGACTAAAATCTTCTACTACTCTTACATACTAGCGTTACCAATCTTGTTTACATCACTTCCTTGGTATCACATTCTTCTAGGGTTTATTCTAATGCATTATGTAGCTGGATTCAGCTTGGCTTGTATTTTTCAGCCTGCACATGTGATGGAAGATCATGCATTTGAAAATGTAGAAGGTAAAGATTATGTAGAAGAAAATTGGGCAGTTCATCAGTTGAAGACTACTTGTAATTTTGCTCAAAGAAATAAGATTCTTTCGTGGTTCGCTGGTGGACTGAATTACCAAATTGAGCATCACCTGTTTCCCAACATCTGTCATGTTCACTATAGAAAAATCGCGACTATTGTCCGTAAGACTGCAGAAGAATACAACATTCCATATCGATCATATCCAACATTTATGTCAGCTTTGGGAGCGCATGGCAAAATGCTCTATTCGTTGGGTAGATAGATATATGAAAGAATTGATCAAAGAAATAAAGAGTTGCGTAGTATGCAGCTCTTTTTTTTTGCATGAACCTAGACCGATTGTCAGTATTTCTAGTTCTGCAAAACTCCTTATAGTAGGCCAAGCACCTGGGAGAAAAGTGCATGATTCAGGCGTCCCTTGGGACGATGCTAGCGGAAGAAACTTAAGGCAATGGCTCGGGGTTTCTGATGAGGTATTTTATGATTCGAATAAAGTAGCATTGGTTCCAATGGGTTTCTGCTATCCTGGAAAAGGTAAATCAGGTGATTTACCTCCAAGACCGGAGTGTGCTCCACTATGGCACGAAAGCGTAATGGATGAATGTAAATCCGTGGAACTTACATTGCTGGTAGGGCAGTATGCTCAGAATTATTACCTCAAGGATAAAGCGAAAAAAACTTTAACAGAGACAGTTAAAGTATACAAAAGCTTTTTGCCAACTTATCTACCATTGCCTCATCCTTCACCAAGGAATCGTATTTGGATGAAGAAAAACGAGTGGTTCGAAAAAGATTTATTGCCAGAATTGAAGCTTCAGATTCAAAAAATGTCTCTGTGAACCTAATTTAGGTACGCGATTTACCCAATTTTGGGTATTGCTATTAGCTGGGTATCAATTGATCTTAGTGTTCAATTAAATTTTAATATGGACCTATCAGCAATTACCACGACCAAAGATAATTCCTATAACAATTCGGCTTCAGCTAAAAAGATTTCCATGATCTTACTCGAGCTTGCGGAATTAAATTTAGAGTCTCCTGAAACCTGTCATTACATTTCAGAATCCGGATTAGAAAAAGTAAGAAGAAAGTTGGCATTATAAAGACCTGAAATCTATTGTTCAGGTCTTAGCGCTATTCACTTATCCAGGAAAATTTTCATTTTCCATTATTTCCTTAATTTGATCGGTATGTCTTTGGGTATGTCCGGATAAGAAAAGCAAACCCTGATAGGTATCCAAAACACCAAATGGAAATTGTATATAGTGATTTCTGAAATCCTCCTCCGATTCTTTTAAGAATTTCATATTAGATTTTCTTCTTTCCTGAAATGTTTTGAGCGTTTCCTCGAAATCTCCAAAGCTGTTGGTAGGTTCAAATTCCTGCCTAGTTTTAACTTTTTGATTGCGACTTGTGATTAAACCAAGAATTTGGTCATCACTCATTGCCACTTCTGATCTCCTGGCAGGATCAGAATCACTTTCAAGTCCACTTTGAACCATACCAATTAAGTTTTTCTCAGAAATTGTAATATGTTCAAGGCATTCTGCAATAGACCATGATTCTGGACTTGATTTAAAATTAATCTGAGCTTCATTGAGTTTGCTAACTAATGAAACAAGTTCGTTTTGCGTTTTTTTCAGATGTTTTAAAGCAGTTTTTCGTTCCTCAGCACTAATAGTGGTTTGAGAGATAGCTAATGTTGCCAGGAGCACTCCAGTAAATGTTAAGATGATTTTTTTCATATCAATTCGATTTTTACTACCTGACGAAAAGCGTAGAGCAAAAGGGACAATCTATGAGCTATTTCTTTAGTGCAAGTAAATAACCGATTGAAAAAGAAGATTGACTATCGAAAATATATGAGAAAGTTGGCTCTAGGTAAAGCGCATTATAAATAATATTAGCAGCCTTTAGCTTCTCATTATTTGTTGGGTACTGACTGGGCGATTTGAGTACAAAGTATCTTGTATCAGTACTTTCTACTTTATCCTTTTCAAATTCATAAATCATTCCACCAAGCATGAAACAAAGGTTTCTGTTTTTTTCAGGGATCTCTAACAATGCATCGCGTACTTCTCTAAATACGGTGGTGTCATGAACATCACTTAAAAAATATTTCGAGCCGTGAATGTCAATGCTAAGCGTATCATCATTTTCAACCCACGAAAGTTTGGTATTACCAGAGCCAATATCAACAAGAAATGATTCTGTAATAAATTCTTGAGGTATAGTGGCAGCCAGCGCATAGTAACCTTCTTCTTTTGCGTCTATATAATTGATGGTCAAATCTTTAACGAGCAGTTTACTTCTTAACTCATCGATAATCTTAGACTTTATAGCGCTTGAACTTGCCAATATGTGAATGTTGCTTGAGGAAACACCTTTAGTTAGTATCTCATTTCGATACTCAACAATTTTGTTATAGATCTCGCTAGAAGAGTTGACGCCATAAATAATATTGCTGCGTCCGAATGAAGATTCTGTCAGTGTCCATCTGTTTTCGCTATCTATCTCTGCAATAAAGTAGTTTAAACCCAGTGCTCCCAATTCAATGGTAGCATAGAGTTGTCCATTGATAGGTTGTCTTGGTTGATAATCGAATACTCTTTTTTCTTCTGTTTGTGCTGGTATACTTGTGGCCGGCTCAGAGTTAACTTGGGTATTTTTAGTTTCTGTATTGCACCCAATAAGCACCAAAGAGATTAAACAAATTTTGACTAGGTGGTTCATTTGGCTAAGTGAAAAGTTAAGCTAGTTCTCGCAAATCTACAGGAACTACTTTAGACACTCCTTGTTCTTGCATTGTTACTCCATAAATAACATCAGTACTGGCCATTGTTCTCTTATTATGCGTTACGATTATGAATTGTGATTCTTTGGAGAATTTACGGATAATCTCATTAAACTTATCAATGTTCGCATCATCAAGAGGGGCATCTACTTCGTCAAAGATACAGAATGGCGCAGGCTTCAAGAGATATATCGAAAACAGTAGGGACGTAGCTGTTAGCGTTTTTTCTCCACCTGATAATTGGTTAATAGTAAGTGGTCGTTTTCCTTTCGGTTTTGCAATGATATCAATCGAGCTTTCAAGCGGTTGCTCAGGATTTGTCAATATTAGATCACAATCATCTTCCTCGGTAAAGAGTGTTCTGAAAACCTTGATGAAGTTGTCTTTGATATGATGGAAAGCTTCCATGAAAGTTTCTTTTGCAACCTCGTCAATCTCACTAATAGTGGTGAGTAAGGATTCTTTTGCATTCAATAAATCTTCCTTTTGACCAATAATGAAAGTATGTCTTTCCTGAATTTCTTCAAAGGCCTCCATCGCCATTGGGTTGATAGGACCCATGTTATCAATTCGGTTTCTATACTTATCTACTTTAACTCTTAATTCATCTAACGAGAATTTTTTATAGTCGGAGACATCATCATCATTGATTTGCTCTAAGTTGATATTAAACTCTACAGATAACCGATCTTTTACCGAGTTTAATCCCATTTTGGCATCATTAAGTTTATTCTGCCATTCCATTAGAGCGTTGTCTATTCCTTCTCTAGTACGCTGTGTTTCTCTTAGATTTTTTTCTTCTTCGTCAATGGTGCCTCTTGCTTCGTAATATTCTTTTTCAGCTTCATTTACACCATTCTCTAAAGACTCTTTTTCTTCGTACATGCTTACTAACTCATCGTCGCTTGCAGTACTCTTCTTAACTAACTCGTTAAGGTTTGAAGTTGCGCCTTCTAGTTCTTCTTTATTATTTTCTATTCTCTCAAGTGAAGATTCGTAAGACTCTTCTTTGAATGAGATTTCCTGAAGTATACTGTTCAGTTTGTTTTGACGCTGATGGAAGACAACGTTCTCTTCATTATAGGCTGTAGACTTTAGATCTAGTGCTTCTTGTAATGAAGAGGTTTCCTCTTTTTTGCTCTCTAAACTCTTTTCAAGTTCTTCTAATTCAGCTCTTTCTTTTTCCGCTTGAGGATTGAGTGTTTCTAGGGCTTGCTCCAGCTCTATGATTTGCTGCTGAATATCTTCTCGTCGATTTTTGTTTGAAGTAAGCAACTCAACAAATTGCTCTTGCTTGGTTTGAACTGAGACTTCCATCTCCTTAATTCGCGCAAGTTCTTCATTTACTTCCTCAAGTAAATTGGCCTTTGATGATAGCCTTAGTTCTTCTAGCTGAGTTTGGTGTTTTGCTATTATTTGCTCCGACTCAGTTTGCTTTTTCTTGAGATCTTTGATTTCGATTTCAAGCTTCTCAAGATTCTTAGCACGTCCAATTCTTTTCCCTTCAAACAAGCCGATGGAACCTCCGGAAATACTATATCTTCTGAATGTGACTTTTCCTTCTTTATCCAGGATTACAACATCACTATCTCCTTGTTGATCAGGATTTGGAGAGATGAAGACGTTCGAAAGTAGGTGTTTGATAAGATTTTCGTATTTCGAATCATAATCAATTAGCTCCAGTGCAGACGTACTTTCAGAAGGGCCTTCAATCTTTTGAGATACATGATTTTTTAGCGTTTCAAGAACGAAAAAGTTGGCTTTTCCTCGTGTAGACTCACTAAGTAGGTTTACAGCTTCAAGTGCGTCTTGGCGCGTGTCTACAATATAGTAGTTCATGAACGGCTCAAGATAGTTCTCTATTGTCACGCGATATTCTTCTGGACAGCTTAAGACATCCGAGAGGAGAGGGGCATCTTTATATTGTGCATTCTTCTTAAGAAACTTTATTGCCTCTGGAAATCCTTCCAAATTGTCGACTAAGGATTTGGTCAGATTGAATTCATTTTGTCTTGCATCTAAGGATCGATTGGTTCTTGTGAGTTCTTCTCTCAAATTTCCAATTCGATCTTCCGTATCAGCAATTTGATTTTTTAAACTCTCTTCACTGGATTTTAATTGATCAAATTGAAGTTGCTTCTCACCGCGCTCTTTCGCAATCTCCTCGAGCCTATTTTTAAATTCTTCAAGATTGGCACTCTTTTCACTCGAATCTTCACTTGTCTTACTTAGCTCATTCATCATCGATTTGAGCTGTATATCCTTTATTTCAATTTCCTTACTAAGTTGAAATTGATGGTCTTTCTTTTCTGTGAAATAGAGGTTTAAAGAACTGAGTTTCTCTTGTCCTTCGTTTGTTAAGTTCTTCTGCGACTCATAGTCAGTTTTTAATTTTTCAACCTTAGAAAGAATTTCTGTAACATTTTTTTCCGCATCTCTGGCCTCATTGCGGAGCCCTTCCAGGGATACCGCTGCTCTTTCGCTGCTTTGTTTATCCTGACTGATCTGCTCTTTAAGGTTGTCGATTTTGTCGTTGAGAAACTTTTGTCTCTCATTTTTTATTTTCTTGTCACTTTCATACTGTCTTATCGTACTTACATGTTCATTTAATGTCTTTTGACGAGAGGAGAGAAGCTTCTCTTTTGCAATTAGATCTGCTTTTGCCTTTTCGATTGCTGCTTCCTTTTCATTGACAAGTGCATTAAGTGCATGTTTCTTATCATTTTCCTCCTGGATTTGCTTTTGAATAGAATCGAAATGCTCTTGCTGATTATTCATCGACATCTTTGCTAGAGCAATGCTTGAATTTTTGTATTCGTCTTTGAGTTCGTAATACTTCTTAGCCTGTGATGCTTGCCTTTCAAGTGACTTTAGGTTCTTTTCAATTTCAAAAAGTAGATCTTCCACTCGTTCAAGATCAGCGTCTGTATCATTGAGCTTTTTAAGTGTTTCCTTCTTTCTAATCTTAAATTTTGAAATACCTGCTGCTTCTTCAAATAATGCTCTACGCGAATTGTCTTTATCATTCAGAATGTCATCAACCATCTTTAATTCAATGATGGCGTAGCTGTTCGATGCAATACCTGTATCTAAGAAAAGGTTTGTAATGTCTTTGAGTCGGCAGGTGATGCCATTAAGTAGATATTCACTTTCTCCAGATCTATAATATCTTCTGGTAATCGTAACCTGTGAATATTCAGTAGGAATGAGATTTTTGGTATTGTCAAATGTTAATGACACTTCGGCGAGTTGCGTAGGCTTCCTGGCTTTTGTTCCATTGAATATTACGTTTTCCATTTTATCAGATCGCAATACTCTAGATTTTTGTTCACCTAATACCCATCTAATGGAATCAACAACATTGGACTTACCGCATCCATTGGGACCAACGATGCCTGTAATGCCATCATCGAAATTGATTACAACTCGATCAGCAAAACTCTTGAAACCTTTTATTTCTAACTTTGTTAACTGCATTAGGATTACATTCGATCCAAAACGGTGAAGCGGACAAAAATATACGATTCGGTTGCAACTAGATGATTAGAAAGACAAATAGTTTCGTTGATTTATCCACCATTTTTCCCCAATATGCCGATTAACATGTTTAGACAATACGTTCATGTAAATATTTAAAAGTTTAATCGAATGAATTGAGTGTATTTCAAATGTTCGTTGCATTATTGTAACAATAGCATATCAAAAACGAGAATAACTTAACTTTTTGTAAAAAAGTCATTTATTTTTAATTAACATAGACAGCGGAAATTCTAATTATGGATAAACCCACTATACTGTACGTGGACGATGATCAGTTTAACATCACTCTCTTTGAATTTAACTTTAAGAATGAGTTTGAAATATTAAACGCAACATCGGGTTCTGAAGCACTTTCTCTCATTAGAGAGCATAATGAAATTGCTGCTATTGTTAGTGATGTTCGAATGCCAGAAATGGATGGTATTGAATTTATTACGAAAGTAAAAGAGACTAAAGAGAGTCTACCTTGCTTTTTACTTACAGGTTATGGCGGTGCGCAAGAAGTCGTTGATGCAATTGATCAAAATCTTATTGTAGGATATTTCAGCAAACCTTTTGATAAGGAAAATATCATTACAACATTGAAGTCTACAATTAACGATTAAGATTCTCCTTTATCGTTAAAATTCCTTCTCTTTCTCTAACTTAGCTATATGGACGACTTTAGTTTCTGGTGGTACATTATAGCAGCAGTTATTTACTTTCTAACTCGCGGAAAAAAGAAAAAAGAAGGTACTCCAAGTTCACGTCCAGGATCTGAGAATAATCCTCCCACCAGTCAGCCAAAATCTTTCGAAGATCTGCTTAAGGAAATAACCGAGGGCAGAGTAGAAGAGGTTCCGACTATAAAGCAGGAACCAGTTGTAATTGAACCTACAGAAAAGAAAGAGAAAGAAAATATCAGATTAGAAGGCGAGAGAAGGGCTTTTGCAGATGATGAAAGTAGAAGGGTGTACGAAGAGTCAATTAAAATGGCCGAAGGAGCTGACATAGAATTTGCTCCGGATGAAAATTTTCAAGAACCAAGGTTGTTTAAGGGAAAGTTAGATGAGTCAGAAGATGACGAAAGTTCAATAGCAGATGAAATTAGAGATGGTTTAAATTCATCTGAAGCTAGAAAGGCAGTTATCTATAGTGAGATTATCAATCGTCGTTACTAATCCTTATCCAGATCAAAAGCATTAGGTAGGAGGTCTTTCATTTTGTGAGTAGTACTTTCACTTGAATCACAGAAGCTAATAACAGTAGGATTTCCAAATTCATGAATTACTTGTCTGCATGCGCCACAGGGTGGTGTTGGTTTAGGTGTCGGAGTATAAACTACTAATGTTTCAATTTCTATATCTCCTTCACTTCCAACAGCCTGAGCTATTGCGTTCCTTTCAGCACAAATAGTAAGACCATAGGATGCATTTTCAACATTACATCCCACATAAGTATTGCCAGATTTCGTTAGGAGGGCACAGCCAACCTTGAAGTTGCTGTATGTAGCGTATGCATTTTTCGATACCTCAATTGCTTTTTCTTTTAATTCTTCAATTGAATTCATTCATTTATTCCGTTTATGCGTATGACAAATATTACATATTTTAGACTACTAACATTTTAACTTACCAGAATGAAAAAAATATTCATCATTGCGATCGCCTTTTCTGTTTTTAGTTGTTCCGTTGAACCAAGTAGGTCAATAGTAGACGGAAGCGACCTAGAAGTGTTGTCGGATATTCAAAAAAATCAGTGGGTGAGAGCATATTTAAATCAGGATACAGTGTTGCTAAACCAGCTCTTGCATGAGTATTATCACCTTGTAGATGACAATGGAGATAAATATACCAAAGAGGATGAAATGACCTACATCTCGAATTATGCACCTTCATACTCTTCGCACGAATATGAAATTATAGAGATCAGTCTAATAGATACGGGCGCTGCATCCGTAATAGCAAAGGCTACCTTAAAAGGGACAGATGGGGCTGAGGCCTACATTACTACATATGTGTCGAGTACGGCTTTTGTTAAAGTTGATGGTAATTGGCAAGCGATTAGCTGCCATGTAAGTGGGGTTAAAGAAGAGAGATTTCCAATGGCTCCATCAGAGTAAATTGCTTAATAATTAAAAAAGGCCTGATCATTTGATCAGGCCTTTTTTTGTATTGGGACAATATCTCATCTTTTTGAGATATCTGTATAATCTCTTTCATTCATACCGGTGTAAACTTGTCTAGGTCTTCCAATTGGTTCACCTTTCTCTTTCATCTCCTTCCACTGGGCGATCCAGCCTGGAAGTCTACCCAATGCAAACATCACAGTGAACATGTCCGTTGGGATGCCTAGTGCTCTATAGATGATTCCTGAATAGAAGTCTACATTTGGATACAGCTTTCTTTCAACGAAATACTCATCTCTCAATGCTTCCTCTTCAAGTCCTTTTGCGATGTCTAATACAGGATCTACAACACCTAGCTTATCAAGAACATCGTCAGCTGCCTTCTTAATAATTCTTGCTCTAGGGTCAAAGTTTTTGTAAACCCTGTGACCAAATCCCATAAGTCTGAATGGATCATCTTTGTCTTTAGCTTTTGCCATCCACTTTTTAGTATCGCCGCCATCAGCTTTGATATTTTCGAGCATTTCAATTACGGCTTGATTTGCACCACCATGAAGAGGTCCCCAAAGTGCATTGATTCCTGCAGAAATTGAGGCCCAAAGACTTGCCTGGCTTGAACCAACAATTCTCACAGTAGAAGCAGAACAGTTCTGTTCGTGATCTGCGTGAAGGATTAGTAATTTATCTAAAGCCTGTGCTACAACAGGATCAACTTCATATTCGTCAGCAGGAAGTTTGAACATCATGTTTAAGAAGTTGCCACAGTAATCCATCTTATTGTTTGGATACGTTACTGGGTGACCTACTTTTTTCTTGTATGCCCATGCAGCAAACGTTGGCATCTTAGCTAAGAGTCTAATAATGCTGAGTTCTGTTTCTTCTTTGGATCTATTCGGATCAAGACTGTTAGGGTAGAAGGCAGTCTGAGCCGTGATTAAAGAAGAAAGAACACCCATCGGATGGGCAGCAGATGGAAAGCCATCTAAGATTTTTTTGATATCCTCATTAACTAACGTATGATGCGTGATATCTTCAGCAAATTTATCGAAGGTAGCTTTATTAGGTAGCTCTCCGTAAATAAGTAAATATGCCACTTCTAGAAAGGTGGAATTATCTGCTAGCTGCTCAATTGGATAACCTCGATACCTAAGAATTCCTTTTTCACCATCTAAGAAAGTGATTGCACTTTCGCACGATCCGGTATTTTTGAATCCTCTATCTAAAGTGATTACTCCTGATTGACCTCTAAAGGAGCTGATATCAATGGCCTTTTCCTGTTCGGTTCCTTCTGTAACCGGGAGTTCATATGATTGGCCATCAATTGTAATTTGAGCAGTTTCTGACATGTTGTTTTGTAACTTATTTGCTGACTTTAAAATTTCCACGAAAATAACGATTTTAATCCAGATTTAGAAGGCTAGTTGCCATTCAAAATCAGAGGTAAACCGTCATCTCCGCTACCAATAACTATAACTTTAGCATTTGGAGAATTAGCAATTTCTTTGGTAGCCTCAATTCCTCTCATTCTTAACAATTCAGGAGTCAAACTACTATTGATAATTCTATTCGCTGCTGCTTCTCCTTCTGCTGCGATTCTTTTCCTCTCTGCTTCGCTTTGTTCTTTATCTAATCGAAACTGATAAGCCAAAGCTTCTTGTTCTTGTTTTAATTTATTTTCTATCGCTGTCTTGATTTGTTCTGGTAATTTGATAGATCGGATCAAGAGACTTTTCATTTCGACTTCATTGCCGTCTGCTCCAAGTACTTCCCTTGTTTCTTCAATGATTGATGCTTCTACTTCTGGGCGTTTTGTGGAGTAAATTTCTTCCGCTGTATAACGTCCCATAACTTGTCTAACTGTTGATCTAGCTTCAGGTATAACAAGTCTTTGAATGTAATCCCCTCTAAAATTTTCTTGAATCTCACCGATTGCGTCGTACTTTGGGTGAAACCTAACAGTAACATCTACGCTTATATTTAATCCGTTTTTGTCGAGAACGTCCATTGTTTCTTCAACTTTGTTCTCCGAAACCTCATATACATATTTTTCATTCCATGGAGCTTTCACATGCCAGCCTGGACCTATGATATTATCTTTTTCTAGTTCTCCTGAAAGCGTCTTGAAAATTACTGCTCTTTCTGATGCTTCAATTCGGTAGAATATTCTGTTGAATGCTGATAAGAGCACTATGAAAGTGATTACAGCAATGATTACAAATGGTAAATACTTTCTATTATCCATGTTTATAAGGTTATGGTTTGTCAATTTGACGTAAAGGTAACATCGAAGGTTCTTCTCTGGTTCAATTAGACGCTTTAAGAACTAGTTTGCTGTTCGATTGTTTAATCAGATCATGGTTCATTATCATCTTTCTGAACTTACCATCAACATACATTTGAGCTTGATCATCATAGTATGGACTGAAGTAGTTTCCTGACTGACCAGTGGGTAGGATGCTCCAACTGTCGTTTCTGACGTCCTCGAAATTTACAATTCTTCTTGTCGAAGGGCCGAACAGGATGGTCTGCTCAGCTGATTCTTCATAGGTATATCCCATATTGTTCAGAACTTCATTTGCACCAGAGACAGGATACTTCCCTACATTCAAAAAGCTTATAACATCACCCATGGCATGTTTGTGATTTAATTGATGCGCATTTCCCCATCTCCACTGTAAATAGTCAGTGCCCCAACTATCCGATAAATCTTTAATGGTTGATTCAAAGGACATTCTTATAATTTCGTCTCTAGTTTCCTTTTGATCTGTAGTAGTATCATCCCACCAAATAGATTCATTGTTTTTTATTAGGTATTCCGTGGCAACCTTATACGTATGTGATTTTTTGTAAAGCGGCCATAGTTTTTCACCTATTTCGTCCTTCATGGCGGCTTTTATAATTTCATTTACCCATTTTTGAAATATGAGTGGTCTAAAATCGTCTCTATCAAAATCGCAATTCCACTTTAATAGTTCTCTCAATAAATCTCCTCTTTCAGTGTTTTTAATGGCTTGTAGTAGTATCCCTTTTAATGCTTCCTGCATCATAGCTTTGTCATCTACAAGCATTTCTTTCATCAGATTAACAGTTGCTTCTTCATTGCTTTCTAATAATTCAACAATTCTTTCACCTCTGTCATCAGGTAAATAATATCCTGAATAAACGATACCATCGACGGTGTCAGGTTGATTATTGGCACTATGGACATATCCCCAAGGTGGGTTAATTGCATGCGGGTTTTTTTCAAAAGAATATGTAGAGTCAGGATCATCTAGCCCACTAGATCCATCATAAAACGTCTTACTTAATTGTTCATTTCTTCGTTTGATCAATTTGCCAACTGCCCACCATGCTACATTTCCTTCAGAATCACCATACATTATATTTAATCCTGGTCCATGTATTTGTGATGCTGCCTTTTCCAACTCTACTATATCTTGTGCTTTTACAAATCCATAAATCGATTCAATCATATAGCTGGTATAGTTGGATGTTACCCAATGCATAGTCACTACATCATCAAGAGGTTCCTCGTTTAGGATATCAGATACGATAGGACCATGTACGGTTGAGCGAATCGAGAAACTTACATCTTCTTCTCCATTTACTTTTATTACTTCTTCGCGATTTGCAATCTCTTTCCATTCTCCTTTATGCATATACATATTAGAATCTTCAGGGTGAATTTCCTCAACATAGAAGTCCATCTCATCATTTTCAAACATTGTTATCCCTGTTGCTTTCTTTTCAGAATGCATTAGCAAAGGGAAGGGTGCACCTGGAATATGATATCCATAGTATTCGTTTCCTGGAGAAATTACGTGCGATTCATACCAAACTGAAGGTTGAGCAAAAGCAATATGTGGATCATTAACTAAAATGACTTTTCCACTCTGAGTTTTGTTTCCAGAGACAACCCAGCTGTTGCTACCAATGAACTCTGGTATTTTTAGCTTATTTAATACCGTCATTGCCATGTCAGCTTGCTCGGAATAACGATCATCAAAAGACCGCAAGGTTGATTCCCCTTCGTAGTGATAGATATTTAAATCGATTAAATATGCTGAGTCAAGTTTGCTAGTAAGCTCTGTAAGAATTGGGTCAGTTATTTGGGCATTAGAAAAACTAAATGCCATATAAGTCAATGTTTCAAAAATGTTTTGAATCTTGAACGGCTCTACTTCCAGGCCAAGAATTGTATGCTCCAATGGCTTGGGGTTATTCTCAATGTATTGATTGATACCTGAAATGTACGCTTGAACCAATGGAAGGCTTTCGTGTTTGCGATCAATATATGCTTTTGCTGACTCTTCAGAATAGCTACTTAATCCCATCGTGCGTAGGTATTTGTCAACTTCGATCATATCTGTCCCGAATAGTTCGGAAAGTCTACCGCTTCCAACATGTCTAAGAAGATCCATTTGCCAAAGCCTTTCCTTAGCATGTATATAGCCAAGTGAACGATATACATCTTCTTCGCTTTCGGCATAGATATGCGGAATGCCATATTCGGTGAAGTATACTTCAGAATTGGCTTCAAGCCCGCTTAATATTTCCTCTCCAGAATATATAGGTGTAAGAGAGCTCTTGATATAGAAAACATAGGAAGCAACTCCAATAATTATTAATACGACAATCGTTCCTGCGACTTTTAAAACTTTCATATGATAGATTTTGAAGTAAAATAAAAAAGCCGACTCAAATGGAGCCGGCTTTTATATCTATTATCTGTGTACTAATGATAATAGTTTTAAATATTTACTATTTATCTGGACTATTATTCCTTTATTTCATCGTAGTCTTTGAAAGGGGATGTGTCCAAATCTTCAACAGTTGATCTAAATGCTGGCCATTTTTCTGAGTAATAGCCATTTACCATTTCCATTGCTTCTGCAATATCTTCTTCAAACTTCTTGATGAGTTTGTTTTCGGTTTGACCCGGTGCATGAAGTGCATTGCTGGTATATCTGGAAGCTGCAAAATATGAATTATTAACACTGTTTGGTGTACCTCGAGTAATACCCTGGCGATCATCTTGTTTACCTAAGAAAACATCAAGCATGCTATTTAAAGTGTCAATTGTTGTTTTGCATAGTTCCAATTGTTCTTCAAATCCTTCCTTATCTTTTTTCTTTAGATCGCTCTGAATTCCTTTGGTGATATCTAAACTCTCTTTCAAACGATCAACAGCTTTGACTCCCATTGAATATTTTGATTCAAGTGATTTGAGCGCATCATATTGCGCCTTAATAGCTCCATCAGACATCTCAATTCTTGGATCATATCTTACCTCAACCTCTGTAGAATCCTTTTGATCACCGAACGTGAAACGTACTTTGTACATGCCAGGAAGGACAGTTACACCACCTGGTTCTCTATTTCCAGATCTACTTCTTCTGCTCATGAAGTTGGTTCCTTTTTCATTCATGTACCAGAATGTGCGATGGATACCATTCTCTTTGGGAGCTTTTGATTTAAGCGTTCGAATAACTTCATCACCTTTGAATACCTCTATGAATAATGAATCATAAGACACTTTTTCCTCTTCTTTCTCATCCATCATTTCTTCATCACCCTTCTTTTTCTTTTTTCCTTTCTTCTTCTCATCCATTTTTTCTTTCTTCTTTTCAGGACGGTTAATGGAATAGGTTAGCATTGCACCATATGGTCTGTTTTCACCATTGTATAATGCGTCTCCACCAAATCGGGTGCCTTTTGGCTGTTGATTTTGAGCAACATATGCTACAGGAGGAGCATATACATTCAACACCTTATCTAGTGTTGAGCTTCCTTCACTCGCGATTTCGCGAAGAGGTCTAATGTCATCCATTACCCAAATGGCTCTACCGAACGTTCCAATTACTAAATCATGCTCTTCTGGATGGATAACAAGATCATATGCATTAGTTGTTGGAAACCCTTCTGTCCATTTTGTCCAGTTAGATCCTGCGTCCACAGAAACATATAGACCATCATCAGTACCCAAGAATAACAACCTTGATTCAACGGGGTCTTCAACTATAGATAGCGCATAGCTAACAGCATCATTTCCATCTACAATACGTTCCCATGTTTGACCATAGTCTTTAGTGCGATATGCATATGGAGTGTAGTTGAATCTACGGTAATCGTTTGCTACAACCAGCGCTTCTCCTTCGTTCTTGTTCGAAGCTTTAATTTGAGTGATCCAAGTGCCTGATGGTAATCCAGGCAAATTGTTTCCTACATTGGTCCAGCTATCGCCACCATTTCGAGAAATTTGGATGTTTCCGTCATCAGTTCCTACCCATAGCAAGTCTGAGTTTAATGAAGAAGGCTCAATTACAATGATGGTACAATAGTTTTCAGCACCTGTAGCATCCATTGTTAAGCCACCACTTTCGCCTTGTTTTTGTTTTTCTGGATCGTTTGTAGTGAGGTCAGGGGAGATGATTTCCCAATTTTGTCCACTGTCAGTGCTCTTATGAACAAATTGACTTCCGAAATAAACTACGGCTGGATTTTGAGCGTCTCGAGCCATTCCTACATTCCAATTGAATCGCAATTCAACATCACCGTCAGGATAGGTGGGTCTTACACTTTCATTGTATCCAGTTTTTCTGTCATAAATCGAAGCATAGCCTTGTTGTGCCGTAGAGATTCCATATCTGCTGTCTCTAGGATCAGGCAATACGTCAAAGCCATCTCCAAATGAAACCTCTTGCCAGTAATGATTTCTAATTCCTTGAGCCTTCCATACATAAGCAGGCCCTGCCCAGGATCCATTGTCTTGCATACCTCCATAAACATTGTATGGAGTTTCATTGTCAACACTGATATGGTAGAATTGACCTACTGGTAGGTTCGAAACAAATCTCCAGGTTTCGCCTCTATCTCTGGTGATATTAAGCCCTCCGTCATTTCCATCTATCATGAAGTTAGGATCGTTTGGATGTATGTACCATGCGTGATGATCTGGGTGAACACCATTGTCTACTCCATAAGCTCCCATCAATTGAGTGAATGATTTGCCTCCATCGACGGAGACATTAACATAAGTGAAAATGCTATACACTCGATTTTCGTTGACCGGATCTACATATATTTCAGAGTAATAGAAAGGTCGGTTGCCTATGTCGTTTTTATCGTTAATTTTTCTCCATTTAAAGCCACCATCGTCAGAACGATAGAGTGCATTCTTTTTGGATTCAATGAGTGCATAGACCACGTTAGGTCTTGAAGGAGCAATAGCTATTCCAATTCTTCCAAGTTCACCTTTGGGTAAACCATCCTCATCGGTACGTTTCTCCCAGGTGTCTCCACCATCATGCGTTACATAAAGGCCAGATCCAGGACCTCCTGATTTGAAAAACCATGGATCTCGCTTATGTTCCCACATTGCAGCCATTAGCTTATTTGGATTGCTAGGATCCATTACTAAATCGGCAACACCTGTTCGGATGTTGTTGAATAATATTCTATCCCAAGTTTTTCCGCCATCTGTAGTTTTGTATACGCCACGTTCTTCATGTTCTCCCCACGGGGAACCAATGGCTCCAACATAAACCGTGTTTGGATCATTCGGGTGAATGATAATTCTATGTATATGACGGGTTTTTTCTAACCCCATTTTCTGCCAGTTTTTACCTCCATCTAATGTGCGATAAATGCCGTCGCCACCATTAAGTGAGTTACGCGGGTTTCCTTCACCCGTACCAACCCAAACAACAGAGGGGTTAGATTGCTGAATTGCTACAGCACCGATAGATGCGGTAGTTTGATCATTAAATATTGGTTGCCAATCAATGCCACCACTTGTTGATTTCCAAACACCTCCGGAAGCCGATCCTACGTATATAATGTCTGGATCTTCAGTTACAACATCTATTGCAGTAACCCTACCAGACATACCGGCGGGACCTATATTTCGAGGTGCCATATTTTTGAAATCTTCCATATCCAGCTTTTGCGCAAAAACCGTAGAGCTGATTGAAAGAAGTATGATGAGTAATTTGTTCTTCATATCTTTTAGGTTTCAGATTTTTAGAGTTAGAGTAATTTAAGAAGGTTAAGGGAGATCGAAGAAGTGATAAATGATGAATGGTTGAAAGGAAAGATAGATGATCGAAACAAGGCACTTCTTAGTCCGTTTATTTAATGCGATGCGAGTTCTTGTTGCTATAACTTTTCTTGTTTGTACATCCTTTTCATATGCTCAGGATCAACAGCAAGCCTATATCCTAAAAAGCATATACTTTGGAGGAGGAAGCTACTATATCGATGAATATCAAATAGAAGAGCTGAAGCAACTTGTTGATTCTGTTCAGGATATTCGTGATTATACTATCACTATCCATAGCCATACTGATAACATTGGTGGTGCTGAATACAATGAATGGTTATCGCAGATGCGTGGGGATGCAGTGATTCAGCAGTTATTGTATCTAGACTTTAAGTCAAATCAAATCGAGAAACGGGACTTTGGTCAATTCAATCCTGTATATGACAATAGAACATGGGAGGGAAGAAGACGAAACCGGCGAGTGGATATTATTTTTTGGCCCGTTGTAATGTGATTTAGTCTTTTGGCGGATTTATCATGATATGTGCTCTATGCGTTCCAGGGTCCATTATCCAAGGTGCACCCGGAGCAGGAGGACTAAGAGGCATTCCAGTTGATTCTTCGGTAGCATAAGGTATATAAATAACATACCTTGTATACAGATTTTCAACTTCTCCGGTTTCTTCGTTAATGTCGCCTGTTGTCACGTATAGAGTGGCTCTATCTGGCATCTCTAGGGACCCAACAGATACTTCCTTTTCTCTCTTATCAAAAACTTCTTTTGCATTTAATCCCTGCTCTTTGAGCACTCTTCCTCTTGACATAAATGGTTCAAGGCTTTTATGATATGCTGCTACGCTAAAACCTTCTTTACTTGGGTTGTCTGCAATGCAGATAAAGTCATTTGTACCTTCTTTTAATGTAATGATCTTACTACTTGAGTCAAATCCTAATATAGTAGCCTCGGCCCGTTGATGCTCCGGTGCTGCCAAAATTCCAGTACTTAGCTGAAAAGATTCATTAGGTATTTCTTGACCAGTACAACTGAAGAGTAGTAAAAAAAGAACGTAGATGGAAGCAAGGTTTTTCATAAAACGCATTTTGGAATCTTAATAAAGTTAGCTGTTTCCTTTATGAATTCAATTATTTTGCGATCATGAATTCACAATCAGAAATGGAACGTTCTCTTCGCCATATCAAGATTATCATGATGATCTTTTTAGGGATTGCTGTACTCTACTTAATGAGGGAATTATCAAATCTATTGATCCCTCTCTTTTTTGCTTTATTCTTTGCAGTCCTTTTTCAGCCTTTGGTGAATCTCTTCCAAAGAATTTTTTCTGTTAGTATCAGTATTGCTCTAACAACATTGGTTACAATGACAGTATTCTTCTTTATCGGATTTGGGTTGTTCAATGTCATACAAGCTTTAGTACAAAACAGTGATGCTATTCTTGATAGTATTTCAAATGACTTGAGACCATTTATAAATGATTATACTATTTATTTTGGAATAACATTCAAGGAAGGAGAGCTAAGAACACTGGTAGCAGATATGTTGCAGACTAGTCAGTTTTGGACGGTATCAGGTTCATTTATTAACACAGTCAGCGGAAAAGCTGCAGAGCTGTTGATGACTATTCTTTATTTCGCTGGTTTACTTGGTGCCATTACTCAGTATGATCAAACCATTAGCTATTTGATTGGTACCGGTGACAAAGATCAAGACAATGGGAAGTCTATGGAGATGTTTCATAGAATAAAGGACTCCGTTGGTTCGTATATCAAGGTGAAGACCTTAGTGAGTGTTTTAACAGGAATTTCCATTGGTTTAATCTGCTGGATTTTCGGGATTGATTATGCAGTTCTATGGGGATTTTTGGCATTTGTTCTTAACTACATTCCATACATTGGCTCTCTCATTGCAATTATTCCTCCATTAGTTCTTGGAATTATCGATTCAAGTTCAGTATCTCAAGTGCTGGTAATCTTTTTCTGTTTAGAAGGAGTACAATTAATTATGGGAAACATTGTGGAGCCTAAGCTAATGGGTGATTCTTTCTCAATGAACACTGTTGCTGTGCTTTTTGGATTTGTCTTTTGGGCATTCCTTTGGGGTACAGCAGGAATGCTATTGGCTGTGCCACTAACATTCCTTTTTAAGGTTATTCTTGAGAATATGTCCGACGCCGGTGTTGTTGTAAGGCTTATGGAAAAGAAAGAACTAGTCAAGAAAAAGTGATCAACTCACTTTAATCAAGTAATAATTCTTTTTACCCCTTTGAGCAAGCAAGTACTTGTTTTGTAGCAGTGTGAAATCAACGGATTGATCAGGTGCTTGGATCCTTGTTTTGTTTATACTCACACCTCCACCTTGAATCATCTTTCTTGCTTCACCCTTAGACTTGAATATGATATTTTGAGTGGTCTCACTTAGGAAGGTTGTAATATCATTGTTTTCAAGATCAGTAATTTGAACCTCAGTTTGTGGGACACCTTCAAAAACCTGTAATAGGGTCTTTTCATCAAGGCTTTCTAGATCCTCTGTGGTTGACTTACCAAACAGAATAGAACTAGCCTTTATAGCAGTTTCTAAGTCTGCTTTTGAGTGAACTCGTTCTGTTATTTCTTCCGCCAATGTTCGCTGAAGAAGTCGTTGATGAGGGGCTTCTCGATGTTCAGAGATCAAAGATTCAATCTCTTCACGATCTTTTAAGCTGAATATCTTGATATACTTTTCTACGTCTTCATCAGAGGAGTTGATCCAATATTGATAAAACTTGTATGGGGAGGTCTTTTCTGGATCTAACCAAATGTTTCCTCCTTCAGACTTTCCGAATTTCGAGCCGTCAGCCTTTGTAATAAGGGGAGTAGTCATAGCGAAGGCTTCTCCCTGATCTTTCCTTCTGATTAGTTCTGTTCCAGTAACGATATTTCCCCATTGATCAGATCCTCCCAGTTGCAACTTGGCATTTTTGTGCTTCCATAGGTAGTAGAAATCATACCCCTGCACCAGTTGGTAGGAAAATTCAGTAAACGAAAGACCAGTTTCCAATCTCGTCTTTACAGAATCCTTGCTCATCATGTAATTTACTGTGATGTGTTTGCCTACATCTCTGATGAATTCAAGAAAGTTAAATTCTTTAAACCAATCATAGTTGTTGACCATTTCTGCTGCATTTTCACCTTCAAAGGATAAGAAGCTTTCGAGTTGCTTCTTTACGCAGGATAAATTGTGATTTAAAGTTTCCTCATCTAAAAGGTTTCTTTCTGCAGACTTACCAGATGGATCTCCAACCATACCAGTAGCTCCACCTACTAGGGCCAAAGGCTTGTGTCCACATCTTTGAAAATGAACTAATGTCATGATTTGCACCATGTTACCAATATGGAGAGAATCTGCAGTAGGATCGAAACCTATATATGCTGCTGTCATGCCTTTATTCAATTCATCTTGAGTGCCAGGCATAATATCGTGCACCATTCCTCGCCATTTCAGTTCTTCTACAAAGTCTTTCATCGTGTCCATTTAATAAGCTGGCAAAAATAGAAGTGTTGATGCTTTGGGTCAACATAAATGGCGCCTATTATCCGATTGAATTGGTAGTAAGTTAAAATAATGTAAAATATTAACGTATTGACAATCAGGTGTTTATTAAATTCAGTGATTAAATTTTAATAAAAAATATTTGTTTATAATATATTGTTAATCAATATGTTAACATGTAATACTTTGATTAAAAGTTAAAGATTTTTAATTTTCTGTCTTAATTCCTAAATTGAAACAATGCGAGCGATCTGGAAAGGACATATTCGATTCTCAATGGTTACAATTCCTATAAGGATTTACAATGCCATTGACACAGCACAGAAGGTTCAGTTTAATCTGTTGTCAAAGGAGACCAATAACCCTGTAAAGTATGAGAAGCGAGACAAAGTAACGGGTGACGTTCTTAGACAAGAAGACATTGTAAAAGGCTATCAATACGAACCAGGTCAGTTTGTAATCATAGAGCCAGATGATTTCGAGAAGGTTAAATTGAAAAGCACGAAAGTAATCGAAATAGAAGGCTTCGTAGATGCAAAAGAAGTACATGAAACATTGTATGATTCTCCTTACTTTGCAGGACCTGACGGTGATGTAGCAAGTAAAACGTATGCGCTGCTAAGTCAAGCTTTAAGAGAATCAGGAAAGGTAGGGGTCGGTAAGGTTGTTTTGAGAGATAGGGAAAGTGTTGTTTTACTAACACCTCATGATCGTGGTATTATGATATACAAACTTCGATATCCAAATGAGGTGAGAAGTATAAAAGAAGTTCCTAATGTGCGAATTGAAGAGGAGGCAGAGGATGAGCAGTTGAAACTTGCTAATATGTTGATCAAGTCGATGACCAAGAAGTTTAAGAAAATTGAACTTGAGGATAAGTATAATGACGCATTGCGTGACATGATTAGCAACAAGATAGAGGGGAATGAAGTTGTATCATATGTTGAAGAAGAGCCAGAGGTAGTAGATATTATGACAGCATTAAAAGCGAGCATTGATCAGGCGAAAGAGGCTAAGAAGCCAATGAAGAAGGCAGACAAGAAACAACAAGACGAAGCAAAAGAAGTGAAGCGTAAAGCAAGCTAGATTTAAATGACAAAAGTTGTTCAATTTCCCGTAAGTCCTCCACAAAAGCTCGGACCTAAAAAGGCTCGAAGGAGGAAGAAACCCAATCTGGAAGATTATGGGCAGCTAAATATGTTTGATCAAATTCCGGATCAGACTCCAATAGTTTCCTTACCGAAAGCTGGTTCATTTTTCGAAGAAGCATTAGAGCTAGATGAAGCTGGAAAGTCTGAGGCTGAAAAATACTACTTACTGGCAATTGAAAATGAGCAATCTGTTGAAGATGCCTATTGCAATCTTGGGATTTTAAAGTCAAGTCAGGGTGATCTTTCTAAGGCCATAGACTATCTGACTCAATGCCTGAAAAGAAACCCTAGGCATTTTGAAGCGCATTATAATCTTGGTAATGTATACTCTGACATAGGAAACCTAGAACTTGCTAAGGTTCACTATGAACTATCAACCCAAATAGAGCCAGAATATCCAAATAGCTTTTACAATCTTGGTTTGGTACTTATTTCTATGAAAAGGTATCAAGAAGCCATCCAAAGTATCAATAAATTCGTAGAGTTAGCTCCAAGGCAGGAGCATCAAGTAGCTCACGAACTCATCAAAACATTAAACGCAATAGCCAAATGACTAAAGACAAACATCCAGTTCTCAGTGAGCATTTCGAGCGACTTAAAGAGCTCATGCCTGATGTTTATGCCAAGCACTTCAGAGAAGAAAAAGAAACGAAGAATCAAAAGCTATTTCGAATGTTAAAACATTCACTTGGAGTGATAGAAGCTGTTTACATCCAAAACAGTGATAATTTTTCGCTTTCTAAGGCTGAAGAATATTCGAAGATCATTGAAGAACTAAAGCATCTAGGTTATAGCTACGCGGGTCAACCTGAGCTTATGAATTTGGCCACTCAATTTATGATTATGAAGGCTAAAAAGCCAATGGAGAAAGCTAAGGGAAACATCCAACGCGAAAACGAAGATCGCAAAGCGATGTAATTATCATTCATTAATACTCTCCATATTTAATGAACGAACTCAAAGAAGATCAGATTGAAAACTGGCTTAAGAAACTCGAGAGAGAAAGTTGGCAGCTTGAGCTTTTAGTATCAGCCTTTACCATATTTCTACTTTTAGGAGCTAACTCCGAGTTTGGTTCTTTTCTGATAGATATACAGTATAAATACAATCTTGAAGGGACTATTTCAATCGTCTTTATTTTTCTTGTAATAATCAAAAAATGCATCCTCGCACTTACTATTTGTTTAGTGATTCATTTGATGCTTCGAGGGTTTTGGATTGGAGCTATTGGCTTAAGATCAGTGCAGTCCTCTATTGACTTTGATAAACTGAATTACAACGAATTTTTCACTGAAAAGCTAAGAGCTAAAGTTGTTAGTCTAGATCGGTTGGTAATAATGCTAGATGAGATTTGCAGTGTCATATTTGCTTTCTCTTTTCTAATTATATCGATAATGATTGCTTTTGGATTGTATCTGACATCATTGGCAGTTATTGGATTAGTACTAAGTACATTCATTTCAGCTATGCCAACTGGGGTAGTTACCGGCATCATTACGCTTATTGCTGGGATTTCTGTGACAATATTTATTCTATTCGGATTGATCTATATGATCGATTATTTCACGTTAGGATTCTTTAAAAAGATTAGATGGTTTGCTAAGGTTTATTATCCGTTTTACCGGATCTATAATTTTATAACACTTTCTAACCTCAGCAGAAGTATATACTACTATTTGATAAGCAAGTTTTCAAAAACGAGATTTAGGATAGTCTATTTGTTAGTAGGGGTTTCAGTGGGAAGCATGGCAATGTTCTCATTTGACCAATATCAGTATTTTCCTTCAAGTACCGATGCAGATGTTATAAGTTCAAATTTTTACGACGATCAGAGATCTAAAGATGAGTATGTTAATAGCGTGAGTTTAAAATCAAGTTTTATTGAGAAGCCTCATTTCCAAATATTTCTTCGTTATGATCCGGCTGATAATGGACGAATATCCTCTCAGTGCCCTGATTTTGATCCCATCAAAGATGATGGATTAAACTGGAAGCTGGGACTAAAAGCGGAAGGAGGTAATTTTCAAATTACCGGTATTGATTATTCGGAGGAGAATCAGGAAAAGCTTTTGGAATGTCAAAAATCCATTTACGAAATCAATGTAAATGATTCAATCTATTCCTCCTTGAAGTATCATTTCTTTGTTCACCCAGCCAAGGATCAAAAAGGGATCCTTGTTACCATTCCAACGGAAGGTTTCAATATTGGTGAAAACCTGCTTTCTATTAAGAAGATATCGCGAGACTCGACAATTGGATTCAGAGATTTTGTAAAAATACCATTTTGGTATAATCCAGATTAAGTTATTTACGTATCCATGTAGCCGAACATTCTGCTAGGAACTCCAAAACATCTTCCTTAGTTTTTCCACTCTTCTTGGGTACGTTAAACGAATGATCAGCGTGCGCTATAGTTTCTATGCTAGCTAATTTCAACCCAGAGACAACTTGTTCCATCATAGATAGATTAGCAAGTTTATCATTTGATCCTTGAAGGAATAATTGCGGTATTTTGATATTAACTAAGTTAGCTGCTCTATCGATAGAATCTTTTCCAGGGGCATGAAGCGGAAACCCAAAATAAATTATTCCTTTAACATAAGGTAGATTATTTTCTACCACCAAATGAGAAGCCATTCTGCCTCCGTATGACTTACCAGAGAGGAATATGGGAGCGTCTTGATATCGTTGCATTATATGCTCAAGTACAAGTCTCCAAGTTTCAATGTTGGACTTAGGTGAGCCTGGTGATTTTCGACCCTGCTCCATATATGGGAAGTTGAATCTTGCAGTTGTGATTGATTTTTCTGAAAGCAATTTAGAGATACTCGTCATGAATGGGTGATGCATTCCTGCTCCAGCACCATGTGCTATTATTAAAACAGCCTTTGATGAGTCTGCTTCATTAATTTCTAATGTTATTTTTCCCAGTTTCTCATTTAAGAATAACTCCATTCGGTAAATTTAGCCAATGGAACTAACTGTATTAGGTTGTGGAGACGCATTTGGTAGTGGGGGTAGAAATCACACTTCGTTCTTAATTGTTGAAAAGAATGAAGGCGTCTTGTTGGACTGCGGTGCCAGTACCTTAATTAGACTCAAACACGAAGGAATAACGCTTGATTCAATTTCAACAATAGTTATATCTCATTTTCATGGAGATCATTTTGGAGGCATTCCTTTCTTTTTGATTAGTAGTTTGTTTGAGAATCCTAGAACTGCCGCACTTACTATTGTAGGTCCTGAAGGTGTTAGAAGAAGAGTTTTAGAATTACAAGAAGCAATGTATGCTGGTACTGCAGAAAAATTGGAAGATCTGGATCTTCGTTTTGTTGAGTACAGTCAAGGCGAATCGACAATTCTTGGCGATAAAGTTATTAAAGCTTGGCAAGTAGAACATAGTCCTCCGTCAATGCCACACGGTATTCGACTAGAGTGGAACGGTAAGAGAATTGCATTTTCAGGGGACACTTCATGGTCTGAAAATTTAATCCCGCTGTCTAATGGCACCGATCTATTTATTTGTGAGTGTAATTTTCAAAATGAAGTTAGTTTTGGACATCTGAGCTACTCAGAGTTGTTAGAGAAACAGTCTGAATTTGACACCAAATCTTTATGGCTTACTCACATGGCTGATGAAGTTTTTGAAGCCTCTGACTTTGTTTTAAATAGATTAGAAGACGGTCAAAAAATATCAATTTAATTGAATAAGAATATAATGTGGTTTGTGCCAGCAGGATTGGTCACATTGGGAATTTTAGCTTTATCTACATTTTTAGCTGTACCAATTCAAATAGATGGTGTTGGTTACCTAGATAAAATCGAACATTCTTTTGCATACTTTGTGCTGGTTGTAAGTTTAATGTTGGCGTTTCAAAAAGCTAACATGCTTACTTCCAAAATCTCATTTTATATTTTCGTAGCTACATCGCTATACGGATTAGGTTTGGAAATCATTCAGTACATCTTTTTCTACAATAGATTTTTCGAGTGGCTTGATGCTTTTGCAAACCTTGTTGGTGTAGTTATTGGTTTTGTGGGTTATAGAATGATATATCGTGGCTAAAAAAAAATACTATTACATAATTCATAAGCCATTTAAGATCTTAAGTCAATTTTCTAATGAAGGAGCTAATTCTGGACTTGGTGAAGTTTTCTCAAATCTTCCAAAAGATGTTTATCCGGTAGGTAGGCTTGATTTGGACAGTGAGGGATTACTAATTCTTACCAATGACAGATCACTCAATAATAAGCTTTTAGATCCCAAACACAAGCACATGAGGACGTACCTTGTGGAAGTAGAAGGACAGCCTAGTGCGGATGCTATCAATCAACTTGTTACGGGTGTAGAGATTAATTTGAAAGGTAAATTATACAAAACTAAGCCAGCTTTGGTAGATGTTGTTAAAGCTAATGTGCCTGAAAGAACACCGCCAGTAAATTATAAAAAGCATCCAATTAGATCATGGCTGAAGATTAAATTAACTGAAGGCAAGAATAGACAGGTCAGAAGAATGACTGCCAAGGTTGGTCATCCAACATTAAGATTGCTAAGAATTGCTATTGAGGACTTAAGTTTAGATCCTTTAAAGTCAGGAGAAATTACTCAGATAAGTGAAAAGGCAATCTACAAAAAGTTAAACCTTCTTTAATTTCCAGTCTAACGAATACTGTCCACTGCCGAGTAGAAATATTGCTACATAGCCAATAAGATAAAGCAATGGAAATTCCTGATTTTTCCATGGATCATTTGCGTGAAAAATAAATGCTGCTACAAACATGGTGGCAGCTGGAAGTATTGAAGCTATGCGGGTTTTAAAACCTACTATTATAAATATAGGAGCTATAAATTCAGATAATACCGCCAATATTAGCGTTGGTGCTTGACCAATACCAATTGGATCCAAAAATGTAAGATCTCCTGCGGCAAGCTTGCTAAATTTACCCCAGCCATGTGTTATCATCATTCCTCCAAATCCTAATCTTAATACTAGGGTTGCTAAGTTTAAATTCGTCATTATTTTGTTGATTTCTTGATTTTAACTGCTCTCTTGTATACTCTAGGTGAGCCTATCATTATCAGTATGGTGTCCCATAAACGTATCCAGGCATTAGGTCTACTTTCATCTTTCTCTTGGGACTCGAAAAACTTGATGATTTTCTTCAAGGTATTGTCTAAAAGTGATAAGTATAGTACGATGGTCATAAACCAAACAAAGGCCATATTGAAGTAAAATGTAGGTACTTCCCAGTTTCCTAAAATTTTGATAGGCGCATAAAATTGAGCTCTTCCAATATTTGAATATGGTCTCATAAAAACAGGGTCTTTCTTCTGGATCAATTGATCATCGCCTCTATACACCATATCCAAATGAGCTCTATTCATAAGTAAGTCAGCAAGGAACTCGTTATGGTACTTCTTTTCTAATTCAACAAAACCTTCTTTTCCAAGTTTATCAACTAACTTTTTATACAGTTGATCTCGATCTTGCTGTGCTTGAAGATATTCATTCGAAAATGAAGATTTCGCATACCTTAAATATTCATCAAGTTTTTCAGAT
This sequence comes from Ekhidna sp., assembly GCF_963691765.1. Classification (GTDB taxonomy): domain Bacteria; phylum Bacteroidota; class Bacteroidia; order Cytophagales; family Cyclobacteriaceae; genus Ekhidna. The sequence continues at coordinate 3,933,357 of NZ_OY829375.1, forward strand.
ATTGAGACACTGTAATACTCGGGAGTAATTTGATCCAAATATGGAAATGATCGCAACCCATGTAGGTCAGTAAGTGCGCTTACTTCATTTTTTAGAATTGTGAATGATCTTTCTTTATCACTCCAATCAGCACTATCTCGTACAATTTCCCTATTAATGGTCATCAGTTCAGGAACCATAAATGATCTGTAAACAGAAGTTCTGCTTATTTCTTTATTGACTTCAAAGAAATGTTTTTCATAATCATTGTATCGAAATTGTGCTACAGCTAGTGCCTCGTAAGCCCATCTTGAAGCCATCATATCACCAACAATAGGAACGTTCTTTTGATTATTTAATGAATGATGTAATTCATCAAATTTGATCATAGCCCCGCCCAGAAGGAGTTGAGGTACTAGAATAAAGGGTATTAAGATATAAATATTGATTACAGAATTCAGTGCAGATGATATGTTCAATCCGATTAAGTTGGCGAAACATGATACTGTAAACAAAACACCCCAGTAGTAAAGAGTCATTCCATGTATCTCTAAAATGAAATTTCCAATAAGCACAAATGAGAGTGTTTGAATCGCAGAAAGAATAAATAGGTAAACAACTTTCGAATTAATGTAGCTTAGCCTGGATAGGTTTAGGAAAGATTCTCGTTCAAGTATTTGCCTATCCTTATAAATCTCTTGTGCACTCACAGTAAGCCCCATGAATAGGGATACTACAATGGACATGAATAAGTAAACTGGGAGGTTTATATTTTCAGAGAAAGCATAGACTTTTTCTGGCGAATATTTTGAAAAATAGCCAAGGATAAAAGCCAATAGGGGGGCTTCCAACAAGTTGATAAGGACATACTGCTTATTCGATATTTTCGAAAGAAGATTCCTTTTGCTAAAAATCTTGAATTGATTCCATGTATCAGGAATCCGGAAATTGGTTGGAGGTAATACCGAATCATATTTTAACCTTACCAATTTAGGTACAATATTTTCTTGATATTTAGAATACCAAACTGACGGATTTACTCTTCGTTTTTTCGTAGACCTACCTCGCTCATCGATTTCTCGTGCCTCAATTATCTGTAGAATTTGTTCAGGAATTACGTTTCCACACCTCGGGCATTCGCTTTCAGCTGCATTCACCTGAGTATTCATCGTCTTGAAGTAGACCACGGCATCAATAGGATTGCCATTATAAATTGGATATCCTCCTTTATCTAGAATCCAAAGCTTATCAAATAGTTTAAATATTTCTGATGAAGGCTGATGAATAATAGCGACAACAAGTTTCCCTTTTCTTGTTAAGTCTTTAAGCAACATCATCATCTTTTCCGAATCCATTGATGATAACCCAGAGGTAGGCTCATCTACAAAGAGAACAGAGGGCTCCCTCATGAGCTCCAGCGCAATATTTAATCTCTTTCTTTGTCCTCCAGATATGGTTTTGTTTAATGGATCACCAACTTTTAGATCTTTTATATCCTCTAAGTCAAGATCGTCCAATACTTTGTGAACGGTTCGGTCAATTAAATCATCAGAAAAATCACTGAAACAGGTTTTGGCATTGAAGTACAAGTTCTGATATACTGTGAGTTCTTCGAACAAAAGGTCATCTTGCGGTACATACCCAATGACACCCTCAGTAGAGGCTTGTTCTAGCGAAAATCCATTGATATGTAGTCTTCCACCATTTACTCTAAGCTTTCCATTTAGAATGTTCATTAGAGTACTTTTTCCTGTTCCGGAGCCACCCATAATTCCAATCAGTCTGCCAGAGTCTTCAGAGAAGGAGAAAGGTTTAAGGCCATTGCTACTATTTCTGAACTTAAACTCAACTTTATCTCCTGCAAGTACAACTCGTGTGCTTGTTTGTTCCTGAATGAATTGTTTGGTTATCTCAGATTCATAAATAGAAGAGATATTAGGACCCTTGATAATTGATCCAGGCTTTAGTATGTATGATTTGGCAGGAATGACTTTAATTCCTTCGAGAAATAGATTGAGCGGGCCATCGTATCTGAATACAAATGTTTCAACACTCTTTAGATAGAGGACTGTAATCTTACCGAACAGATTTTGAACAAACAGATGTCTAACTTGATTTTCTGTTTTCTTTTTCCGAATAATCCAAGCCATTTCTTCAGGCCATTCGGTTTGTTTATTGTCAATAATTAGAATTCGTTCTTTGTTTATTTCTTCATCGTCAGGTTTGAGAATGAAGTTTTTAAGATTGACAACATCATCTTGATCGAGGTTGAAGTTTAATGCTACAAGCGCAGCAAATTCTTCTTCCTTGGCAGTTACTTTTTCATCTGCCCTAATTAACTCCATCAACTGCATGAAGACAATAAGTCTCTCAGAACGAAGAAGTTCTTTGTTCAATTGATTACAAATCTTTGCGATTTGCAAAATACTAGTACTATCAATACTAATACCTTCTTCGTCTTTTGCAGTCGGCTGCTCTTTGTAAAAATTTAGATAATCATAAAATAATTTGATATACTCCGCTGTAAGCGTTTCATTATTTAGATTCTTTTGGAGGTAGGGTCTTATTACAAGCTCGCCGGAATCCACAACACCGGTATCTTCTTTAGCGCTCTCTATAATAGCTAGAAGATGGACAAGTGCGTTTATAATGGATTCGGTCATAGGGTTATTTCAAATAAAAAAGCCTCAACTCTTGTTGAGGCTCTAAAAATATAGTTTCATCAATGATTATCCAACGATGTGATCCCTCATCTCTTTCACACTATTAGCAATGTCTGAAAATTGACCGTCAGTCATTTCAACTCCTTCGCCAAGTTGATCATATGTGAAGTTTATAAATCTAAGGTTTGGCAATACTTTACTTACATTTTCATCTTCTTGATGAGCTTCCATTAGTTCAACAAGTTTTACAACTTGAGACTTTTGATTTGCAAGAACAGCTTTTAGCTCGCCCTGATTCTCGCTCATTTTCACAAGCTCACAAGTAATGTGTAAACCTTCAATTACACTACCAGCGATAACAAGAATCGATGTCTTTTCTTCGCCATTTTGATTGAGGTAGTTGTATGTGTCGTAAAATGATTCTGTTACGATGAAAATCAAAGAATCAATATTGTCCATATTATTTTCAATTCTCTGCGCCATTGAGGTATTGAAAGCTGAAGTAATATTTAAATCATCGATTAGTTTTTTCGAAACATCTAAATAGTCGATTGTCTCTTGAGTTTTATCAAAAGTCGCAGCATAACTTAGATCTGCACCATAAACACCAAGATTTGCTGCCTTTTGCCATGTAGCAACATATTGATCTGCTTTAGATGGGTCATTAACAATTTCACCTGAATAAGAAGTGTTAGCATTTCCTAACATTTGAGAAACCTCAAATGCAGTTGGTAGAGGATAGGTAAATTCTTTCTCTACAAAACTTTCGATTTCCTCTTTCTTTTCAGCTGACGCTTCTTCAGTTGCTTTGCTACCTCCACCACATGATAGTAGAAAGAAAGCTGAAGCTAAAAATGAAAATTGTAAAATATTCTTTTTCATGAGATTGGTTTGTTTATCATCAATTCGAATTCAAGATTAAGCTTTTAATTACTTTCATCAAACACTTATCGTGCCTATTTACCCCTAATTCTTTTATTTAAGACCAAATTTTGAAGAGTGCCATGCTCTTTCATGTAAATAATAGAATAACATCTTCAGGAAAACTTCTATCAATGCGATGCCAGTAGCTTTTTCCATTGCGTTTGGGTCTTCGCGAAAAATATAAGAAGCTATTAAAAATGTAGTCAAAGAAGCTGTGAATCTCCATGTTATTGTTTTTAACAAATGTCGAACACTGCTTTTCATTTTTGATTTAAAATGGAACCATATACGTTCATGATAATAGTACAGTGCCATTTTAATAACTGTCTCTATTGCTGCAACCCATGAAGCCTTTTCAGTAGCATTGGGGCTTTCACGAAAGAATATCATTGTCAGCGTGAAAGTAGTCGCTGTGGCGATGATTCTCCATGTAATGGTCTTAACGATGTGTCTTTTTCTACTATTCATAGTTGGAAGGCAAAAATATGCTACAGATGGTTTGTCAGCTATTTTTTTTAATAAATATTAAAAGTCGTAGATATATTTCTATTTAACCTCGAGGATTCTATAATGTTAGCGTAGCTTTGCATTTCACATTAAAGCCTGCTCTTTGAATAATTTTGAAAAACTAGGACTTTCAAATCCAATCATCGAAGTCCTTGATTCTTTGGGGTTTACAAACCCTACACCTGTACAGGAGAAATCTATACCTGTATTACTGAATGAAAACCCTACGGATTTCATTGGTTTAGCACAAACCGGAACCGGAAAAACAGCAGCATTTGGTCTGCCTTTGGTGGATTTAATTGATGATTCAAAGGAATTCACTCAAGCCTTGATAATGGCACCTACAAGAGAGTTGGGGCAGCAAACTGCCAAGCAATTAAATGATTTTGCTAAAAGTAAGAAAAGGCTCAATGTAGAAGTGGTTTATGGTGGAGCAGCAATTGTAAACCAAATAAAAGCACTAAAACGTCCTACACAAATAGTTGTAGCCACACCCGGTCGTCTTCTGGATCTTATAAAAAGAAGGGCAGTAAAACTTGATCAAGTCAAATATGTCATCTTAGATGAAGCTGATGAAATGTTAAATATGGGATTCAAAGAGGCCATAGATGAAATTTTATCACATACACCAGAACAGCGAGTGACCTGGCTTTTTTCTGCTACAATGCCTTCTGATATTAGGAAGATAATCAAGAAGTATATGTCTGACCCAAAAGAGGTTTCTATCAATACTTCTGAAAAGAGTAATAAGGACATATCACATAAATATGTAATCACTAAGGTTAGCAATAAGGTACCTGCTATCAAAAGATTTTTAGATAGAGATCCTAATATGAGAGGTATCATGTTTTGCAGAACAAAAAGAGAAACTCAGGAGATATCTGACAACTTAGGTCAACTTGGGTATGGAGTAGAAGCGCTACACGGGGACCTTTCTCAGTCTCAAAGAGATGCTGTTATGAAAAGGTTTAAGGCAAGGTCGATGCAGCTTCTGATAGCCACAGATGTCGCGGCAAGAGGGATCGATGTGAACGACCTTAATTATGTTATACACCATACCTTACCAGACCAACTAGAGAGTTATACTCATAGAAGCGGTAGAACGGGAAGAGCTGGCAATAAGGGCATTTCTTTAGCACTAATTAATCCAAGAGAATCTAGAAAAATATCTGAGCTAGAAAGAAAGATAAAGGTGAAATTCGAACGAATAGAAGTGCCTAGTCTTAATGAAATGCAAACTACTCGAATTAGTCAATGGGCTAGTGATTTAGCAGAGGTTGCAATCGACAGTGAAAGTGAGAGCTTATTTAGCGAAGTTAAAGAAATATTAGAGCCTATCTCAAAGGATGAAATTCTTAAGAAGTTGATTCGACTTCAGTTAAACCAGTTGACTACTCCGTCTGGAGAAGATATTAATTTGAATGAAAATGTTGGTAAAACAACCAATGAAAGTTCCGGTAGATTTAGGAAATTCTTTATAAATATCGGCTCAGTTGATGGCTTTATTAAAGAAGATATGGTGCATTTGTTATCGGATCTTTCAGGCGTGGATCGAAATAATTTTGGTAAAGTAAAATTGCTAAAGAATCGATCATATTTTGAGGTGGATAAATCTTATGAAAAGGGTTTTGGGAAGAAATTTGACGGTGTAGAGTTTGAAGGGAGAGCTGTAAGGGTTCACATTGACAATGATGCGTATGGAGATCGATCAGAATCTGGGTCATACAATAAGAAAAAAGGAAGTAGAAGGTCAGGGGCTAGGAGAGACAATAGAAAATCAAACAGAAGAAGAAGGAGTAAATAGTTTAATTTAATCCTACAACCATTAAAGTTCATTCGTATGTCAAATTCCCAAAATAAGTTCATAAAGAGTCAAAAAGAGAAAAAGAAACAACAGAAAAAGAAAGAAAAAGAAGAACGTAAGAAGGAAAGACAGGAAAATAACCGAAAAGGAGCTGATCTGGATGATATGTTAGCATATATTGACGAATTTGGTAATATAGTTGACGTAAAAGCCGATGAAAAAAAAGAGGACGATAATGATTAATGTGAGACCATTATTATCCTAAGACAACTTTTTAGGTAGAACTCATTATTTTACCGAGCTAGATATACGTAAAAGTCATTGTAATTTAGTTTCTTAGATACCTCATATTTACACCTATTACTTAGGATGGCGTTAGGAGAAAATCTTACAAAAAAAACAGAAGAAACTAAGTCTGCGGATTTGGAGAGTGAAGTTGCATTGGAAGATAGAAAAACAGAGATTTCAGAATCAAAGAGTAATTCTTCTGAGGATGAAGTTAAAGGAGATGTCTTTCATCAATTTTGTATTTTCAAATCTCTAGGTGAAGAATACGCTATTCCCATAAATCTTATCAAGGAAGTTGTTCCTTTTCCAAGTATTGCACCAGTTTCTCAAATGCCCTCGTACATCAGGGGAATGACCAATGTTCGAGGAAATATTTTTGGTGTATTGGATTTAGGAATTTTCTTCAATAAGAACACGAACCAAGCTACAGAAAATAAATACCTACTTGTATTAGAGCACGAGGAGTTTCAAATGGCTATTGCCATTCCTGATGTTCCAGATACCTTAATGGTAACAGATGGAATGATTGAGCAGCTTTCAGCTGCACGATTAAAATCGGTGATAGGACAGAAATACCTCAAAGGAATTATTAAAAAAGATCGACGAATGATTATCCTATTTGATATATTAGGTATGATTTCAGGCGACAAATTCACTGAAGTAACCTAGGTGTATCTGTCTTTGATCGGCTAACCACAATCAAGATGCTTAAAAATTTTACAATTAGGAGAAAAATGATGCTGTTTATTCTTGGAATAACAGTGATCATTTACGGGATTACACTGGTATACATAAGCTATAATTTGCGGAGTAATGCAATTAGTGAAGCTGAAAAGCTAGCAGATTCATATGCGCAGCAAAAAGCAAATACAATCAAAACCATAATTGATGAAGATTTGGCTGTTGCTCGGGTAATGGCAGATGCTGTTGAAGAGTATACATACATGCCAGATGAACAGCGAAATAGCCTTCGAAAAACATTTTTAGAAAAAGTTCTTACTAGGTATCCGAAATACGATGCCACCTGGATGAGTTGGCAATTGGAATTTATAGATCCGACCTGGGATAAAAGCTATGGTAGAGAGCGGTTTAATTCATATTTGGATGGAGACGAAATAAAATCATCACTTGAGTTGGCAGAGTTAGATGGTCGAAAAGCAAGTGCCATATATGAACAATTTAAAGCAGATTCAAATGTTAAAGAGCTTCTAAGTGAGCCATATTGGTATCTTGACTATGATTATTCTTCCAATACAAGAGACTCTCTTTTAGGAATTTCTCCAACGGTTAGACTTGAGGTAGATGGGAAGTTTGCAGGTGTTGTCGGCACTGATATGTCAGTTGATGATTTTCAAGGAGTTGCAGAGGTGGACTTCTACGAGAAGGCTTATGCACTTCTAATTTCAAGCGGAGGAGTGATTACTGCTCATGCAGATCCAGGCCTTTTCAATCAGCCGATGGACACAATAGGAGTGATTGGAAAAAGCCCAGTGAGCGTTTTGGAAAAAATCAATTCAGGTGAAGCATTCTCTTATCGCTCATTTGATGATGTTATAGATGATGATGTGTATGTTACTTTTTCTCCAATTCCGGTAGGAAGGTCCGGGAGATATTGGGCTGCTGCCATAGTAGTACCGGTTTCAGAAATTACGGCTGCGTTTACATCTACTTTTAGGTTTACTATTCTAATTGGTCTTATAGGTCTAGTAATACTAACCTATACCATTTGGAAATTGGCTAATAGAATTACTGATTCGCTTGACCTTTCTAATAATCTATTAAAAGATTTGGCACGAGGTGAGTTGGATGATTCTAAACGCATAAAAGATATTTCAAGAGATGAGCTTGGTGAAATAGCTCAATCTGTAAATAAACTAATGGATGAAATTTACAGTAAGTCCGAATTCTCAAGAAAGATTGGTGAAGGAGATCTGAATGCAGATTTTGAAATTGCCGGAGAGAATGACGTACTAGGTGCGTCGCTAATAATGATGCGGAATAACTTAAGATCGGTAATAGACGAAACAAATGATGTTGTTACTCATGCAGAAGGTGAAGGTGATCTAAGTTCAAGAATGGATCCTTTAGGTAAGGATGGAGCATGGAGAGAACTTAGCGATTCAATCAATAATCTTCTTGAATCTGTTTCAAAACCATTCACGGTATTGAACCAGATAGCTAACAGCATGGCTGAAGGAGATCTCTCAGTACGATACCGTGAAGAAGCAAAAGGCGACATCTTAAACCTTGCTGAAAATCTTAATAAAGCACTTGACAACCTTGACGATCTACTAGATGGCATAGTTACCAATGCAAACATTATAGGTGACTCCTCCATGGAAATGTTGACAGCAAGTGAGGAGATGAATACTAACACAGGTGAGATTGCCTCTGCAATTGCAGAAATGAGCAGTGGTGCTCAAACCCAGGTAAGTAAGGTAGATGAGTCTTCCAATCTAGTTGAAAGTATTCAACGTTCAGCAAATAATATGAGCACACAAGCGGAGGAGATCAATGTTGCTGCTCATAAAGTATCCGAAAGTTCTGATGCAGGACTCAAAATGGTAAATAAGGTTGGGTTTAGCATGAAAGACATCAAAGCTTTCGCTAATGATACCAATAAATCGATTCAGGTTCTAACAGAACGATCTGATGAAATCACGCGCGTTTTGGGGATTATTACCGATATCGCTGCTCAGACAAATTTATTAGCACTGAATGCAGCAATTGAGGCTGCACAAGCTGGAGATGCGGGTAGAGGTTTCGCTGTGGTTGCTGAGGAAATAAGAAAACTAGCTGAGGATTCCCGAAACTCTGCAAGAGAAATCGAAAAGCTAATAACTGATGTTCAGAACGATACAGCATCGGCGGCGAAAGTTATTGAAGTTATGAACGAGAGTATTCTAGGAGGGGAAAGTGCTTCAAATGATGCCTCAATGGCATTCAAAGAAATTGCATCTTCATCCAATCAAAACTTAGAAATATCAAAGGCCATTCTTGAGGCAACCAAGGAACAGATGGATAACATAAGGAATGTTGTTAGTATCACAGAAGGTATCGTGGTGATTGCAGAAGAAACGGCTGCAGGTACTGAACAAGTTGCAAGTTCAGCTACAGAACTTTCGGCTGGAATGGAGAGTTATACGCAGAAGTCTGAAGAAGTAACCGAGATTGCAAGAAACCTTAAAGAGAAGGTAGGTATGTTTAAACTTTCAGAATAATAAATTAGCGATTCACCAATACCACCAATATGCCAGTTATCTCAATCGTAAATCAAAAAGGAGGAACAGGAAAAACAACGACCTCACTAAATCTAGGTAGTGCGCTGGCTACTTTAGGAAAAAGTGTTTTGTTGATTGATATGGATTCCCAAGGCAACTTGGGCTATAGCTTGGGGCTGGACGAAGGGCCGAGCATATCGGATGTTTTTGAAGGTAATGTAGCTATCGAGAAAGTAATACAGGAGCGAGAAGGAATGAGTATAGTGCCTTCTGATATGAGGCTGGTTGACATAGAACTTTCTTTGATTGATTTATCAGATAGGCATAATATGCTAAACTCCAAGATTAAAGCCATATCAAAGAAATATGATTATACATTGATAGATTGCCCACCCTCACTTTCAATATTAGCAGTGAATTCTCTATATGCTTCTGAGAAAATCATCATTCCCATGCTAATGGAGGTTTTAAGTCTTCAAGGGCTGGATCAGATAATACAGACGATTGATAAAATAAATAGTACTTATAAGAAAAAATTGGAAATAGCAGGGATACTTCCTGTAATGGTAGATAAAAGAAGAAAGCTAAGTGAGGAAGTAAAAGACCACATAAATGAAAATTACGATGTGAATATTTTTAGTTCTATGGTTAGAAATAATGTAAAAGCTTCTGAGGCACCATCTTTTGGACAAAGTGTAATTACATATTCACCACATTCGAATAGCGCTAAAGATTATATGTCATTTGCTGAGGAAATGATAAAGTTAAATTGAGAATAGATGGCGCTAGGAAAAAACCTAAAGAGGAGAAAACTTATCTCAAACGATTCGGAAGCTGAAAAATCTACTTCCGGAAAGAAAAAGACTGTGGCTAAAAGCAAAGAGCTTATTGAAAAGCCTACTGCAAGAACAAAAAAGAAGTCAGAAAGTAAGAAAGCCGCGACCACAACCAAAAAAGTTGAATCTAAGCCTAAAGCAAATGAGAGTAAGCCAAAAAAGACACTTTCTAAGACTAAGAAGGCGCCATTAAAATCAAAAAAAACAAAACCTCCAAAGGTTGAGTCGAGAAAGAAAATTGCAACTAAAGTAATTGAGAAAACTAAAGAAACAGTTGCAGTAGAGCCAGGACTTCCAATATTTATTGCTAAAGAGCTGTATGATTTAAAAGTTACTCTTAGAAAGAGGTATAAAGAAGATGTTGAAAAACTTAAAGGGCTAACTACTCAATTTGTGGTTCTTCAGATAGGAAGTGAGCTCTATGCAGTAGATATAGATGCTGTTAAAGAGGTAGTGCCAATTTCCACTCTTTCAAAAACTCCAAATACTCCAGAACATATTGCAGGAATTGCAAACGTAAGAGGCTCAACCTATGTGGTCTTTGATCTTACAAAAAAATTCAAATTAGATATTAACGTACCTATTCAATTTCTATTGGTACTGGAACGTGAAGGAGTTTCGGGTGCGTTATCACTAAATCATTTGCCAACTACACGAAAAGTAAATGGTGATAATATCACGAGTGAGTTGCATATGATAGAGGATTCATCACTTGACGTTTCCTACATAAAAGGGCTAATTCAAGATAATGATCAGCTTATTTATTACCTGGATGTAATTGAACTTTTAAAAAATGATAAGGCCATTGTTGTTCCAAACAATATGACTGAGCATTAGAATGAATACCAAATTGAAAATATTGGTTGTTGATGATTCTGCTTTCATGCGATTGCTTATTACCGATTTGCTTTCAGAAGATCCTCAAATTGAAGTTGTAGGTACAGCCGTCAATGGACTTGAAGCAACTCAGCAGGTAAACAATTTAAGACCCGATGTTGTGCTCTTAGATTTGAATATGGCTGAATATGATGGATTGTATGCTGTTCGAGAAATAATGAGTAGCCGGCCGACTCCAATACTAATACTAAGTTCAGTAGGCAATACGGACCTTCAGCCAGTATTTGAAGCTTTAAAAAATGGAGCGGTAGATTACATAAACAAACCTGACAGAAATAAATCAAAAATGCGTGAGCTGCAAAAGGAGCTCATTCAGAAAATAAAAAGTACATCAAGGGCAAAACCAAAGCAGGTAACACAGGTAAAGCCTCAACCGAAAGTAATTGCTAGGTCCGGGCGCAGGACATCCAAGTATCAGTTTATAGCTATAGGCGCATCTACTGGTGGGCCGACAGCTATTGAAAGAGTAATTTGTTCGCTACCTAGAGATTTTGATATTCCAATAATCATTTGCCAACATATGCCCAAAGTATTCATTCCTCAATTTGTGCAAAGATTGGGCTCATTGACTGATTTGGAAGTTGTTTCAGCCACTAAAGGAATGAAACCTACTGGAGGAGTGGTTATGTTTTGTCCTGGCCATGCAAACTTGATCCTTGTTAAGGAAAAAGGAGAAGTCGTAGTAGACTTTACGGATGAAGTATATAAGGAGTATAATAACCCATCAATTAATGCAATGATGCTTAGCGCAGCTGAGATGTATAAAAGTAAGATGGTTGGTGTTTTACTTACCGGAATGGGTAAGGATGGCGTTAAGGGAATGACTGCCATTCATAGTGCAGGAGGTATGACTATTGCGCAGAATAAGGAAAGCAGTGTGATTTATGGGATGCCAAAAGCAGCGTCAGAAGCTGGTGCAGTTGATGTTGAGCTCGACATTAAAGAAATTGGTAGTTATTTGGTTAATGATATCTAAATGAAATCCAAGGAAGAAGAATACCGTCAGTTATTTCTAACCGAAGCTCTTGAGAATTTCGAGGAGCTTAATAGACTATTCGTGGAGCTGGAGAAAGACATGTCCAGTAAGAAGGCAATAGCAAATATTTTTCGCATCGTCCATACCTTAAAGGGCAATGCGATGGGTATGGGCTATGAAAAAATTGCTGACCTGGCTCATGTAATGGAAGATGTTTTTGGAGCTATAAAAAATGGAGAGGTATCTCTAGATAAAGAATTAGTTGATAGTTTGTTCCGGGCAAATGATAAGCTTGGAGGACTTATAAATGCAGTAACAAGTAATGAGAGAGTAAGTTACCTAGGTATAAAAACCAAGCTATCAGTATATCTTAAAAACGCTCGTGAAGAAAAAGCATCTGAAGCATCAGATCTCGATTCAGAACCAACTGATGAGAGTATCGTGGAGGATGATGATAATAACGAAGGTGATCAAAATGAGGAGCAAGATTCAGGAATAAAATTCGCAGATGTTGTTCAGATACCAGTTCGTAAGATGGACGATCTTCTCAATATGGTTGGAGAGCTTGTAATCGAACGCGATAGACTAATTTCATTATTTGGGTCTGAAGGAAAAAGCACTTTAGAGTTTGAACGAATTAAGAGAATATCTTCAAACCTGCATTATGGAATAATGAATGTTAGGATGGTGCAAATGGGGTTTTTGTTTAATAAGTTCCATAGAGTATTGAGAGATGCCGCATCTGCTGAAAAGAAAAATGTAGAACTTACTTTAAAAGGGACTGAGGTTGAAATTGATCGTAATATTCTTAAGATTATTAGTGACTCAATGGTCCACCTTGTTAGAAATGCAGTTGGGCATGGTATAGAATCCCAAGAAGAAAGAAAAGACTCAGGAAAGCCACTGTCAGCCAGTGTTACACTATCCGCAACGCTAGAAAAGGATAATGTTGTAATTACTATATCTGATGATGGGAAAGGTATCAATACAGAAAAGATTAAAGAGAAGATTGTTCGCCAAAATATGGTAACACAAGAGGTGGCAGATCAATTGGGTGAAAAGGAAATCATCCGATATATATTCGAACCTGGGTTTTCTAGTGCAGATAAGGTTACTGAAATCTCCGGAAGAGGAGTAGGGATGGATGTAGTTAAAAAATCTGTGGAATCAATAGGAGGGCAAGTCCTAGTCGATACTGAGCTTGGAATAGGTACTTCCGTACATTTATTGCTTCCATCTTCTTTAGCACTAAAAGGGGCACTATTGTTTGAGGTTGAAACTCAGGTTTATGCTATTCCTCTTACCTATATCGAGTCAGTAACCTACCTAAAAAAGCAAGACATACATCTTGTCGCAGATAGTTTGATGGTAGACCATCAGGAGCAATCAATACCATTGGTTTTCTTGAAGGGGCTTCTCGAGGTAAGAAACCTGGAGAGTGTAGATCAATTGGAAATAGGTCAAAAATTTCTTGATACGATAAATGGCGATCAAGAAATGAATGTAATCATAACCACTCACTCTGGTAGATTACTAGGGCTAGTTGTAGATAAATTACAAAGGCAGAAAGAGATAATAGAAAAGAAGCTGCCTAAGCCTCTGGATAATAGCAAGTTACTTAGTGGAACAACCATTCTTGGATCTGGGGATGTATGTCCTGTATTGGATGTTGCATCCATTATGGATGTGTTATTTCAATCAACCACTAAAAAGGTAGAATAATAGTCTCTCTAACAACCGATACCATCAGTGATGAAGAGCTTACAGCTCTAATGCAGGCTATAAATAATAGGTATGGGCTTGACTTTACCAATTATGAGAGGACTTCATTAAAAAGAGGAATCATTAGGCTAATGTTGAAGCACAACATGGAGTCTATCATCGAATTATGGTCATTGATTCTCAGAGACAACGAGTTCTTTTTGGAATCAATCGATGATCTGTTAGTAAACTTGACGGAGCTATTCAGGAATCCAGATGTTTGGATCAAGCTTAGAGAAAACGTTCTTCCTGAATTTGCAGGTAAGTCCATGAAAATATGGCATGCCGGATGCTCTACAGGAGAGGAGGTCTATACCATGAATATTGTTCTCGAAACATTAGGTCTCCTGAACAGGACTAGACTTACAGCAACAGATTTAAGTACAAAGGCGCTAAATAAGGCAAAAAAAGGAGACTATTCGTTAGTCACTCTTAAACAATACTTAGTCCCATTTCTTAAATTTTTTCCACATAAGGACATGCAGGATTTCTTTGATTTTCATGATAAGCATGCAACAATAAAATCAAAGTATCAGACGAATGTCACTTTTAAGAAACATAACCTAGTCATGGATTCTATGATGGACAAATTTGATATTATCTTTTGTAGAAATGTAATGATCTACTTTGATGATACCTTAAAACATAGGGTTCTAGACCTTCTGCATAGTTGTCTAAAAGATAATGGTTACCTGGTGATTGGATATTACGACATTATGCCTGATTATGGAAAAAGTAAATTTGGCATATACGATGTGAAAACACGTATTTATAAAAAGATCTCAACTACCTAACAACGAGAATTATGCGAATACTTATAGTAGATGATTCTACATACATACGATCAAGTCTTCGAACATTACTCAGTGAAGAGGGTTATGAAATAGTAGGTGAAGCTAAAAATGGAGAAATGGCTATAGATCTAGCAAACGAGCTAAAACCAGATGTCATCACTTTAGATAATATTTTACCGGACATGACTGGTTTAGATGTCTTAAAAACACTAAATACAGATGATTTTAGCTCAAAAGTGATAATGATTAGCGCCGTTGGGCAACAGTCTGCAATAGTAGATGCTATGGATAATGGAGCCAAGCATTACTTAGTGAAGCCGTTTGACAATTCAGAATTAATCGCCATTTTAAAGCAACTCGATGAATAATCCCTATTGTTCGCCTAAAACATTAATTAGATTGAAAATAAAGGACTATTTTGACCAACGAACCAACTTAAACCTAATATTCTATGATGGCAGATTTGAATGATAGTGAAATGAAGGTTGCCACCAAGCTCATTTTTGATGGGTTATCCATGGCCAAATCATCAATGGAGCAAATACTCCAAAGCCCCATTAACATTGAGCAAATTGATTATGTCAGCGCAGATCTCGATTTAGATCGTTTCGGAGGACCAAATCAGGATGTACATTTAATTAAGACAGAGTTGTTGGGCGAACTCAAAGGAACAAGTCATCTAATTTTTTCAGAATCTGAAGTAGCCAAACTTTATGAGGCTTGTTTACCTGAAAAGATTGCAAAAGATGATTCCAAAGAAAGTGTCATAATGAAGCTCGGATTTCTAACCGAAATAGACAATATGGTTTCCGCAGCCGTTATTACTGAATTTTCTAATTTTTTAGATGTGGAGATATATGGAAATGTCCCATCTTTGAAAGTATTGAAAGCTACTGAGTTAAACGAATTTATCGTGGAGGACGCAAGCGAATTTGAGTCAATTATTCATTTCAAAGCCGTTTTCCATGGAAAAGAGCTAGATATTTGTCCAGATTTTATTTGGGTATTTCACAATAAATTTGTGGACAAGATTAAAAACTTAGTTTAGTTACTCTATATCACCCTAATCAATCCAAATTGGATATTCAATCGTTTAAATAAAGTGATAAAATAGTAATAAGAAGTAAAAATGAGTAAGACAGTATTAATTGTTGATGATTCCATCTACATGCGATCATTAATCAAATCAGCAATGGAAGGAGCTGGTTATGAAGTTGTAGGTGAAGCACAAAATGGGGAAAGTGCCATTGATTTAGCTGTTCAATTGCAGCCAGCTTTAATCACACTAGATAATATTCTTCCAGATATGATGGGATTCGAAATATTAAAGGTGTTGAAAGATGAAGAAGTGCCATCTAAAGTAATTATGGTAAGTGCGGTAGGACAACAAACTGTTGTAAATAAAGGATTATCTCTCGGCGCATCTGAGTATATTGTAAAACCATTTACAGAGGAAGACCTACTAAAAGTAGTAGAAAAAGTGCTTGCATAGGCCGCGCATATTTCATGATAAAGAGACTAACCAACTTACCAATACGCCAGAAATTTGCGGTAATTATTATTCCGCTTATTGTTATCATTTTGGCTTTTGATTACCTCCAGGTGAGGTATCACTATTTAGATTATTCCGATAGTGTACGACTGAATAAAGCAATACGAGTAGGTATTGAAATCAATCATGTTGTACATGAGATTCAGAAAGAACGAAGTATCTCATCAGGTTTTCTTGCTAATCAAGGAGAAAGCTTCGGTGTTAAACTCAATCAACAAAGAGATAAAACTGACAGTACACTGCAGCAATATTTCAATGAACTAACTAATGGAGAGTTAGATGAACTTATGAAGCTCCATCGGACCGACTTGGATCAGCTGAATGCCTTCTTCGACAAATTAACCACATTAAGAAAGAGTATAGATCAACACCGGATTTCATCCGAGGAATCAATTACCAGATTTTCAGAGATAAATGATAATGCCCTTAATACGGTTATTAAACTAATAGATGAAACAAGGGACAAAGAAATTGCGCAGCAAATTCATGCAATCATCTATTTTCTTAAGTCCAAAGAATATGCAAGTATTGAAAGAGCCATTGGTACTCAAGCCTTTTCTTTCAATCATATTGGATTCGATTTATACAATCAATTTACCACGCTAGTTGCTAGCCAAAATTCTTACCTGGATGCCTTCAACATTATTGCCAATCAAGAGTCTATTGCTTATTACGGGCAAATTGTAAGTGGTGATGAAATCGATGAGGTAAATAGAATGCGAGAGGTATTATTTGCTAATGATACCTTATCTGAGAATCCTGACCATTGGTATGAATCGAGTACTACTAAAATTAATCGCCTAAAAGATGTTGAAGATTACATGTCTGACAATATACAGGCAAGAACTCAAGAAATAGCGCAAAATTCTGTAAGAAACTTCTGGACATTCTTAATCTTGGATGTCACTATTGGAATAATTGCATTCTGGCTGATGACTACTATTGTAACCAATCTCTTGAAGAATGTAAGTACATTAGAAGCTTATACCAAAAGAATATCAGCTGGTGACCTCACAAAGAAAGTAGTAATTCCAACTAAAGATGAGTTAGGTCAATATGCCAATACCTTCAATAGAATGGTGTTGGAAATTCGTAAATCTCAATTTGAACTGAGAAAGCAGCGAGATAAGGCTAAATTCCTTTATAAGAATATCTATGGTGTATCACTTGTGGTCTTCGAGAACATCCAGCAAGGTATTTTCTTGCTAGACAAGGAGTTTAAAATATCAAAATTCCATTCCAAGGCTATGAAGGAGATATTCAGCAACGATAGAATTGCTGGAGAAAACTTTGCCAATTTCATGAGACCACTAATTCTTCCAAGGGAATTAGAAGCGTTGGAAATGTTCATGAGACACTTGTTTAATGAAGATATGGATGAAGAGGTTGTTAATCAGCTCAATCCAATTGATCAGGTTAAAATTCATACCGAGCAAAATGGCATTGTTGCAACCAAGTACATTCGAGTTGAATTTACCCGTATTTTTAGAAAAGAGAAGATTCAAAATATCATGGTTTCTGTTTCTGATGAAACAGAATCAATCTTGCTACAACAACATCTCGATGAAGCGGAGAAAAAGAAACAACAAGAAACGGAAAGAGTTCTTAGTATTCTTAAAATTGACCCTTCTATTCTTAGAGGCTTCTTACATAACTCTCGCAAAATGCTTAAAAGCATTTCTGAAAGATACGAGAAGAATGAAAATGATGAATACAGTGAGTTGCTAAGCTTTACATTCGATGTAATTCATAATTTGAAAGGTAATGCTGTTGTCATAGGAATGGAACTTATGGCCAATAAATTCCATGAAATAGAAGATTCAATTACAGCTTTACAGTCCAAGGAGGTAAGAGGTAAAGATTTCCTAGCTGTATTGTACGAAGTAGATGAAGCAGATCGGATGATTGCGGAAATTGCTGAAATGCTTTACAAGATTATCAATATCTATAAGAAGTTCCCTGCTGAAGGTGACTCAGTCTCTAACATAATGGTGATTGATGCTCTTGAGAGAGGAGCTGAGCTAATTGCTAAAGAACTGGGCAAATCTGTGAATTTGACTTTCGACAACATTGATAATGTAGTACTTCCGGAGGCCTACATTGAATCATTCAAAGACATGATGATTCAACTTATTAGAAACTCTGTAGTACATGGTATTGAAGCTCCTAATTCAAGAATGAACGATGGAAAAGTGATCATGGGGGAAATCTTGATAGAATTATCCCGCAGTGATCATGAATTATTTATCCGATATCTCGATGATGGTAAAGGATTGGATATGGAGCGAATTAAGAGACAAGCATTGGATCATAACTTGGTAACGGACACTGATCTGAAGGGTATGGATGATAGAGAAATTACTGATTTGATTTTCAGAGAAGGTTTCTCTACGGCAGATAAATCAGATGCACATGCAGGTCGCGGACAGGGTATGCATTTAGTGAAGAGTATTTTAGATCAGCATAAAGGAGCATACGATATCACATCTGTACCTGGCAAATCTTTTGAAATGATCATCAAACTACCGGTTCTTGAGACCGAGAAAGGAGATGATGAAGAATGAAGAGGTTATTGATTGTTGATGACTCCTCTGTTATGAGGCGTACAATCGAAAAAAATCTTGCTGATTATGACTTAGAAATAATTGGTCAGGCAGCAAATGGTGTAGAGGCGGTTCAGATGGTCATGGATCAGAAGCCAGATGTGGTTACGCTTGATATTACTATGCCTGAAATGGATGGCATCGCTTGTTTGGAAGAAATTATGAAAATTAATCCCGAAACCAAAGTGATGATTATCACCGCTTTGGCAGATAAATTGACCGGGTTAATAGCATTGGATAAGGGAGCAAGAGGGTTTATGTACAAACCTGTTAATGCAGCAGACCTTGCTAAAGCTTTTGATAAACTTTTGAAACGGGATGGAGAGTAGGAAAGAAGAATTTGAAGCAACATGTAATATGTTCATCAATTCGGTGAGCAATTACTTTAAGCATTTAACTGAAATAGATTCTAATATGAAGGTGCCCTACCTCAAAGAATCTGATGGCCTGGTACTCAAAGATTTTACCGGAATGATAGGTATATCTGGGAGTAGAAAGGGTTTTGTGTATATATCTGCCAATCGTGAAATGTTTGCCGATTTGATCAATATGTTCATTGGAATTGAAGATCCATCGGAAGAAGATATTTTAGATATGGCTGGTGAAATTTCTAATGTTGTGGCTGGTAATGTTAGAGCAAATTTGGGAGCCAATTTTATGATATCAGTGCCTACCGTATTTGAAGGTATGCCTGCTGAACTAAATATCCCATATAACGTTTCTATGTATGTTATTCCAATTAATTGGAATAATCATGAAGCATTTGTCGTATTAGGACTTGACTAATAAGTATCCATAATGAGCCAGCAGCCAAAGGAGAAAAAGATTAATGAAACTAATTGGATTATCAATTTTGATAAAATTGAGGATTCGACGCGTCGAAACTATTTTTCTGTACTACCTGAGGAAAATAGACTTAATGAACAATTTTCTGAAGGATATGTAATTAACAAGCCAAAAGGAAGAGTAGGAGGAGATGGTTTTTGGCTTCATAACCACGGAAACGATGTCTATTTAGCATTATTTACATGTGTTGGTGAGGGTCATTTAGCTTCGATGATGATTCGAATCTATATGAATGCCCTGAAAAAAATGGTCGATGGATACTCTATTGATTTTCCTGGTTCAATATTGCAATTTTTACATCGAGAAGTTAAGGCGCGCTTTAAGGATAAAAATAATATTCTATTAAACACAAATGCCAATGTTGGCATTGTAAAGCTTGATACTATTACGAAGGAGATGGAGTTTGCAGGCGCTAATATGGATCTTATTCAAGTTAAGAAGGATAGTGTTAAGATAGTAGAAGGAGAAAAAAATCAAGTGGGTGAAAATACAGAGGCGAGACATAGTTATACCTCAAATACGCTCGATGATCCTAGTAACTCTAATTTCTATTTGTGTAGCTCAGGAATATTTAATCTGATAGGTGGACCTGATTTTAAGAAGCTTTCTATGAAGCAACTCGGTGACTACCTCTTACAGCATAAGCATATTTCTCTTTTTGATCAGAAAGAGATGATGGAAAAGTACCTAGCTACATGGACCGGTGCCAACCGTCAAAATGACGATATTATGATGATTGGCTTTAAGTCTTGATCAAACGCCGGCAGTCATTAATTTTTTCTTTTCTAAAAATTCATCATACGTACTCAAAGTATCTGTAAATCCATTAGGTCTTAGTTCTAAAACTCTATTGGCTACAGTCTGAGTGAATGTATGATCATGAGATGTGAAAAGAACCGTGCCTGGGAAGTCCTTTAAAGAATTATTTAATGCGGTAATTGACTCGAGATCAAGGTGATTGGTAGGCTCATCTAGTATCAACAAATTAGCTCCCTGTAACATCATTCTCGAAAGCATGCATCTTACTTTTTCTCCTCCGGATAGTACGTTGCACTTCTTAAGAGTTTCTTGTCCAGAGAAGAGCATTTTGCCTAAGAATCCTCTTATGTAAACTTCATCCTTATCCTCTTCATCGTCTGTATACTGTCTTAACCAATCGATGAGGTTATCGTCAGAATTAAAGTATTCAGAATTTTCATTTGGCAGGTATGCATGCGTTATGGTTTGACCAAATTTGAAGCTTCCAGCACTGGCTTGCTGTTCTTCCATTAGTATTTGAAAAAACGAGGTTACTGCTAGGCTATCGTCTGCAACGACAGCTATTTTATCTCCTTTGTTTACAAAAAGATCTACGTCTTTAAATAAATAGTTACCATTAACTTCTTTGGAGAGCCCTTTGGTTTCTAATATTTGATCACCAGCTACTCTATTTTGAGTAAAGATTATCGCCGGATACTTTCTGTTTGATGGCTGTATTTCTTCTACATTGATCTTATCAAGAAGCTTTTTACGACTAGTGGCTTGCTTGGATTTAGAAGCGTTGGCACTGAATCTTGCAATGAATTCTTGTAATTCCTTTTTCTTTTCTTCAGCCTTCTTATTTGCAGCTGATCTTTGGCTCAATGCAAGTTGGCTAGATTCATACCAGAATGTATAGTTCCCAGTGAATAGCTTTATTTGACCAAAATCTATGTCAGCGATGTGCGTACAAACTGTATCTAAAAAGTGTCTGTCGTGGGAAACAACGATGAGTGTATTGTTAAACTCCAATAGGTAGTCTTCGAGCCATGAGATAGTTTGTATGTCCAAGTCATTGGTTGGCTCATCAAGAATCAATATATCTGGATTTCCGAATAGTGCTTGAGCAAGTAGAATACGAACTTTTTCAGCACCATTTAACTCTTTGACTAATTTGTAGTGATCTGACTCAACTATTCCAAGGCCACTTAAAAGTGCTGCTGCATCCGATTCAGCATTCCAACCATCCATGTCTGCAAACTTTGCTTCCAATTCAGATGCGCGGTTGCCGTCCTCTTCATTAAAGTCAGGCTTTGCATAAATAGCATCTTTCTCCTTCATTATATCCCAAAGCTCACGGTGGCCCATCATTACAGTATCGAGAACCTGGACTTCATCATATTCATGATGATTTTGTTTCAATACAGCCATTCTTTTGCCTGGCTCAATTTTAACTGCACCAGAGTTTGCTGCAATCTCTCCCGAAAGAATCTTTAGAAAAGTAGATTTACCAGCTCCATTTGCCCCAATAATTCCATAGCAATTGCCCCCAGTAAAATTGATGTTTACTTCATCAAAAAGAACACGTTTTCCGTATTGTAAAGAAATGTTTTCAGTTGAGATCATAGTATTAATGAATTGAGCCGCGAAGATAACTATAATGTTGTCTAGAAAGAAAAACACTTAGCAAATTCAATAGAATTACTTATGTCAAGAATTGAGTTGAAGACTTGCCTTCTTTCTTGCATACTACGTCGTATGTGTTCTTTATTCTGTCGAAATGGATATGATTTAAGGTTTTTGATTGCGTTATTTGCATACAACCACTATGGAATTCGACTACTCGCAGTTGGTTCAACTAAATGGAGAAAGCCGCCGAGAAATATTCTGAACTAAATGTGCGGAAGCTTGTCATTAGAATAATTCTTGCATTCATTGCAGGAGTTACTGTTGTTTTATTGACAACCTTTTATGCATATCATCAAGTACAAAAGATTGCAATAATTAATACTGAACTTGATGAGATAACCAGTATATGCAGAAATCAGAATACATTGAGTCAATATGTTACGAAGCGCGCTCTTCTTTTAAATAAAGATTCGGTCTTCGATAATGAAAACATTCACCTATTAGACTCATCACTAACTCTATTTCAACTCAATCATCAAGAAATTGAGACAGGTAATAGACGATTAGATTTTTCTGGTCTGGATATTTTTAAAGTAGACAGTCTCTATTTTCGATTGAGTCCATCAGTCTCTGCACTTATCCGAAGTAGTTACGGCATTCAAGAGGCTTCAAATGTTGGACTATTTAGATCCAATATTTTGAAACATGAGGAGACTTTTCTTCCTGCAATGAATCTTCTTATTGATGAGTATCAGTTATTGTCGCGAGAAACTAACCAACGACTTGATTCATCCATCACGTCCCAGTATTGGATGATTGGAATTTCTGTAATTATTGCAGCATCTCTCGTTTTGATATTTACTGTGCAGTTAGTAAAAGTGAGAGTATTAAAACAAAGAAAACATTTCAAAGAAGTTCTAGGGTCAAAAGAACGGTATGAAAGAGTTGTTAATGGAACGCATGATATAATCTATGAATTGGATGCCAATGGAGCATACACATATATTAATCCGGCATTTGAGAAGTTTATAGGGTTTTCACTTGAAGAAATAAATAGAATAAACTGGTTTGACAATGTTATACCTGAGAAAAGATCAGAGGTAGTCGCCTATTACACAGATGTGATAAAAAATAAGGTTAATGAAAGCTATTATGAGTTTCCGATAACGACGGCTAGAGGAGAAGTAAAATGGGTTGGTTTAAGTGCTGATTTTACCTTTGATGAGCACGGCAGAATAAAGCATGTTTACAATGTAGCTAAAGACATAACTGACTTAAAGTCATCCACTGGTAAAGAGGAGAAATACAAGCAGGGTGTAAGATTGCTTAATGAATTAAATGGCTCTACTGATCTTAGCATTCAACAACGAATGAATCAAGGGCTTAAACTTTGCCTTGAATATCTGGGACTGGAGACTGCAATTATTAGCTCCATTTGGATGGATGAGTATCGTATTTCAGCATTTTATCCCGAAACAAGTGAGTTAGAAATAAATCAGAAGTTCAAACTTGGTGATACATATTGTGATATTACACTTGCTCAAAAAGGCAAAGTGCTGGGAGTAGATAAAATGTCTGATTCAGTGCATAAAGGTCATCCTTGTTTTGAGCAGTTGCAATTTGAAACGTATATAGGAGCAGCATATAGAGTAGATGGTAAGATCTTCGGAACAGTGAATTTTACCGGTACCAAATCAAGAAAGGAACCCTTTACAACGTATGAATTAGATTTTATTTCGCTTGTAGCTAGATGGGTTGGAGATCTAGTAGAACAGCAGCAGAGTAGCAATAAGATATTAGAGGAGCAGAACTTACTTAAAACGTTTATCTCAGGTGCTCCAGCGGCAATAGCCATGCTGGATAAGCACATGAACTATATTTCGGCAAGCAAGCGGTGGTATAAGGATCAAAATATTGTGGGAGATATAATTGGAAAATCTCACTACAAAATTTTCCCATCTATACCTGTCGAATGGAAGAAGATGCATCAAAGAGCTTTAGAAGGCGAGATTGTAAAGCCAGGTATAGAGAAGTTTGTGAGAGCAGATGGGGGCATACAATGGGTGCAAGGTGAAATTCATCCTTGGTATACAAGCAAGGATAAAGTAGGAGGGATCATAATCTTCACTAACGATCTTACTGAAGTAAAAAGACAGGAAGTTGAGTTGCGAAAAGCCAAGGATGAAGCAGAGGATGCAAGTAGAATAAAAGAGCAGTTTCTGTCAACAATGAGTCATGAGATTAGGACACCACTAAATGCAATTATTGGTACTACCAATCTGCTTGAAATGGAGCATCCCGAACTGGAAAATAGTAATAGACTCAAGATGTTGAAGTTTGGGAGCAATAACCTGCTCACTTTAATTAACGACATATTAGATTTTCAGAAAATTGAATCCGGGAATCTAGAAATAGTTGAGGAAGATGTAAACCTCAATGAGTTGGTTAAAAATATCATTGAAACTTGGAAGTCTGTTCCGCAACTTGGGAATGGTCAAGTTCAGCTTAAGTATTCATATGCTGATGCTTTAGCAGACTACTTTATTTGTGACGGAATTAGGTTAACTCAAATTCTAAATAATCTAGTAAGTAATGCGATCAAGTTTACTGAAAAAGGTAAAGTAGAGTTGTCAGTAGAACCTGGTGGAGAGGGAGTATTACAGTTTACAATTAAAGATACTGGTATAGGTATTCCAGAAGATAAACTGTCTACAATATTTGAAACGTTTAAACAGGTTAACAATTCTTATACTTCCAAAGTAGGAGGAACAGGGTTAGGGTTGTCAATATCAAAGCATTTGGTGGATTTGATGGGCGGCAAGCTTGAGGTTGTTTCCAGTCTTGGTAAAGGAACAACGTTCTATTTTTCACTGCCTTTTGAGAAATCTCAAATAAAAACTACCAGAAAGAAACAATCTAAACAGGATAAGAATAATTTGGATCTTCATGTTTTATTGGTAGAAGATAACCAAGCAAACCAGGAAATTGCCAAAGGATTTCTGAATAGATGGGGAGTTACTGTTGATCTAGCCAATCATGGTGAAGAGGCATTAGATATGATAGCTAGTAAAGCCTATGATTTAATGATTATAGATGTTCGAATGCCTATTATGGATGGCTATGAAGCTACAAGAAGAATTCGGGCAATGAATGATGAGTATTTCCGCAAACTACCCATAATAGCATTAACTGCCAGTACACTTTTAGAGTCAAGGTCTAAAATGGAGCGGAGTGGTATGAATGAGATTGTCTCTAAACCATTTGATCCGGAAGATTTATTTGAAAAAGTGAGCAGGTTAGGAAATAGATCTTTTCGAAAAATTCTTGCAAGAAAAAAACCAGTTAGAAAAAATGAAGAGGAAACTCCTTTTGCTTTCTTACATGAATTACTTGGTGGTGAAACTGAAAAAGTAATGATGATTGCTGATATGGCAATTAAATCGATTGGCGAAGGAATAGTGGGGGCGCGGGAAATGATGGGTGTTGAAGATAGAGAAAGGGCGTACGATCATTTGCACAAAATGAAATCAAATTTGGCGAACATTGACTTGCAAAAATTGGCAGCTAAGATGCCGGATTATCGGTCTGATACATTCTGGAAAAAACTTCCAAACTTCCTTGATAGAGTGGAGGAAGAAATTGATAAAAAAAATGAACTTCTAATTAATGCATAATTAATTGAGGGCGGTTAATATTTGCTGACTTATTACATGAATAAGTTATTTTTTAGTTAACTACATTGACTAATTTTCCGGCTTGTTTTTTCACTCAGCCGTAATATGCAATTCCATTGTTTAGTATGTAAGTCAGAATTGACCTTGTTTGCGAAAAGTCCTGAATTAGAGGGCAATTCAAAGGATGGGTATTTGGAATGTCCAAACTGCACAATAAGTACACCCATAGTAAATGGAATAAAATTCTTCAATGAAACAGATATTTCCATTCATTCTGATCCGTATACAGAAACGGATAGGATAAAATCTAACATTGAAAGTAAAAGGAACGATTACGAAAAATTTATATCAGCTAAAATAAGCAAAGGTCTAGTTGATCCATATTCTGCGTTTCAACCCTTTAATGAATCTTCTCGAGCATTTTATCCATTTATAAACTTATTAGTTGACAAAGTTTTGAAGCCTGGTGATGTGATATTAGACACCTGGTGTAGAACTGGTTGGAGTGGATATTTTCTAGCTTCTATGTTTCCTGAGCAGCACGTTATATCGATTTGGGAAGGCAATCAAGATGTGTTGGGGTACCAAGGGTTTGATTTTTGGTATTCAGAAGAAAGAAGACCTAAGAACTTAGAAATAGTATATCACGATCTAGGTAAGAAACTGCCTATTGAAGATAACGCTATAAAATTTGTTTATGGATTAGATACTTTGCATCGATATGATCAATCAGTATTAGTTTCTGAATTGTTAAGAGTGACAAGTGAGGATGGTGTGATCATTTGGCCACATATACATTTGACTAATTCTGATCCAGCTCCATTTTTTGAAAGAGGAGAGAGGCAACTACATGGATTGGATTATCAACGTTTTTTTGATAGAGTTTTAAGGAATAAAAGCAAGAAAGCGTATGTCCTTTCTGAGCCTGCAATGTTCTCACTTTCAAGTGAACAGATATTAGAAAGTACACCTGATACCGTAGATTATAATGCAATTATTGCAGTGTTACCCGAAAGTCTTATAGGGTCAACGCTAGCACCTTTTTGCTATGAAAATGAAGACTTTAATCGCTTATATACACTTGTAAATCCCTATTTAAAAATTGATTTAAATAATCAAAATGTTGTTCTTGATCCTGAGCATTTAAATGGGGTTGTTGGAGTAATGTTAGATCGTCATCCGATCTATCATCGAAAAATTGAAGGTGCTCATAATTATAGATTGTCAGAGCTTCAGACTAAAATCATTTATCTAGCTGAAAATGGATATTCTAATTCAGAAATTATTCATTCATTGCGTATAACCGAAAATGATTTTTTTGAAGCTGTTAAACAACTTTCAGAGGTTGAGATTGTTCATATACTCCCCTTAGTTGCCAATGCTGTAAATCTTCAGCAGTTCCATGGTGCTAAACGGGCACCTAGTGCTCCATTCAAACATACATTAACTCAGCAAAGAACTAAATCGGGCAAATCGTTTACTTCACAAGCTGTTATTATTAATGATGAAGATGGAAGTGAGCTTTTCTATAACGATACAAGTTTCCTGATTGAAAACATCCAATCGTTGCTCTTAGAGAAAACTTCCCCTGGTGATTGTTTATTCGTGTGTTCTAAGCCTCATTTCGAATCTGTTCTAGTTTTTTGGGCTGCTTCAGAAATTGGATTAAATGTATGCATTTTAAATACAGAAATGCCTATAAAAATGAAGCTAGAGTTAGAGAATGAGCTATTACCGAAGTTTGTGTTTTTGGATAAACAATTACATAACGAATTTGCACAATCATCAACTAGTAAAATAGTAGTATTCGATGAGGAAGATTCTGATTCATCTGATATTCTATGGTTTTCAGAATGGATGGAAAATACAAATGGTGAAGCATCATTTGCTAAGAAAATTATCAAGCCCGATTTCATTGCTGCAACCTTATTTACATCCGGAACAACTGGAAAACCTAAGGGGATCAAGTTAAGTCATTCATCATTGTATCGAAGCGGCGAATTACTTTCTCAATTTTATCAATGGAATAGTGATGATAAACTTCTCATGGTGTCTGAGTTGGATTCAATGAGTGGTCTAAGGAATGTGTGTATAGCGACACAATTTGCAGGGGTAACAATTGTAATTCCTAAATACAGTTCTGATTCACCCAAAATATTTTCTATTGTAGAAACAATAGCGAACCATCAGGTTACATTATTATCTACCACTCCAGCATTAATTCGTCAGTTTATCCAGTTAGGTGAGAGGATAAAGAGAGAACTTAAAAGTGTAAGGCAGGTTATTTGTACAGGAGGTGCTCTTCCTGTAAAGGTAGCTGAGAAATTCTCAGAGATTTTCGGGATAGAGATTATTGATTATTATGGCTTAACGGAGACAACGGGGCTTTGTATTAGTAACCCTTCTGAAACATCGCATGAGAAAGCTGGATCTATTGGATTGGCAGTAAAGTCTGTTGCTCAAATTGTATCCCCCGAGGGAGAATTAATGGCACCAGGAGAAGTCGGCCGTCTGCGTATTTATAATGATCGCTTAATGAGCGGATATATGAACCCGCACGAGGCTTCGAATTTATCAGTAATGGATGGCTGGCTATATACTGGAGATCTTGCTTATATGGATAATGATGGCTATTTCTATTTGAAGGGTAGAGAAAGAGAAATTATAAAAGATCACTCAGGAAATGTTATCTACTTATCAGAGGTTGAAAATTGTCTCCTTGAAAGTGAATATGTTAGTGAGGCAGTAGTTTGTTCAGTTATTATTGATGATATCGAATATCTGGGAGCATTTTTGATCGAAACAGTTGAAAGTCCCAAAGATCTAGCGTCCAAGTTAAAGTCTTATGTCGCGGAAAAGCTTGGACCTAACAAAGCGCCATATTTCATAAAATTTATGGAGAAATTGCCTGAAACAATCCGAGGTACAATCGATAAAAAATCACTAATTGCCACTTATTTAAATGAAACCAGTAAAGGATAGTTTTAAATCACTCATAAATCAAGCATCAGAAAGTTCAATTTCAAGGAAGAACTTCTTGATCAATGAAAATGAGACATATACTTACGGTCAGCTCATAAGTAATTTAAGAAAGCTTCATTCGCATTTTTCTCACAAGGGAATTAATACTGGAGACAAAGTTCTTATTTCTCTAGAGAATGATTTCGAGATGATTTGTATGTCTTTGGCGGTTATATCTTATGGAGCCACAGCTGTAATCATGGAGCCTTGTACAAATTTGAATCGCGCAAAAGTTATTCTTTCCGCCTCTGAAGTTAATGGTTGGGTTGTAGATAGTAATTCGACTTTTAAAAATAATTTACCCAATTGTGATCTTGAACTAGCTTTGGAAAGGCCATTGAAATCAAAGGGTGTCTTAAACAAACTTTTAAAAAAGAAGGAAGAAGAAGAAGCACGGCAGACGTTAAGCTATGTACTTTCAAAAGAAGAAGAACTTGATATCAATCGTGAAATTGATTTAAATCAACCTGCTACTATCATTTTCACATCAGGAACAACATCAGATCCAAAAGGAGTTGTTTTGACACATGGTAATATATTGACTCATTTGAAAACGCTTTCAGAACAATATGAGTTGAATACCAATTCTGTTATATCTAATATACTGCCATTATATCATGTAGATGGCTTTTTCCAAGGCTCACTACTGGCATTTTACAATCGTATAGTTCTTTCTAGACCTGTAAGATTTGAAATTCAAAGAATAGATGATCTCTTACATTCTATATATAAACATCGCGTTACGCATTTCTTTTCAGTACCAACGATTTTGAAATTGATTAATGAATATGGTCAGGATTGGAATGATAGTTTTGAAACCGAAGATTTTAAGTTTGTTATCTCAAATGCAGGATTTCTAGATGAGACATTGTGGAAAAAATTTATGACCAACTTTAAGGTAAAAGTTCTTAATTCATATGGCTTGACGGAGACAGTGGCGGCGGGTATATTTTGTGGCACTACAGATGATAATTGGCGTATGGGTTCCATAGGCAAACCTCAAGATTTGGAAGCTAAGATTATAGATGAAAATGGTGTAGAAATAGAGATAAATCAAATAGGTGAACTATGTCTGAGAGGAAGTAATATAATGCCCAGTTACCTCATGCCTACAGACAATCCTGATGCAGAGGGATGGTTTAGAACCGGGGACCTTGCAATGAAGGATTCTGATGATTTTTATTACATAAAAGGACGACTAAAAAATCTAATAATTCGAGGTGGTATCAATATTTATCCTGATGAAGTAGTAGAAAATTTGAGCCTTCATCCAGAGATTGAAGATTTACATGTTTATGGTGAACCCGATGATGTATGGGGTGAGCGTGTGGTTGCGGTGCTCGTAAAAAAAGAATCATCACCATTTGATGAAATGTCGGTGCTTCAATTTTGTAAAGAAAAATTGGATGCTACTGTTACTCCTGACGTAGTTCATTTTGTAGAGAAAATACCAAGGGGTATTTCAGGAAAAGTACTTGGTAAAGAAGTGAAGAGTATCATTGAAAAGTTACAAAATCAAAGTGCTGAAAATCAAAGTAATGGATCATTACAAGAAGAAATTATTGAATTAGCCATGAAGTGCTTTAATACTGGCATAACAGTTGAACAAGTAAATGCTCCGTCACAATCAATACAAGGGTGGAATTCTCTCGAGCATCTTCAATTTGTCACTATGATAGAAAAGACCTTTGATATTAAATTGGATACGAGAGAGATAATGAATATCACAAGTATTTCAAAGGCTATTGATTTGGTAAGAGATAAGCTTAATTGAAGTATACGTGAATAAACCACCTTTATACCTATGGCTTATATGTGCTTTAATATCCTTCTCTGTAATATTGATTTTAAATATTTATAGCAAGGATATACGTCGCTACTTTTTCAGTAAGCCCATAGGGATCGCATTTGATAGAGTTAACGAAGATTCTGCAGATATAAGAGTACTTATTTTAGGCAGTTCCTATGTTCGTGAGGCACTTAGCGATCCGAATGTGATGTCTAAACAAATATCCAAAAATGATAGAAACATAAGTTATTCATTTGTGAAATTAATAATGGGAGGTGCTGGCTTAGATGATTTTGTAGACAATGCTTACCTATTCAAAAAAATAGAACGCTATGATCCACATTATATTTTACTTCAAGAATCAACAGTTTTTTTCTATAATGAACAAAAAATTGAAGCTCTAGGGTTAAGAAGGGATCTTTCACCAAGAATGATCAGAACTTGGCTTTCAGGCTCAAGAGAATCATATATCAGGCAGCAGAGTAATCATTCAAATACCTTTATAAATGATTCGTCTCAGTTGGCTACAGATATTGTCTTAGATAGAATTGTAAGACCAGATGTATCTATGTTGAAAGATTTTCTCGATAAAATAGATGCTGAATTGATTTTGCTTCATATACCACTTCCTGGTCAGCTGGAATCTCTAAAAGATTCCTTGAGAAATACAGAAGACTATGTTAATAATTTCAAGAGGATCGAGTCAAAGTCAGATATCCATATGTTCAAATATGATAAGTCTATGGCTTTCAAGAATTACTATGATCAAGCGCACATGAACGATATGGGAGAGAAGGAGTATACCAATTGGTTTTTAACCAAGTTGCATGAATTTCATCTATCAAAAGTTAATATTCAAAACAACTAGATCTTGGAAGAACTATTTGAATTTATTGGCTATTCATTTATTGTCGTTCTAATCTATTGGTTGGTAAAAGATAGCCTGAGAATGTGGGTCATAATTTCTTCATGCCTTCTTTATGTTGCATATTATGATATAGAATCTTTCTTGATACTTACCACTTCAAGTTTATCTACATTTTACTTTTTAAGAAATCAGAAGAAATATAATTACATCGCCCTATATGTGATCCTAGCGCTTGTTAGTCTGTTTGTTTTTTATAAAATGAAAACTACCTATGATCAGGGAGTCTTCAAGGCAGCTCTTCCTTTAGGCTTATCTTTCTATTTGTTTAGGCTCATTCACTTTGCCATTGAATCATTTAAGTCAAATACCCAAAAATATTCTGCCCAAGATTTTTTCGCGTTTATGTTTTACCTGCCGGTGATCACGATTGGTCCACTAATAAGAATAGGAGAATGGCTAAAAGAGGTAAAACGTAAGAGATGGGACCCTCAACTATTTTCAGGGGGGCTAGAACGTATACTTTACGGATGTGTGAAGATTGTCATTATGGGCAACTATTTATTTACCGTTAGACTAGGCTATTTAATAAGTGATATTTCGATTAACAATAAATGGTTGGCTGCTTACCTTGAATGCATCAGTTATGCTGGTAATTCCTACATGCAATTTGCCGGATATTCAGATATAGCAATTGGATTTTCTATGCTTTTCGGAATTAGAATATTAGAAAATTTCAACTTCCCATTTCTTGCATCAAATATTAATGACTTTTGGAAGAGGTGGCATATTTCATTATCTCAATGGTGCAGAGACTACATTTTTACTCCAATAGCTTCTTACACACGTTTACCTTGGATGGCTGTAATTGCGTCGATGCTAGTTTTAGGACTTTGGCATGAATTGTCTCCTCGATATGTAATCTGGGCATCATTTCATGGGATAGGTATTGTTATTTGGAATTTGTATAGCAAGTATTTTAAAAACCAGTATCCAGGATTCTTAGGAAAAGTCTATGACGGTTTTAGTATGTTGCTGACTTTTAACTTTGTTGTGGTAAGTTTTGCCTGGATTAAAGAAGATTCAGTTTGGGATTCTGTACAAGTTTTTAAGACCCTTTTAGGATTAGGATAACATTATGTATCAGTTTTTAAGAAATAAGTTGGGAAACAGAATTGCGAATGCATTAATAGCAGTCTGGTATATAGTACTATGTGTTCTGATATACTATTTTAATTCGGTGCCAGCAGGAAATTTCAGATATTTAAACTACTAGGAAAAGTAAGGTCTTAGGCACTTCTTTGATACTGATCAGGATGGAATTCAATAAACTTAAATGGAAGATCAAGTAGATCACTGTAGTCTTCTCCAGCTTCTAACATGTCTTCATCATCTTCTTCGTAATACCATCGAACTATTACTTCTTTCCCTTTATCAGATAGAGACTTAATTTCCTTCAGAAGATCGTAAATGCATTTGGAAGAACTTGTATTGAAGTATTCCATCTTGATTCGGACATCCAATGTATTGCCATTGATTTGATTTGCTAGCACATCTTTGATTGGATCATAAAATTGAATGGAATTTTCAGGACTTGATCGTCCATATATTTTAAAGACCCCTCTGTTAGGATCGAGTAAAACTGCTGGCGTGTTTCTAGTAGGCTGTATTTTGATTGGTTCCATTGGTATCTTCCTTCAAGTATAAATAGAATAAAAATATTGGAAAACAACACATTCTTTTAGCTGAGAAGTTATTAATGTTCGTTTAGCGGTTTATCTATTCTGATAAACCAAAATACCTTATTGTAATTATAACGTCAATTTGATCTAAAATAATTCCGTAGTTATCAATCAAGCTTTAAATGATGGATATGTTCATCTATTAAATCAATTCTCTTGGTGACATTTATAACATACTTTCCAAGTTCTTTTTCAAGTTTCTCGATTTCCTTATAGTAGTCAGATCCACTTTCCTTTGAGTATGTTTCTTCTATTTCATTGAACCTCTTACACTCATCACCTAAAAAGGCTTTGAAATTAGGAGTCGTATAATCTGTTTCTACTGTTAAAATGTCTTTTAATGTAGCAGCAGCTTCTTTGTCTTTTACATTAGCATACTTTTCACTTACTATACCATACAGAAGGGTATCATAGTGGTGGATTTTATCTAGTAGTCCGATAGTCTTATCTCTATATACATCTGATGTGCAGTAATATTTCATACCAGAGTACTTTTGAAGAGCTTCAGCTTGCTTATCCCATTTGATTGTTAAATCATCAACGATTGCAACAATATCTTCTTGTGATTTTGCTGTTAATGACAGAAAGCAGAATAAGGTTAGGGTCAAGTATTTCATAATTTGATGGTTGATTAATAGTGAATTCAATTTAGAGTATTACCAAGATGTTTTATCAGATTTAGTCGAGATAAAACCTAGATTTTTCGAAATCACCATAGCTTAGTCCTGTAAACAGAAATCCAGTTAGATGTCTTTAATATCACTTCAAAATATCAAGAAGAGCTACTCTGCAGACTATGAAGCATTAAGTTTTGAAAAGCTTTCAATTAATAAGAGCAGTAAAATTGGAATAGCCGGGTCAACTGGATCTGGAAAATCAACCTTGCTTAAGGTAATAAGTGGCCTGGCAAAACCCGAAGATGGCATTGTGCTTTATAATGATGAGAATGTATATCCTAAGCTTGATCGATTAATCCCTGGACATCCTCAAATGGCATATCTTTCGCAAGTATTCGAGCTGACAAAATTTGTATCTGTTTTCGATTTTCTTGATGTATATGCACACAATGAAGATGATGTTACTAGCATCTCATCTCTTTGTAGAATAGATCATTTACTATCAAAAGGGACATTAGAGCTTTCAGGCGGTGAAAAACAAAGGGTAGCTCTGGCCAAGGTACTCTTGCAGGAACCCGAAGTTCTTCTCTTGGATGAGCCATTTTCTAGTTTAGATCCCCATCACAAATCGTTGATGAAAGAAGCGGTTAATAATATTGAAAAAGCAATTGATGCTACTGTATTAATTGTATCACATGACCCAATAGATATACTACCTTGGGCTGATGAAATACTGGTTATGAAGTCTGGGATGCTAGAGCAGAAGGGGAGTCCGAAAGAAATATACTATCAACCGATTAACACTTATGTGGCAGGATTATTTGGTGAGTATATCGAAATTCAAATGTCCCAATGGGTAGAGAGTGAAGATCATTTATCATTGATCGTACGACCCGAGCAGTTTTCCATCGTTAATTCTGAGGGCTATTCTGCCGAAGTTCTTGATGTACAATTTAAAGGGAGTTATGATTTAATTATAGCACATTGTAATTCACAGATAATTAAAACCTTGGCCCCATCAGGTCAGTATAAATCAGGAGATATTTTGTGCATTAAATTGAATATTCAATAGAGGCTTACTGATATTCTTCATTTCGAATGGCAATGGCAATTTGCCTAACAACAGTATCTAACTCCGTAGTACAACTTCGAAGACTTTCCAGCATACTTGAATGCCCATATTCATCTAAAGATTTGGCATCGATGACTTGAATAAGCCCAAGGAGTTTAGCTATTGGCGCCCGTAACAAATGGGCATTGATGAAAGCATACTCTTCAAGTTTACGATTCTTCAATTCTAGTTCATTGTTCTTGTCATGGAGCTCCTTAGTTCTAGCTTTAATTTTTATTTCAAGCGTTTCGTTGATAGCGTTGAGAGATTCGTTTAATTCTTGCACTTTTAGGGCCTGGTTTGCAAGTATTATTTGCTGATTCTTAATTTCGCTATTCAGACTTTGCAAACGGCTATTTGCTCTGGCTTTTCTCATGTAGTTGTAGTAGATAAGGGCTGAGACTATTAGCATGAGGATGAAGCCTCCAATAAATGTGTCCCTAATCCAGATCTGCTGAATTCTGCTCTGTTCATGATTGATATTAGAGGATTTAAGTTCCTCTTTAGAATACGTCTCTAAGTAGTGGTTGTAAGTGGATCTTCATTTTCCAGAACAATAGTACCAGTGCTTTGGGATAGCAAAGTGCTGAAGCAAAAGACGCTTGCAATATATAGAACCGTTATTTTCATTAGCTGGTGGAAGTATTAAACTAACTTAAAACGGATTGGTTTTCAAATTCTTAAAAATTATTTAAGAATCTATTCTACAGAACTGCATTATTTATGGTTCAATTTTTTTGAATCTTCACGCGTGGCAGCGATCAGCTTATTGAAATAGTCTTGAGATAAATTTCTAAACTGACCAAATACATAACTGTTGATCGTTGCATTGCTTGCAGAAAAGTAATTGCTGATGGCTTCATATATCTCAACCTTACTAAGGACTCCATCTTTGTTTATATCCATCTGTTTGAATGCAAATATTGTATTTGCTCTATTCAATCCAAGAATTTTATAAAGTGCTTCGAATTCATCAAAATCGATGAATCCATCTCTGTTGAAATCAAATAGATCAAAAAGGAAGCGTACAACCGAAAGCGAGAACCATCGAATGAAATAGGATTCCTTATCTATTTCATTGTTCTTTTTTATGATATTGATCCATTGCTGGATGTTAATTCTACGTTTTTTTCCTTTAGTAGCCTCTATGAGAAGCCGATCAAAATTTTTAAGCGCTATATAACGCAGGTAATTTGCCTGTGAGTCTGTGAATAAGTCAGGCTTCGTTCTGATCAATCGATCGATAATCTCATCAATATCTTCGGGTTCTAATACGCCATCACGATTTACGTCAAGCGCATAGAAGAAAAACATCCACTTTTTTATCTTGTCTTCGAGTCGCACATTAATAGGCTTGGGTTACTAAGCTATCAAAGGTTGAGGACATTTTGAGTGGTTTTTGGGCTATAAAGTAAGAATTAGTAAGTGCTGTATCTATTTTTTCACATGAAGTCGATAGCCAATTGATCTCAGATTTTCAATTTTTAATTTGTCATCTGCACTCAAATACTTTCGTACTTTGGAGATAAATACATCCATACTTCGGGCAACAAAAAAACCGTCCTTTTCCCAGATGGTTTCAAGGAATACCTCTCTGTTTATTATTTGGTTGGGGTTCTCAAATAGCAGTTTTAATATTTGATTTTCCTTGTAGGTCAAGCGATATGTTGAATTTTCAACCTCTAAACTTTGATTGTGGAAATCAAGGCAAGTTTCACCCAAGCGAATTTGGTTTCTATTCACCAAAACACCGAGTCTTGCGTTTGTAGTATGGTTTTTAATATAATAGTAGATCCATGAAAATAGTGCCAGCATAGCCACTACGAGGAACCATACATTCATTTGTCCATATAAGTAGGTCCTTCGTGCAGGAAAAAGAACAGCGAAATTTTTATTCACTCCCAGATCTGGTTCATAGTCGCAGTTGGAAATTGAAGCTGGAGGTGTATCTGAAGCTTTGATATAATTGCCATAAACCAATGAATCATCTTCGGCATTATAGATACCAATTTCATAGTCTAATCTTAAGCCTCTTGCATCAAATTCTTGTTGGATGAGTGTGTCTATTTCTTTGTTAGAAATGGCGCTATTTGTGGAAACATAAAAAAGGTTAGGAGATCGTTTTTCCACCGTTGCCTTCTCACTCATCGTATCTGCTACAGAAAAAAGCGCTACCGATACAGAGTGATCAAATTGAGAAGCGTTAGCTTCAATGGCTTCAGTCAACCAGAAACTGAAAATACCTATTAATGACGCTGCGACTACACCGCCAGATATAAGTAGCTTTTTCATTTGAGTTTTATTTTAAAATTAGCTTTGATATGCTCCAGTTTAAAGGAATAACTTCTTTTTAACTTTCATTTAACACTTCTTTACACAGCTTAACTAATCAAATAGTAGTGCTAGGATATGCTTGCTGAATGAAAATCACTTTATCAAACAGCAAAAAAGTATACCTAATTATAAGCATCATTCTACAAGTTGTTGCGCTTGTACTAATGAAGCTAGATACATCACCGCATGGCTTTAGTTCACTTTCTTTAACGATAGCCCCAATTTTATTGTTTATAGGGTTAGTACTGCCTGTATTCATATTCTCAGATGTGAGCATGAAAAGTGTTAAGAGTTGCATTTACTCTGAACCTCTTTTGTCTTTTGGATTTGGATTGTCTGTCCTCGTTCCGTTAGTAACTTACATTTTAACCATAGAACCGACGGCCTCTATTTGGGATTGTTCTGAGACTATCGCTACCGCATATAAATTGCAAGTTCCGCATACTCCCGGAATACCTCTTACTTTACTCATTGGAAGATTATTCTCTCTTTTAGCTTTAGGCAATGTTGAAAGGGTTGCCTTTTACATTAACCTCATGTCTGCAGTATTCTCAGCCTTGAGCATTGGTATTACTTTCCTGATAACCATGCACTTTGGTTGTAGAATTTTGAATAACAAGTTTGTGGTTCTGATTGGTAGTTTAGGAGGAGTATTATGTTTGACCTTCTCAGATTCATTTTGGTTTTCTGCCGTTGAGGCAGAAACATATGGACCTTCTATGTTCTTTATGACACTTCTAATTTGGCTTTCTATCAAAGCGAATGAAGGAAATAAAATAACAAAGCATCTAAGACTATTACAGTTTGCTTACATTCTGGGTTTGTCTTATTGTATTCATCCAATGTGTATCCTAATTCTGCCGGTATGTGCATTGATATGGAGAGATAAAAAACACTCTTTTAATTGGAAATATGTTATTGTTTCTTGTTCGATTGGAATCGGGGCAATTCTGATTATCAGCAAAGTTGTTGCTGTCGACTTATTCGAGTGGGCGTTTCGAATAGATCTCCTGATGGTAAATATATTTTCACTACCCTTTTATTCGGGAGTGATATTTCTCTTACTTTTTCTTGCTGGATTGTTCATCATTCTATGGTTTAAGTTCGAAAAAGCAAGGTTGTCAATCCTTACGTTTCTCATGATTTTATTCGGCTTTTCACCTTATTTGATGCTGTTTGTAAGGTCATCTAAAATGCCCCCAATCAATGAGTTTACGCCAAGTAATTTGGCCAAAATAAAGCCTTACATGAATCGTGAATCTTACCCAAGTCGTCCTCTGATATACGGACCCTATTTTGATGCAGAGATTGAAGACACTTCGACCAAAGCTAAAAGTTATGTTATCAATGAAGATCGATACGAAGAAATTGGGACTATTCCTGAGTA
The DNA here is from genome assembly GCF_963691765.1 of Ekhidna sp. Lineage (GTDB taxonomy): Bacteria > Bacteroidota > Bacteroidia > Cytophagales > Cyclobacteriaceae > Ekhidna. The sequence continues at coordinate 3,971,915 of NZ_OY829375.1, forward strand.
TCACTACACAGAAGACAGATTAACCATTCTTCCTAGGATATACAGTAACGATCCCGCGCACATAGCAACCTATAGACAATGGACAGGCCTTGCGAAAGGAGAGAAGCCAGGCTTCATTGAGAACGTCCAATTCATGATTAAATATCAGCTTGGTGAAATGTATTTTAGGTATTTGCTATGGAATTTTTCTGGTAGAGTGAGTGACGAAATGCATGCTGGATGGTTGAAACCTTGGCAAGGTCTCCCTGATCGATACGCTGAGAGTTACTCGAGAGCCACCAACCAGTATTTCATGATCCCACTCATAATTGGCTTTTTTGGACTTTTTTACCACTATAAAAAGGATAAAAAAGGCTTTGTTGCTAATCTGTCATTCTTTCTGATAACGGGTCTTCTTTTGGCTGTATACTTAAATGCGACGCCAAATGAACCACGTGAGCGAGACTACATATATGTTGGATCCTTCGTTTCCTTTAGTGTATGGATAGGCATAGGTATTATGTCTATGACACAATTAATAAGTCCTAAAAATTCAAAGTATCTGGCGTTAATTGTATCATTAATCATTCCATTATGGATGTTTCATCAAAACCTTGATGATCACGATCGATCTAGTCGTACATTTCAATTAGCCAACGCAAGAAACTTACTAGACAGCTGCGAAAAGAATGCGGTTTTATTTACCGGAGGAGATAATGATACATTTCCCCTTTGGTATCTCCAGGATGTTGAAGGATTTAGAACCGATGTAAGAGTCAAAGTGATGAGTTACTTCAATGCAGATTGGTATATCAATCAATTGACTCGCCGGTATTACGATTCGCCCCCTTTAGCATTGACACTTAAAAAGGCTTACAATGAATATGGACCATACAATCCGCTCTACATATATGAAAAGACCGATTCGCCTATTCTTTGGGATAGGTATATGGAAGCACTCAAAAGGGAGAGTCAACAGTTAATATTGCCAGGTACAAATGAGAGTAAATTCTTCTATTTACCATCAAAGAAAGTCATAATTCCTACTTCCAAAGGAGAGCTGAAGGTGACTATTAATGGTAGGACGTTACCTAAAAGTGAATTAGCAATTCTTGATCTGATTTACAGCAATGATTGGCAGAGACCCATTTATTTCAATTTTACAGGGCTAAATAGTCTTCAGTCTGATTTACGTCCATATTTGATACAAGAAGGCCTTGTCTATAGGCTAAAACCGTCTGTCAATTCTTCGGATGAAATACCAATGGATATTGAAAAAAGTCAGCTAAACCTAGTAGATAAAGCAGACTATTCGAACCTCAATAATGAAAGTGTTTATTTCAATCATGAAGACTATGAAGCAAGAATGATCATGCCTACCAAGTTTGCTTTTAACAATTTAATAAGAGCGTGTCTTGAAAAAGGAGAGATGGACAGGGCAAAGATGTTGGTTTTATTTGCATTTGATCATTTATACCATGATCACCTTCAAGCATCATACGCAGATATACAACTTGGAAGTGCTATGAAGATCTTGGATATGGATGATGAGGCTCAGGCACTTGTAAATGGAACATTTAGCTATTTTGTTGATAGAATCAAGCGACAACTAGCACTTTCCAATGACTATTCACAGAATGATCTGCTGGTTCTGCAAGAAGCGACACGTTTTCTAGCTAATCCTCAAAGAGTGAGTGAATATGAAAGCATATTAGAGCGAATAAAGAATTCTTTATGAGTTCCTGATAAAATGATTCAATTTAGAACTTATGTTGAATGTTGAAGAGCATATTTTGAAAGCCACAAATGCTAGTGATATTCTAAATAAAGAATCCGTTCAAGAATTGTGGAGTGGGTATGGTGAGATTATTAGGTATTTTTTGCAGAATGGGGAGCATTCTTCAGTGATAGTGAAATACATAAGATTTCCTGAGGAGGGCAAGCATCCACGTGGTTGGAATACTACTCTATCTCATGAAAGAAAGCTTCATTCCTACAAAGTAGAGATGCGATGGTATGAAGACTATGCACCTCGATTGAATGATATGTGTAAGGTTCCTCAATGTCTTCATAAACATGAAGAGAATGATGAATTGCTAATAATACTTGAGGATTTAGACGCTTCTGGTTTTAATAAGCGAATTCACCACGATGATTCTACTATAAGAATCGCTAAGCAATGTTTGAGATGGTTAGCTGGTTTTCACTCTGAATTTATGAATACAGATTCACATGGACTTTGGGCATCTGGTACTTATTGGCATCTAGCAACCAGGCCAGATGAACTTAAAAGGATGCGGAACATAGATCTTAAAAGTTATGCATCTGGTATTGATGAACGTCTATCCTCAGCCAAGTTTCAAACTTTTGTACATGGTGATGCTAAACTTGCAAATTTTTGCTTTGGCGAAGGAGAAAATATAGCTGCAGTAGATTTTCAATATGTAGGAAAAGGATGTGGAATGAAAGATGTTGCTTATTTAATAAGCAGCTGCTTTTATGAGAATGAATGTATTGAATATGAAGATGAGTTGCTAGACTATTATTTCTCTCAGCTTGAATTAGTAATTGATAAACACATTAATTTTCAGTTACTTAAAAATGAGTGGAGTCAATTGTATAAGTATGCATGGGCTGACTTCTATAGATTTCTCGATGGGTGGAGTCCGGGGCATTGGAAGATGCACAATTACAGTAGAGCAATTGTTGATGAAGTTATTGATGAATTGAAAAGGACATCATAAATGAAGATGACTTATCTTGTCAAATGCTGATTCTATTTTCATTTAATCAAAATCGCAATGGTTCAATCGTACAAACAAAAACATGAAATTTCAAATCACTATGATGCCATATTAATTGGGTCTGGTATGGGTTGTTTGGCAGCAGGTGCATGCCTTTCGAAAGAAGGAAAAAAAGTACTCTTACTAGAGCGCCATTATACCGCTGGTGGATATACACATGTTTTTAAAAGGAGAGGTTACGAGTGGGATGTTGGCATACACTATATAGGAGAGGTGAATAGAGAAAATGGAGTACTGAAAAAACTCTTTGATCACATTACGGATGGAGAACTAAAGTGGGCAGACATGGGAGATGTTTATGATCGAATTGTCATTGGTGATAAGACTTATGATTTCAAAAAAGGAGTTGAGAACTATAAAAATCAGCTAAAAGAATATTTTCCCGAAGAAGCACAAGCTATTGATGCATACGTAGATCTTGTTTTTCAAGTATCTAAAGCAAGCCGTAAATACTTTGCTGAAAAAGCTGTTCCAAAAGGAGTTCAGACTTTGATGGGTAAATCTATGCGTAAGCCGTATCTCAAATATGCAACTAGATCAACTCTCTCTGTCTTGAATGAGCTTACTGATAATAAAGAACTCATAAAAGTTCTTACAGGACAATATGGAGATTATGGCCTGCCACCAGCACAAAGTAGTTTCGTAATGCATGCATCCATTTCAAAGCACTATTTTCATGGAGGGTGTTTTCCTGTTGGAGGATCTTCAAGAATAGTAGAGACTGTGGATCCAATAATAGAAAAAGCAGGAGGAACAATTCTCACGAATGCTGAAGTAAAGCAGGTGAAAATTAATGATGGCAAAGCTGTGGGTGTAGAAATGAACGATGGCAGTGTTATCACATCCGATTGTGTAATTAGTGGAACAGGATTTATTAATACCTACACAAAACTTATTCCTGAGGACCTTATTAACAAGTATCAAGTCAATGATCAACTGCAAAAGGTCAATCCTTCGGCAGCACATGCGTGTTTGTATATTGGATTAACTGGATCACCAGAGGAACTGAAGTTACCTAAGGCAAACTATTGGATCTATCCCGATGATCTGGACCACGACGCCTGTGTTGAACGATACAGCAATGATTTAGATGCACCATTCCCAGTTGTTTATATTTCATTTCCCTCAGCAAAAGATCCAACCCGGAATGAGCGATATCCTGGAAAAAGTACGATAGATATAATTACTGTGATGCCTTATGATATTTTTCAACAGTGGGAGGAAACACGTTGGAAAAAGCGAGGTGATGAGTATGAAACACTGAAGGAAAAGTTCTCTCAAAGATTACTTAATGAACTATTCCGTCTTGAACCACAACTCAAAGGAAAAATAGATCATTATGAGTTGTCAAGTCCTATTACCACCAAGCACTTCATGAATTATGAGCGAGGTGAACTTTACGGAATTGATCATAATCCAGAACGTTATGAGAATCGTTTTCTCCAGCCTCGTACACCAATTAAAAACTTTTTTTTAACAGGTCAGGATATTGTAACAGCAGGCGTTGCGGGAGCACTTTTTGCTGGGTTTTTAACGGCTTCTGCTATTACAGGCAAAAATCAAGTTGAGAAAGCAATGATGTGATTTTGATTGATCCTATATTCTAATTGTATGTGGGCTAGCTTTGCCAAAGCTGGCCAATTCGACTAAGCCAAATGCTTTCCTTCTTGTGACTCTTTGTAAGAAGCAATTTTTCTGTGCATTACTTTAAACCAGATAGGAGGGAATAGGGACATGATCATCATGCCTGGATACCCTGTCGGCATTTGTGGGCTTTCGTCAAAATGTCTCAAAACCTGGTAAGGCCTGCTTGCCATAAAATGGTGATCAGAATGTCTTGACAATTCTAACAGAACTAAGCGACCTAATGGGTGATTTGAATTCCAAGAATGGATCGGTAAAGTCCTCTCATATCGTCCATCTTTCATTTTTCGCTGCAATCCGTAATGCTCGATGTAATTCACGGTCTCTAGTTGTAAAAATCCTACGGCTGCGCCACCAATGAAAAGTAACATAACCTGTATTCCAAAGAAGTATCCAATCACAGCGATAAGGACAAGCTGAAATATTTGGAATCGAATCATCTCATTGTGAATGCTGATAAACGACTTTTTTATCTTCACTAACCTTTCCCTTTCTAATTTCCATGCAGAGATCCAACATCCGGATATTGTTCTTAAATAGAATGAATAAATAGATTCTCCATATCGACTGGAAGCTGGGTCTTCAACTGTAGCTACATTCTTATGATGTCCTCTATTGTGTTCTATAATGAAGTGCATGTATAATGAAGACAATAGTAACAGCTTACTCATGATTTTCTCACCTTTCGTGTTTCTATGGCCAAGCTCATGTGCATTGTTTATGGCTAATCCGCATGCAACTCCATATGCTAGTGTCATTCCTACCAATTCAAAAGTTTGCAGTCCACCCTGACTTACTTGCATAATAAAGTAACCAAGGATGAAATACTGAGCAGGCACAAGTCCGTAAAGTAAGAAGTCATATGTTCGATCTTCACGTGCAATCTCTTCTTGTGTCTTATCCATATTTTTGAGAGACCCGCTTGTAAACAACTCTAAGAATGGAATCAGACCAAATGCATAAATAATCGCAATGAAACTATACCACCCTCCCAGGTATAAAGAAGTCAGAACTGCAAAGGGTATGCTATACGCTGAAAGGTATTTTATCCATCTAATCTTCATTCTGATACAATTTTATTATCGAAGATAAGAAGAGATAACGATCTGTTTTAATCGGGTTCCGTCTAAAAACCTAGTTTATTTAACATGTTGGGTTAGTGCTTTTAACTCCTGCACATAGCCTCTTAACCATTCTAGAGACAGATTGGCCTCCTTTATTCTAAGTAAAAAATTATCACTTACTAAGCTGAGCAATGCATTTGAAAAAAGCTGCTTTTCCTCAAGGTTAAAGGCTTTGCTAATGGAAGTGACCAATGGAGCTTCTACCAATGCATATGCTTTTTCATGATGTGTTTTATAGGTAGGGTCGCTTTCAAGCTTTAGTTGTTTATGAAATAAAAAGTCTTGTTTATGCTCTAGAATAACATTGAGTACATCTGGATCTAAGGAATTGGCCGCCTCTATTTTTTGTCCAACAAGCTTCGAATTATCTATGTGCTGGTTCAGTATGTCATGTCTTAGCACCTGAATTTCACCAAAGTAATGATAGAATGAAGACTTATTCTTGCCTAGATCTCTTGCAATAGCTTCCACTGAAAGTCCAGCTTCTCCATGGGTTGCAAATCGACGATATCCCGCGTCTATCCAAATTTGTCGTTTATCACCTTTCATCCAAGGCTGTTAACTCAGTTTTTAAAATATAATAATAAGGATGACTTTTCGTAAAATCAATGTCAATTAAACCTTTCAAAAAAAATTCAGTCTAAGCATATATGAAACTTACCCAAAAGCAGGTGCAACATCTTTTGCTCCGATCAGGATTTGGTGCCGATTTAAAAACTGTAAATGACTATATCGGCCTGACACCTGAACAAGTTTATGAAGCAGAACTTAGAAGTTGCAAAGAAATCACGGAAATAAAAACAGATATGCCAAAGGTAGATCTTATGAAGATAAAAGGCATGTCTGCCAAACAAAGGAAAGTGCTTAAAGAGAAGGCAAGGGAGGCGTTGATCGAACTGAATACTAGGTGGATAAAGGAGATGGTTGGTTCTGATGGTCAGCTTCGCGAGAAAATGGCTTTTTTCTGGCATGATCATTTTGCTTGTACCTCTAGCAATCCGTTATTCCTGCAATCCTATCTGAGTATACTTAGAACCAATGCTATTGGCAATTTTGGTACGCTTTTGAGAGAGATCTCAAAAACGCCTGCCATGTTGCAGTATTTGAATAACCAGCAGAATAAAAAGACATCACCTAACGAAAATTTTGCTAGAGAAGTGATGGAATTGTTTACACTGGGTCGAGATAATGGATATACTGAAAAGGATATTTCAGAAGCCGCAAGGGCTTTTACAGGTTGGGGCTTCAATAAGGATGGAAACTTCGTATTTAGAAAATTCTTTCATGATTTTGATTTGAAAACAGTTTTAGGCCAATCTGGTAACCTTGATGGAGATGATGTGATTGACATACTTCTGAAACAGAAACAGACGGCAAAGTATATTAGTGAAAAATGGGTGAGATTTTTTGTGAACTATGAAGGAAATCAAGAATTAGTAAGAAGGATTGCTGATGAGCTATATAGAACCAACTATGACATTAGCTCTGCGCTAAAAGTACTTTTTACTTCAAATGAATTTTACGATTCTAAAAATCTTGCTAGAAGGATTAAGAGCCCGATTGAACTGCTAGTGGGTATGCAGCGTCAATTGCACCTTGAAATCGCCAATAATGAAAGCCTTATTTATCTGCAGCGTACGCTCGGCCAGATGCTATTTAAACCGCCAAATGTAGCAGGTTGGAATGATGGAAAAGACTGGGTAGATAGTGCAACTTTGATGTTCAGAGTTAATCTACCGCAACTCGTATTTAGGTCAGGACTTATTGATGCTGATGCAGTTTCGTATGACGATAATGATGCATTCAATCTTCGGGGAAAACTAAAGAAGTTAGAAACAGCGCTTGATACGACTTCAATGAACGAAAGCTTTTCCAATCTGTCTTTTGCGGACTTATCCCAATTTATCATTCAACCAGAATTTGAGAGTGAAACATCTAATGAAGGTTTTATCGATCAAATCATATTTCTGACGTCTAAACCAGAATATCAATTATGCTAAATCAAGATATATCGAGGAGAAGATTTCTTAAACAATCTGCTGTTGTTACAGCTGGATCATTTTTGTTGCCTTCATTTTTAAAAGCCAATCCACTTTCATTAAATAATGGTAAAAGACTGGTAGTCATTCAGTTATCAGGAGGAAATGATGGACTGAATACGATTATACCTTATCGAAATGAAATACTTGAATCAGTTCGGCCGGGCTTATTTTTAGGTAGAGAGAAGGTCTTACAGTTGAATGACGAGATCGGAGTGAATCCAGCAATGGAGGGATTAAATAAGATTTATGATCAGGGTGATGTATGTATTCTTAATTCGGTAGGATATCCTAATCCAAATCGGTCTCATTTTAGAAGTATGGACATATGGCATACAGCCAGTGATTCTGACGAATATGTTTCAAGTGGTTGGCTTGGTAGGTATTTGGATAATGAATGTACGGATGAGGATAACATCACTGGCATTGAAATGGGAAATATTTTGAGCATGTCAATGAAAGGGGAAAAGAGGAAGGGAGTACCATTAACAAACATCAATCAATTCTATAATTCATCACGGATGATTAATACTCCTGAAGCTAAAGATCATGCAAATGAAATGGTAGATTTTTTATATAAGTCTCAAGCAGATATTAAGAGTAGCGCTAAATATCTGTATGAAAAGAATAAAATCTATAAGTCTAGTAAAACGTATCCCAATAATTCCTTCGGCAAGGAATTAAAGGAAGTAGCAGAAATGATTATTTCTGGAGTTGAAGCGCCCATTTACTATGTTAGTTTAAGTGGATTTGACACGCATAATAACCAAAGAGGTCGACAAGACCGCCTTTTGAAAATCTATAGTGAAGCTTTATCAGTATTTGCTGATGACTTAAAGCAAAACGATAGGTGGAATGATACTTTGGTAATGACTTTTTCTGAGTTTGGGAGAAGAGTCAAGCAAAATGCAAGCAATGGGACCGATCATGGCAAAGCAAACAATTTACTTCTTATGGGAGGTAGTCTGAAGAAGAATGGTATTTATAATGAGATGCCTGATCTTTCTAATTTAGACGATGGAGATGTATCTCATTCGATAGATTTTAGGAATGTGTATGCCACAATAATTGATCGATGGTTGGAATCTGACTCTACTAGCATCCTTGGTCGTTCATTTTCAAACCTGCAGTTCATTTAGAAGATTTTGCATATCCGGTTAATGATTGTTAATCACTGATTTCAGACAACCATGTGATCTAGTATTGCATTCATCTTAAAAATATTTAGATGAAGCAGTTTCTATTTACACTCTTACTATTCTACTCCTACATACTACTTGGTCAATCGTTCATCATTGAAGGAGTAGTTACATCTTCAGAAACAGGTGAGCCACTTCCTTTTGCCACTCTTTCATTGGATGTAGGTACCAGAGGTACCATTGGAAATTCAAAAGGGGCATTTCGATTGGTATTAAAGGATGTTGATCGTCGGGATAGCTTGCGTATTTCTTATGTAGGCTACTTCAGTCAAACAATTAAGCTGGCAGACATCACCGAAAGACTGGATGTCAAACTTAAAGTAAAAGAAGAGTCATTAAAGGAGGTAGTAGTAACAAGTCTAACCGCAAAAATGGTCCTTCAAAATGCTTTGGAAAGAATAGATGAAAACTACTATCAGGAAGCATTTAGCAGTCGCGGATTTTATCGGCTTACTTCAAGAAAAAATGGAAAGTATGTACATCTCTCTGAGGCAGTATTCGATTTGTATAGATCTAAAGTTCCCAAAGAAATTGATCTGCTTAGACTGGACAAAATGAGGGCCATTACCGATGAGAGGGAAGCAAGGGGTGTGGATTTAGGTATTACTCCAAAAGGTGTCTTCGCAGTAGATGAGGTTAACAGTAAGGGGTTCTTAAAGTCGTTTACAAAAAAGAAATTCTTAGAGCAGCATTCTTTCATTCTTGAGGGAGAATTCAAATATGATGGGGTAGATGTTTACCTCATTTCATTTGATCAGTTAGATGGTGTCAAAGAACTTGGAATTAAAGGTCAGTTTTACATTCGTAAAGATGATTTTGCATTTCTTGAATTAGACTATGGGGTTAGTCAAAAGAGCGTCCAATACTTTAAATTCAACATAGCGTATCAAGCCTTAATGGCCATCTTCGGTATTGATATAAAATTGATAAGTGAGAAGTCGAATGTTCGCTATGCGAAAGTTGGTGAAAAGTATTACCTCAAGGACTCTAGATATGATACTGACCTTAGATTTAAAAGCAAACGTTCCCACTATAATTTTGTCCTAAATACACGAGTAGATCATTTAGTTACTGAGCTTAACTTGGATGATCCTGTAGTTATATCTAAGGAGGAAGCATTATCAAAAGGTCAGCTGATTGAATTTCAAAATCTTGCATACGACTCAACCTTTTGGAATGATTACACCATTGTGTTGCCCGACTCAGATTTTTCAGAAATTTCAAGTGTTATTGTCGGAAATAATGCTGCGAATGACACGAAAAAGGAAGTTAGAAAGAAGCTAAAGAAGTACCCAAAAGACCCAGCAGCTCGCATCGACTCTATTCTTACCTTTTACTATAAAAAGGGACTTTTTCACGGGAATGCGCTTGTGTCGTATAATGATAATGTCTTGTTGACTAAATCTTATCCATATCAAAATCAGGATATAAATGCTGATAGTAAGTTTAGGATAGGTTCCGTCAGTAAAACTTTTACCTCAATGCTCATCTTACTTCTTGAAAAGGAAGGGAAGCTTAAAGTATCTGATTCGATCTCTAAATATTTGCCAGGGTATATACATGGTGATGTTACAATAGAGCAGTTACTTACCCATCAATCTGGCATTCCTAACTATTTGTCTAAGAATGAATACCTCGTGGATGTTTTTAAAGAAAGCTTCACTAGCGAAGAAATGGTATCTAAGTTTTGCAGCGATTCATTGCAATTCAATCCAGGTACGGAATTTAAATATTCCAATTCGGGATATGTGATCCTTGCAAGGATAGCTGAATTAGCGGGTGAGGAGTCGTTCGGAACTCTTTTGAAGAAAATGATTTTCGAACCTTTGAACATGACGAATACATACTTTGGGTCCGAGGGAGAGCCAACAATTGAAGGATACTATTATGGCCAACCTGAGACTCCATATTATCTAGAAAATGTTATTGGGGCTGGAGGAATTGTTTCAACGTCTGGTGATCTTTTGAAATGGAGTAAAGCGCTAACAACCAATTCGCTGCTTGATGAGGAACTAGTTAAAAATGCTCAAGCGGAACAGGTAGAATATAAGGATTGGGAAGCAAGCTATGGTTATGGTTGGATGATTGATAGGTACTTATTCAAAACATCTAAGAAGCATAAGATCATTTATCATCCGGGAACAGACTTTGCGTTTTATAGCATGTTTTTAACGCAGCCAGACGAAGATTTAACTATTGTATTGCTCTGCAATAGTGGAGATTTTCCACGGTTTGAAATCGCTGATTTAATCCTTGAAGTTCTGAATTGATTTAGATCAGTTTTTACATTCATGAAAATAATAATATTCATATTTATTATGCTGATAATCATATAGTTAGCTTAAAAATACCATAAAAAGGGTATTGAATTTGATTGAGTAAAAATCTAGCTTGATTGTTAAATCAATCATGCCCACCAAAATGAAAACTCATTACACAATTCTTATCGTAATTCTTAATCTTTTTCTTTTAGCTACTTTAAAGGCTCAAAATGTTAATATTCCGGATAGCAACTTCAAATCTTACCTATTAGAAATTTCAACATTGAATAGTAATATGGACGATGAAATTTCTGTAGCTGAAGCAGAGGCTTTTTCGAATAGTTTAGATGTTTCAGGCAGAGAAATCTCAAATTTGACTGGGATTGAGGCTTTTATCAACCTTGTTGGTTTGGATTGTTCTTTCAACGATCTATCAAGCCTGGATATTAGCGCAAATACAATGCTTGAAGAGCTTAATATTCGTGATAACGAAATAGCAATTTTAGATCTAAGCTCAAACACATCACTAAGAGAGCTGAATATTGGACAAAATCTTATTTCTACTTTAGATGTAAGCGGTTTAGCCTTATTGGAAGAATTTCTGTGTGACAATAATAATCTAACTCAGATCGATGTTACCAGCAATTTAGCGCTTTGGAATTTACACTTTTATAATAATTCACTTACTTCAATTGATCTTTCCCAAAACAGTGCATTACTCGTAATTGAAGCTGGAGGAATGGAGGACTTAACTTCAATAGATGTTTCTAACAATACTTTGTTAACCATTTTAAATTTGGATGCTTCTGGAGTTACCTCCATTGATGTGGCAAATAATACTGCGCTAAAAACTTTAGTTGTAAGCAGGACTAATATTACATCAGTTGATATAAGTCAAAATACTGATTTAGAACGATTTTATGCTGGAGAGCTTGGATTAACCTCCATCGATATTTCTGCGAATTCTAAGCTAGAAGAACTGGCACTAGATGCAAACGAACTTTCTGCTTTGGATCTTTCTAATCATGTGGAATTGGAGCTGATTAGTATTTGCTGTAATGAATTAAGCGGTGATTTAGACCTTTCAAATCACTCAAAACTTACGAGACTTAACATAGTTCGCAATGATTTTAATTCATTAAATATCAAGAATGGAAATAGTAATAATATCTCAGACTTTAATGCAGAAGAAAATCCAAATCTGACATGCATTGTTGTCGATGAAGTTTCAATTTTTGAACCAAAATGGAACGAAAATGTCGATAATGTTGCCTTTACAAATGATCCGTGTGTTTCCATATCTAGCATCTCTCTTTCGACTCAAGGGGGTATTACCACACTAGCGGGTGAAAATGAAACACTTCAAATTGATCATTCAATAAGCCCATCTAATGCAACTTTTCAGGAAATACAATGGAGTACAGAAGACAGTAGTATTGCAACAGTAGATGAAAACGGATTAGTAAGTCCTGTAGCTAGCGGTTCTACAAAAATTAATGCCATTGCAAAAGATGGATCTGGAGTTTCGAGCGCTATCGATATTACTGTATCGCTAGTTACATCAATTAAGAAATCGGTTAATCTGACAATTTTTCCCAATCCTTCTTCTAGTATGATTTTTCTAGATATCGTTGGAATTTCTGAATTAAAAACTACAATATATAACCTGTCCGGTAATGTTGTCTATAAGGGTGTTCATAACAAAAACAATGATAGAATTAATTTAAAGCATTTGTTGCCAGGTACCTATGTAATAGAATGTCAGATGGAGGAGAAGACCATAAGAAATACTTTGATTATTGATACTGAATAGCAATTATGAATCAATGTCAATTATGTCATTTTAGTGGTGGTATTCAAACACAAATAGTGCTATTAGATTACTATTTTTGAGCGTTGATGAGATCACTCAAAACTGTATTACTTATTTGTTTACCACTGTTATGCGCTAGTCAGAACTATACAACGGATGATATTCAGCTTGTCAGTGAATTGGATAGGCTTTTTAAGGAGAATCATATTGAATATGATTCTATCATCTTGAAACTAGACGATAGGTTCGCTAAACAGCTATTGTTTGAGTTAGATCCAGATTCAAGATTTTTCACTCAAGATGATGTTCTTAAAATTCAAGATGAGCTAGCAAATTTTTCCCTCAATCAAAACTATACAAGAGATCGATTAGGCAATTTAAGACAGCTGTTTCAAGCTAGTCTGGAGAATACTAAAGCGCTATTAAATACGATTAATAATATTGATTTCCTTGCCGATGATTCTGTGTATTTAGGGACACAATTTGATTCAGTCAGATACGCTAAGAATAATGAAGAACTAAGGTGGAGATGGATCAGGTATTTCAAGTTCAATGTTTTACTTAAAAGTGAAGAAGATTCTCTCTTGACTAAAGGAACTGCATCTGAGATAAATAGTGATTTGAATAAAAGAATCCGGACCCATGTTGAGTCAAGTTTATGTTACATTGAGCAATTAAGTGAGGAGAAATCACTTTCAAATTACGTTTATAAGGCATACCTAAACGCTTATTGCAATAGCTTCGATCCACACTCTAGTGTTTATCTCAATCAAGAAGAGAAGCTATTCCAAAGTAGTCTGTCCTCAGAATCTTATGGTACTGGCATTATGGTGGGTAGAGACGGTAATCAGCTTTACATCACGGAAATCATTCCATTTAGCAACGCTAGCTATAATGAAGATATACATGTTGGTGATGAAATTACTAGGATTCGAATCGTGGATGATTTAGTAACGCCTACATGCATTTCTGACGAAACGTTGACTGAGTTTTTCTATGGGGATAGAAATACAACTATTGAGATAGAAGTGAAATCTCAGAGTGATTACAAATACAGAACAGCAAAGCTGACAAAAGGAGTTGTAAATAATTCGGTGAACCATACCTATTCGTATTTGCTTAACAATGAAAATATCAAAGTTGGGTACGTTCAATTTCCAAGCTTCTACGCCAGATATACGAAGAATGGAAGGAGTGCTTCAGAAGATTTGGCTTTGATCTTGTTAGCGTTTAAAAAGCAAAATATTGATGGCGTTATCTTAGATCTAAGAAGTAATGGCGGAGGTTCAACGGTAGAGGCAGCTGATGTATTAGGTTATTTCATTGATTATGGACCATTATTTACAATTGTAGATGATGAAACACCAGAGGGGCGCTTGATTAAAGATACTAAGCGTGGTAAGGTTATCGATACCAATCTGATAATTCTGGTTGATGCATTATCTGCTTCTGCCTCTGAACTTGTTGCAGCTACTATGCAGAAATATCCCAATACATTGATTGTTGGTGCACAAACATTTGGTAAGGCAACAGGTCAGATTGTTTTACCATTAAAAACCAAGTATGCTAAAGAAAATCAGGGGTCGGTAGCGATTACGCATATTAAATCCTATCGATTTGATGGCTCTAATTATCAAGGCCATGGTGTGATTCCAGATATCCAATTACCATTCATTTTAACAAAGAGAATAGTAGGGGAGAATAACTATGATTATATCCTCAATTTCGATAAAAAAAGAAGCTTTAGACAAGTGAAATTTAGAGATGAGCCAATTGACACGCTGAGATATTTATCAAAAGAAAGAGACCTTTTGTCAGAAGTCTCAGCTATTAGCAAGAGTATGGAAACAAAGCTTCTAAAAGGGTTGGGAGTATCATTGAACTATGAAAATTTTAAAAACCCATATACAGATTTACAAGAGTATTCAATCGACAGTCACAACACATTTGTAATTGAATCAATGGAACAGGATGAGGCATTTGAAGAAGAGAGTGATCGAATCAAGAATAACAAACAAAAAGATCTAGTTCTTAAAGAAGTATTTCTAATATTTGAGGATTGGATGAACATCAAAAATTCAAACTAAATGAACCAACTAAAATCGCTATTTCTATTACTTCTTTCTTTTAATGTTTTAGCTCAAAACTCACCAGTCGATCACTTAAATAAATTATCAACAGACTACGATCAAATAAATAAAGATACTTGGGATTATGTCAGACAAGCCTCGCGCGGGAAGAGTGCCAATAAGTTAGAAAAAAGAAGAACAGAGCTTGCTTCTACCTTAAAAACAGCTAAATATAATGTGAGTAAAGTGCCTGTTTATCAAGGAGATAATTCTCTTAAAAAGGCTTATATAAACTACCTCGGTCTTACTTACAATATGATTAACAACGACTACAAGAAGATTGTAGACATGGAAAAGGTTGCCGAGGATTCTTACGATGCCATGGAGGCCTATCTACTTACAAAAGAGCGAACAAACAAAAGAATGGATTCTGCATCAACAGCGTTAAGTGCTGCCCAAGATGAATATGTGAAGAAATACAACATCACTGTTAGGGAAGATAAATCGCGGATTTCTCGAAAGCTGAACAATGCAGGTTCGGTTATTGAATACTACAATAAGATTTATCTCATCTTCTATAAAAGCAGTTTCTACGAAGGTGAAATGATCAATGCGATATCCTCAAACAACGTCGGGGATATAGAACAATTTAGACAGACCCTAGAGATGGTCTCAAAAGAAGGCACAGAGGATTTAGCCAAAATAGGCTCCTTTAGAGATGACAATACGTTAAAGGATGTTTGCTTCAAGATGCTGGAGTTCTACTATGGCGAGGCTGTTAAATACATGCCAAAACAAGTTGAGTTTTACGCTAAAAAGGATCGCTTTGAAACACTTTCCAAGAATATTAATGCTAAGAAACAAAAACAGCTGACTCAAAAGGAAGTAGACGATTACAACAAGGCAGTGGAAGAGTATAATGCTGCAATTAATGACTTCAATGAGACGAACGATTATCTAAATAAGTACCGAAGCAAAAGGTTTAAAGATTTCAATGATGCAATCGAGAATTTCTATAGAAAATTCATGTAATCAATAGATTTACATTCATTGATATTGTACTACTTTAACTAACAGAGAAACTAACTTCTGTCATGGGTCAAAACGAAAACGAGCTATCATCTTCAGGTGAATCTAACCAGGAGCAGCCTTCGTCTATTCAATCCGAAAAATCTTCATCGAAATCTAATAGGAAGATATTTATTGTAATCTTCATTTTCATTGTTGCAGTGGGCGGCGGAATTTGGATGATTCAAAAATTCATTAATCCGACTAGTGGAGGACCAAGATTGAATCCAATAAACCTAGTTCCTTCGAATGCTTTTTTTATAATGGAAACCGAAGAGCCTTATAGTGTCTGGAGCAAACTTGCAAAAACTCAGATATGGAAGACTTTGTCAAAGGATGATGAATGGAAGGAGTATGGTTCATTGCTTGAAGGAATTGAAGAACAGTTATCTTCCTTTAATAGCCTTCTTGATATTGTAGACGATCGATCGATCTATATATCAGGACATCTTTACCATAGGGGAAATTACGATTACCTATTTGTTTTTGACATGGAGGGAATGGGTGTCTTGAGATCATGGCTTAGTACTGGTAATAACTTGACGAAGCGAAAATTCAATGACTTCACCATTTATGAAAAACTTGAGAAGGAAACCAAGCAAACGCTTTATTTCACTTTTATAGACAACTTCTTTATAGGATCATATACACATACGTTAGTAGAAAAATCAATTTCTGAGCATCAACAAGCAAATCTCACAAGGTCATTTGATTTCATTGAGGTACAGAAAAAAACCATTGGTGAAGGTGTTATTAGGCTCTTTCTGAATTACGAAACTCTTTATCCATATCTAGTCAATAGTCTAGGAGCAGAATATACGGATGTGATGAAGGAGAATCTTCCACTTTTTCATAGCGGTTTCTTTTTTGATGTGGAGGAATCATCTCTTTTGTTAGAAGGGTATTCTAATTATAATGATTCACTGGCCACTTACCTTAAGATCTTCGAGCAATCGGGGACAGGTGACCTAGATATTGCCAAAGTATTACCCACCAACACTTCCATATACTTTAGTATAGGTTTTGATCAATTTACTGATTTCTATAAGGCACTTGATCAGCAGCTAAGAGAAGATCCCCAATACGGCGAGGACTATGCTGTTTATACCAAGAAGACGGAGAAGTTTTTGAACATTGATATTAAGGAGGATATTGCCTCTTGGATTGACGATGAGATTGCTGTAGTTCAGGTAGAACCAAAGGAAAGTAACACACAAGTAGCACTGGTTATAAAAGCAAAAGATGCTGAACTAGCGAAAGAGAAGATGGATTTTCTAAGTAAGCAGGTAAAAAAGAAAACACCTGTGAAGTTTAAAACAGTCAACTATAAAGGATATGAGATAAACTTCATGTCCGTTAAAGGTTTTTTCAACCTGATATTGGGAAAGCTGTTTAACTATTTTGATCGTCCTTATTATACCATTATTGATGAATTCGTGATTTTTTCTAATGAGCCTCAAAGCCTACGGATGTTCATAGACACTTATCTATCTGAAGGTACCTTGGATCGTAGTATTTCATTTAAAGGATTTATTAATCAATTAGGTGAAAAGCATAGTGCTATGCTTTACTTGCAACTACCAGAATTGGTGAATACGAATGGCGGAATGTTAGACGATGAAACCGTCAAATTGCTTCAGAAAAGAAGAAATGTCATGCAAGATTTTCCGCAAATCGCATTTAGCATGTACCCTTCTCAAGATATCTATCAAACTCGCGCGCTTATTTCGATAGATAATATGATTTTCCCAGAGTTAAATCAATCAGAAATGGCAACAGTAGCATTGGATACAGTCAATTATGATTCAATACTGCTATCAGAAGTGGTTGAAGAACAAATCGATATATCGGCCATTGATATAGAATTGGAAGACTTAGGTGCGAAGAGTCAATCAGACGAATATGAAAATGGAAATGCTAAGTATGAGGTTGGAATTAAGAATGGACAAAAGCATGGCAACTATTTTGAGTACTTCGAGACTGGTGAATTGAAAATAAAAGGGAAATACAAAAACGACCTAAAGTCTGGCACATGGAAGTACTATGACGAAGAAGGAAATCTTGTGAAGCGCGAGAAGTATCGGGATGGCGAATTAGTTGAGTAGAGACATATACTTGTTGACCCATTTGCTTACCTTTAGAAATCAACATTAAATGGATATATGAGTAAATCAGGGAATAGGATTGTATTAGTTGTCGTAATTGTAATTGTTCTAATTGGGGCAGCCACAGCAATATGGTATTGGGGAATCTATTTGCCAGAAGAAGAGGCTAAAGAAAAAGCAAGATTAGAGCAACTAGCTCAGCAACAAGCTGAACAAAAAAGAAAAGAAGAGGCGGCAAAAAAGAAGGCAGATTACGATCAGCTCATTGAAGCCGCTGATGTAGATTTCGGGTTGGAAAATTGGGCATCTGCAGAATCACTTTATTCACAGGCTTTAGCACTTTTCCCTAATCAACAGTATCCTCAAGATCAATTAGTAATTGTAAATGGCAAACTGGATGAAATAGCAGAGCGTGAAGCTCGAATAGCGGCTGGAATTATCGAGACAGTTTCTGAGCCAACTGGACGGTTTTATGTAATAATTTCAAGCAGCCTTGATGGTGATCTCGCTATGGACTACGCTAGTAAGCTATCTAAAGAAGGAAACAGTGTCAAAGTGGTTCTACCACATGCCAATAACAAGTTTTTCCATAGAGTAGCAATTGCTGAATTTGATTCATGGGATCAAGCAGCCAATTCTGTTAGTAGCTACAATACCTTCTCAGATAATGTATGGGTATTGAAGTTTTAATAAAATAAATTGTTTGAATTGTTAAAGCATGCATAGGCATGCTTTTTTTTATTCAAATAACTTGTGCAAGTAAATGCTTGCATATATATTAGCAAGTAAATACTTGCGTATTATTTTGGAACAACGAAGAGATATATTTCAAGCAATAGCTGACCCAACAAGGAGGGAGATTTTATCTACACTTATCGACGAGCCAAAAAACTTGAATGCTTTGGCTGAACAATTTTCAATATCCCGGCAGGGAGTTTCACTGCATGTCAAAGTATTGGAGGAGTGTGATATGATTGACATTTCTAAAAAGGGGCGAGAACGCTTTTGTCACATTAAACCAGAAAAATTACTGGAAATAATTGAATGGCTTGAGCCATTTAAACAGCTATGGAGAGATCGATTTGATCAGCTTGATGACCTCTTGAAACATATTAAATAACACAATGATGAATAAAACAACATTTACTGAAAACTTAGAAGCCAATCAAGTAATCGGCGTTAGATCATTTGATGCACCAATAGAAAAAGTATGGAATGCATGGAGCAACAAAGATTTGTTGTGTAAATGGTGGGCACCTGCTCCATACGTATGCGAGATTCAAAAGATGGAATTTAAAGAGGGTGGATTTTGGATGTATACAATGACTGGACCAGAGGGAGATGTTCATCGGGGTAGAATGGATTTCTTACGCATTGAAGAACATAAGCTACTGAAGACTGAAGAATATTTCTGTGATGAGAATGGTGAAAAATCAGGTGATATTCCTCCAATGAAACATGAGATTAAGTTTGATTACGACGGTGCTAAAACAACCATAACATCTACTGTTACATATGCCTCTCCAGAAGCATTGAAGCAAATGGCAGAAATGGGCGCTGCAGAAGGATGGGAGCTTGCTTGTAATCAATTAGAGTCTGTTTTAAACTAAGTGGGGATGAAAAAAATATTAATAGGCATCTTCCTCTTTAGTTGTATTTATTTAAACGCACAGAGTACGTTTAGTAGCAGTACGTTTAGTTTTCCTGTTTCAAATTTAGAAGCATCAACGGAATGGTATTCCGATTTACTTTCGAATACAAATGCTATTTCTCCTGCAGAAGGAGTAGTTGAATTTGAGTTAAATGAAAAGACTTGGCTACAACTATTTGAAGGTGAATCTTCTACTAACACTGCTATTTTAAGACTGGAGGTCAATGATATTCAATCTGAGCATAAACGGCTGAAAATATTGGGTATTTCACCGACTAATATCGAATTGGTTCCGGGAGTAGTTTCGTATTTCGATTTTAAGGATCCGGATGGTAACCAACTGAGTTTTTATACCATAGAAACTCCTTAGTCAGCAGGTTTTGTTACTAACAATAACCTCTATTAGATTGTTAATCAGATGATTATAATCTAGATTTAGCAACTATGAGGATGAAAACAGTTTTTAAAAATTGTTCAATCTGTCTTTTAATATGGGTAGGTTTTGCATCATGTCAAACAAGCCCATGTGATTGCGAATCTTCTGCGCAAGAATATAGAAACAGTCTTACAGAGCGTAAACTTGATAATCTTAATGATGAAGAAAGTTCTGATGAAGAAGTTAATTGGATTGTCAAAAATTCCATAGATAAAGACCTTTATGACATTAAAAAAGATGGAGTTCTTAGAGCGCTAGTGATTTACAGCAATACGAGCTATTTCTTATATCGTGGAACACCTATGGGATTTGAATACGAGCTGTTAGAAAGGTTAGCCAAACATCTTGGTCTTAAATTGGAATTGGTAATTTCTAAAAACCTTGATAATCAATTTGAAGTTCTCAATCGAGGCGATGTAGATCTGATTGCCCATGGAATGACTGTCACTAACCAGCGTAAATGGGAAGTGGATTTTACAGAGTATTTATACTTGACAAGACAAGTTTTAGTTCAGAAGCAACCTGATAGTTATTTGGATATGAAATGGGATGAGCTTCAGAAACATTTAATTCATGATCCTATTGAACTTATCAATGACACTGTTTCAATTCGTAGGAATTCTGCCTATTGGGAAAGGATGATGAGTTTGTCAAACGAGATAGGTGGTACAATTCATATTGATACTTTATCTAGCAGTTTGACTACCGATGAAATCATTCAAATGGTAGCTGAAGGGAAAGTTAAATATACGATTGCAGATGAAAGTTTGGCTTCCATTAATGCATCTTACTACCCAATCCTTAATATTGATGTTCCAGTTTCTTTTTCACAACGCATAGCATGGGTCACTAGAAAGAAGTCATCAAATTTGAGACAAGCTATCAATGATTGGATTCTTTCCGTGAGGAAAAAGACGGATTTTAATGTCACCTTCAATAAATATTTTAAGAATAAAAGAAACTTTAGAAGTCGTACTAAAAGTGCATTTTATAGTCTAAACAATCAGCAGATCAGCAAATATGATGATTTGATTAAGAAGTATGCAAAAGAGATTAATTGGGACTGGAGACTGTTGGCTTCCCAGGTATATCAAGAATCTAAGTTTGATCCAAAGGCCGATTCTTGGGCGGGTGCGAAAGGTCTAATGCAGGTAATGCCCAAAACTGCCGCATCTTTAGGGATCAAAAATCTATCAAACCCATCCGAAAGTATCCGTGGTGGAACGTCATACTTGAAATGGCTAGAAGAAAATTTCAGTAATATTCCAGACCCTACTACAAGGATGAAATTTGTGTTAGCGGCATATAATTGTGGACTTGGACATATGCAGGATGCCCAACGACTTGCTACAAGCAATGATCTTGATCCCAATCAATGGGAAGGGCATGTAAGTGATATGCTGTTATTATTAAGTTCGCCAGAACAATTCAATAAGTCAATTATTAAGTATGGTTACGTTAGGGGACAAGAGCCTGTAAATTATGTGAATGAAATCTTTGATCGCTACATTCATTATAAGCAGTTTTTCCCCTTATAGACTTTTACGCAAAACGTAACAAACTTGGCCCGATTGTTGTTTAAACAATAAGGACCAATTAGATGCAATTTTGATACAGTCTATCCTTAAGAAGTTTTTCCAACTCTTGCTCATGCTTACCATAGCATATGCTGGAAGTTTCCTGATGATGGAGGAAACTGCGGAGAAAACTGAGAAGACTGAAAAATCTGAAGAAGCACTTCATAGCATTTATCATGGTGCTGGATACCAGCGCACGATCGTAAAGGGGAAGGTTGAAAGAAAACGGTATTCAGAATGTAGTAAAGTATTTTATCAGGCGTTAAGAACCAGCAATTCTAACCAGCCAGATTTCAACATCAATCACATTTATTTTTCTAGTTATTTGAGACTTCTTAGTTAAAACTATCGCTTAAACAACCGAATTTTTTCAACTAAAAAAGAAGTATCATGAAAATTTTTAAAAACTGCTTATTAAGCATATCAATAATTCTATTCATTAGTTCTTGTGCCGTTGTACGTCAAGGTGAAGTTGGCGTAAAACGTAAACTTGGTAAGCTTGATCCCAATACCATTGAGGCTGGCGCCAAGGTATTTAATCCTTTGACCACTACAATTCTTCGTTTACCAATCAGAACGGTTAATGTGGAGATACAAAGTAATCTGCCTTCTAAAGAAGGTCTCAATGTTCGTTCCATCATTTCCATTCTCTACCATATCAAGCAAGAAAATGCTGCTGATATCATTGAAAACATTGGAACGAACTATGAAGATGTAGTTATCAAAAGTGTTTTCCGTTCTGCATCAGCAGATGTTTGTTCTCGATTTTTTGCTAAGGATATGCACACATCAAAACGTGCTGTGATCGAAGAGGAGATAAGGGTAAGAATGCAGGAGTTATTATCTGATAGAGGATTTGAAATCGAAGCTGTTCTCTTGAAAACAATCCAACTTCCGTCTGGACTTGCTATGGCTGTTGAGAATAAACTTGAAGCAGAGCAAGAAGCACAAAGGATGGAATTTGTGTTACAGCGGGAACGTATGGAGGCGCAAAGAAGAAAAGTGGAAGCTGAAGGGATTAGAGATGCACAAATGATTCTGCAAGAAGGAATAAATCCTCAAATCATTCAGTGGCAGAGTATTCAAGCTTTCAAGGAGCTAGCAAACTCCCCTGGATCAAGAGTGATTATTACTGACGGTAATGCTCCATTTCTGATAGAGCCAAACGGCAATTAAGTACCAGCTAATACTTAGTTTTATAATGGTTAAAAGCCAGGCAATATTGTCTGGCTTTTTTGCTTATTGACTTATTTGTTGAGTTTTTATATTGAAATAAACAAATATTTTATTGGCTTTATTACATCATAGGTAATATATAATCTTGAAAAAATTAAATATTCTATTCTAATATTTTTAATCAAGCCGTTAATTAAGGTTATAATATGAATTTAGGATTAACTTATAACTGAATAAACCTCTTACGAATCACCTACTCGTATAAATGAATTTCAGAAAATCGTTTAAATATTTATTGGATAGTCATCTTGGTGTCAATAAGGATGACGACATTTTAATAATTCATGATGATACCTTTAATCCATTCTTAGCTGATTTCTAATCTGTTATAAAAAAGCATAAGTTATCAGCTCTGTATTTAAAGGTTCCCTATTTCAATCAGACTCAGTTTTCTCATAAACCCACTTTATCACAAGTCATTCGTAATAGCATTATTGACTCTGACGTGGTGATTAATTTCATTGATGGGGGAGCGGACACTAATGATTTTAGAATAAGAATTTTGAATGTCCAGTTTAGAAAGGGCACAAAAATGGCTCATATACCTGGTGTTAATTCTGATATTTTAAGGGTAATAGAGCGTTCTGGATCAATACTTAAATCGTTAGATAGTGAAGCAGAAGATATTGCATGGATTTTGTCGCAATCTGTTGATACGAAAATTGAATCGTATTTTGGTAAATCTACATTTGAACTATCAATTTCAGCAAAGACTCCTTGGGAATATGATCCTATTGTGAGCTCTGGACTAATTCGATCCGGAAGCTGGGGGAATGGTATTCCAGCTGAAACATTTATTTGTCCTAAGGCAAAATATGTTAATGGTGAATATTGTATCAATGGTAGCATACCAGGTTATAAGTTGGAACGTAATGAATATGCTGTATTAGAAATTGTTAGTGGCATTCTTGGCACAGTGACTTCCAATAGTAAGACACTGAAAAGTTACTTTAGACGAATTAAAAGGCTAGCTAAGGGCGAAGATTATGATCTTAAGAAATTTGCAGAATTAGGTATTGGTCTCAATCCAAAGATAAAAAATCTAACAGGCTCAATGCTTTATGATGAGAAGAAACGCGAAACAATCCATATTGCTCTTGGTGACAATTCATTTTTTGGTTTCACAAATGAGGCTAGTCAGCATAATGATCTAGTCACTGTTAAACCAAGTCTACTGTGTGATGGTCATCAAATTATGTGCAAGGGAAAAATCAATTTCCAAAAAATTAAGTCACTGCGGAAGGAATTTGATAAATCATCTCCAGTAGAGGAAACCTTGAAATCTAAGTCCTTTTCCTTAGCTAAGGATAGAATTGATAAAACTGACTACTCAAATCTGATGATTGTAAGAAGTAAAAGAAAGAGTATTATCAAGGTGCTTAGTAATAAAGAAGCTGATGCCCTAGAGAGCCTGGATTCAGCTATTTCTGACTTACGCCAGCATCCATATTCCTTTTTTAAGCACAATCTTAAGGGGCTTAATTCAATGGAATTGAACCAATTTTTAATGAAGCTCATCAATTATAAAATTTTGATCCCACACTGAATGAAATTGAATGAAATTATAAGAAGGTGCTTATCGTCGGATAAAATACGAGATGTAGATATTAGAGAATTCTTGCATCCTGATATTAAAGAAATGAAGGAACTGACTTACAAGGACCTTGCTACATATTATACAGTAGATACTTCATCAATTTATAAAGGAATAGTTCCAAATTGGTATTTCTATATAGTAACTAAAGAATATGAGGATCTTAGCCAGCAGGAATATGAAATCAAATTAGTTGTTAGTACCCTTTTAGAGAAGAAGAAATACCCTTTAATATTTATAAATAAAACCGTTATTGACCTTACTGCTTGGATACAAGGCAAGAAGGAAAATTATGTATATGAAGTACCATATCCGCTGATTTCTCAATCTGAGTACACTAACAACTTTAGGAATTCCCTAATTTCTGATTCGATTCGTGCGGCAATCGATAAGCCATTAGACTATAAGATATTTAAACCATATAATGCTTCAAATCCAGTAACAATACCATGGAAATTTTTTGGTAGGTCCAAACATTTAAAGCAATTAATGGCATCAGATGCTAGTATAATTTTAGCTGGGGGGAGAAAGTTAGGAAAGACATCTCTCTTAAATGCCTTTAGTGACGAAATGGAACAACAAGGGCATGAAGTTTATCAAATTGAAATACAAGGTGAGCCATCTACTCAAAATTTAACCGATGCTATTGTTGAAAAATTAGATGCTAGAAATATTATAAGAAATAAGAAATTAGCTCATGAATACGGTGTTAAATACTTAAGATTAGCGCTTGATAACTTTAGAAAAGTAAAAAGAGATAAGGTTCCAATTATAATTATAGATGAATTAGGAAATGTTTTGATAAATGCAGATCGCAATGATTGGAATGTGCTAGGTGTATTGCGAGATTATGCCCAATCAAGAAGAATTAGATTCGTTTTTACTGCATTTCAGGAAATTTTGATTAGGCAGCACTCAGATCCAAATGGACCACTTTTTAATTTTGGAAAAGTTTTAAGAGTCACACCCTTCAATGAAAATGATATAAAGGATCTTATATTAAGTCCACTCAAACAATGGATAAATATTGAAAATAAGGAGGCGGTTCTTGAAAAAGTAAAGTCAACATACGGATATCACCCATTAATATTGAGCTATTTAGGTGAATATTTATTCGATAATATTATTACAAGACGGGATGATCAAAATTTAGAAATGTTGCTGGAAAATTTTCAAAACACTGATGATCCGTGGGTTGAAAATGCATTAAAATCGATAATGTGGGAGTTATTTGAATCTCTTGATCAAGACAATAAAGAGATACCAATCGAAAAATTTCTTTATTTAGAGATAGTCACAGAGTTAATCTCAAAAAAGCACCCGAATGAAGCCTTAATATATCCATATTTTGATGTCTATGATTTATTGGAGCATTTAAACCAAATGGGATTTCAATTCCAAATTGAACAGATTAAAGTTCTTGTTCAAAGATTAGAATTAAGGGGACACTTCAGATCTAATCCTAATAATCATAGTAAGTTATCACTAACTACTCCACTTATTTATCATTATAAATCCAAACATGATTCGTTGGAAAGATTGATTGAGATATACAGAAAGGAACTCTTATCGATATCTCCTAAGAAACTTATTGAAGAAATTATAATAACCTGAGAATGGTTGAAATATTAGCCATTAAGTCCTTTAATTTCTTGATCAGAGATATTCAAGATAGTGATAAATCTTATATTTTCTATTTGCCTAGAGAATTCGGAACAATCGAATTCATGGATGTCTGCAGGGAGAAACTAGATAAAGAACGATTTAGATTGATAACGTTTAATTTACGTGACCTTATTCTAAATGATGGTCCTGATAGGCTTAAAATCATTTCAGAAGTTTCAGGTGAAAATGAATTAATAGTTGATGGAAATGATCCAAACTCATATGTAGATTTTTTTGCAAATACTATTAGTCAAGCAGATAATAGAGTCATACTTGAAATTCGCGCTGATACAATGCTATCAACAAGGATTAAGTTTGAAATTTTGCAATTTTTAGACTTAACAATAAAAAAGATTGTTAGTGCCAATCCGCATGAACCAATAAAGCTGTCGGTATTATTCTTTTCTAATTATGATTTGAGTTTTTATTTAAAAAAACTAAATGCAAAGGGGGTTTTTACAACTTTTGACTACATAAATGATTTTCCATTCTTTATTCCAAGAACAACTGAGATAGAAGAATTGACAAAAGACTATGTTAAGAACGCAAAGCTCAACTTGAATACTGATAAGCTGGTTCAACTAATTAATAAATATTACGGTAGACACCTAGGGCTAGCAACCTCTTTTTTAAAGTCTTTGCAATCAAGTCAAAATAGAGGGTCAATTGAAGACTTTATACACCTGCAAGTAGTCAATAAAATCGAATACTATCAGGAGAATAGAAGGGAAATAGATAATTATCTAGCGCGAAAATATCTTAATGTAACCTCTGTAATTGAAGGATGCTATAATCTAGGAATCATATTTCATAATGATCGTGGTATTCCAGAATTAGTAAATAGTGAATGGGCTAAAGATTATGAAACAGAAGATACAGAAATAGTAGTTAATAGTATTCATTCAAATGATGAGGAAAATAGTTCTATTGATATAAAGTTTCTTAATGAATTACTCATTGAGACAGCTATTAACACTCCAAATTCATCAAATTATTTAATAAAAATAATTCAGAGATCAGGTTTTCCAAAGATGTGGGAAGCTGAAAGAAAACAGAGTATCATTAATGATATAGAGATTGATTCAAAAGAACTGTTAGACTGGGCATTAAGCAAAGGCTCCAATCCGGAAAATTCGAATTATACTGTATTAGGATCAATTGCTACTTCACTTTTGGATGATTTAGGCTTTGAAAAAAGAAATAAACTAATAGCTTGGATTTCGTACTATGAGCAATGCAAGAAGGGAGGCATTCACGACAATACGTATTTTATCCCATCAATTGAAAAATCTAATGCAAATGGTTCAACTGAGTTTGGTCCTTCTTTTAAGACAGATTTAAAAGAAGAGGAATTGCATTCTATATTGAAACCGCAACCCGAAGAACTTGAACTCGGTTTTTTAGAACAGGCGGTAAAATATAGTAGATCAGTCTGTAAGGTTGAAGAACAAGATGGATCTGCATTAGGTACAGGTTTTTTATATCTAAATATAAATAGCGTCTTAACTAATTTTCACTTATTCAATGTTGATTCTATCGATGAATTGGAATCTAAAATAGCAAGTGTGAATTTTAGATTTGGCTTGTACGAATTTGGTAGTGAAAATCAGTGCGTATTTAAAGCAAATTCACTTGTTGCATTTAGCCCTACAGAAAAACTAGATTACGTGCTGATAAATTTGGAGTCTAATGCTTTTAATTCTGTTGACATTGAACTTCCACAACTTAATTACAATCCTCCAGAGATAAAATCAGGCTTGCACCTTTTACATCATCCCGGAGGGGAAACAATGAAACTCAATTATTCAACCCAAGGAGTAACTTCGGTCTTAAGAGAAGACAATAAACTTCAATATGTGACGAGTGCTAGGTCTGGTTCTAGTGGAGCACCTTGTTTTGATGACGACTGGAAGATAGTTGCTGTTCATCATGCTCAAAGAAATAAATCTTTTGGTTCAGTAAGACAAGGGGTTTTGATTAATGCAATACAAGATTCAATAAATAGTCAAAAATTATGAATAGAAGAATAATAACACAAAGCTATCATTCGACTCAAGCTGGGGATACTGATAAGCATTTTGATAAAGTGATTAAATATATTCCTGCTGATATTGTTGCCGCCTGGCTGACAGCAAAGGGTATAATCCTTTCTACTACGCCTGAAGAATATCCGCAGGAAAATGCTTTATGGATTTCATTTAGCTTAGGTTTAATAGCAACTTTTTTTTGGACCTTACGCCAAACAAGGATGGAAAATAAAAAGCCAGCCTACTTTCAAGCCGTATTTTCTTCAGTTGCCTTTCTTATTTGGGTAATAGCTATTGGACAACCATTTTCTTTCCATCCTGCAACAGGGTCACTGGTGTTGCTTGGATTTACCATAATCTCTGGATTTATCAATCCACCTGAAAATAATTAAAATCGCTCCATTTTCATGGCTTAATATTTATTTCATTCATTGCATCTATAAATGATTACTTATGATAAAGTCACTTTTTATTCAATAGAACCATAGATATTTGCCCCATACATTTAAATGAACAACATGTCAGAAGAGAAATTTTATCATGTCGGTGAGCTTAGTACTGAACAGCCGGCTAAGACCCAATATGAATCAACCAAATTTGCTAAAGCAAAACATCCAGAACCTTATCGATTTGAAGTAAACCTAAGTGCAGAGGCTGGTAACAAACAAAGCAAAACAGGTGTGGTTTCCGTCAACATACCAGGTTTCAGTCCAGTAAAGCTTTATTGTGATGAGCAACCGCCAGTAGGAGACGACACTGCTCCACCACCATTGGCTTTCTTTTCTGCAGGTATTGGCTTTTGTCTCATGACTCATTTGACTGATATTCTTACCGCTAGAAAAATTCAGGTTGACAGCTTAAAGCTGGAGCAGCGCATTGTATTCAGAACGAATTTGGGTCACATGCGTGAGCATGGTTACATGACAAATGGCGGATGTGATATGGTCGAAACTCACGTTATCATTGAAAGTCCTGAGCCAGAGGAAAAAATCAAAGACCTCTTAAATGAAGCTGAGAATGGTTGTATGGCTCATTTTGCATTGAGAAATCCGATCCCGTGGTCTACGAGACTTGTTTATAATGGGCAAGAGGCCATCAGCCGGTCTTCAGAAAACGCATAGTATATCTCTGATTGCTTCCACTGAAGTGATGTGAATGTCTAGTGGTGTTTTATTGATGGTGTTTTTCTACATTTAAGTATAGAAATCTAACTATCATCCTATGGATACCCTAACCATGACAGACACTGACATTGTCAGTGGGCAATCTGCGAATGCTGTAAAAGCAGTTGAATTACCTACTTATCTCTATGCTACTGTTCTCGCATCATTTAGTATAATGATCGGATTAGTATGGGACATTAGTTGGCATACAAGTATTGGACGCGATGGATTATTATCGGCACCTCATCTTGCTATATACTTTGGTGGTGTTTTAGCTGGAATTTTTTCCGGAGTTCGTGTGCTAAAAGTCTCTTTTGCAGGTTCCGATCAGCAGAAGCAAGAAAGTCTATCATTTTGGGGAATATTTAAAGGGTCACTTGGGGCACTTTTTTGCATCTGGGGTGCGTTTGCCATGCTTACTTCAGCACCCTTTGATGACTGGTGGCACAATACATATGGGTTGGATGTGACCATTCTTTCTCCTCCGCATACGGTATTGTTGCTGGGTATGGTGACGATCCAATTTGGGGCGATGATCACGGTACTTTCTGTGAAAAATCGGATGAATTTGCAGAATCAAATCAATCCTGCAATTGAGAAACGTTTGAGAGTATTTTTCGCTCTTTCATCTGGATTTGTATTGTGTATGTTGTTCACAATCGCATCTGAATTTTTGGGTCGACATGATATGCATGGCGCGTTCTTTTATCAAGTATCTAGCTTACTGTTTCCATTACTCTTGGTAGCAGTTTCTATTTCTGCTCCAAGCAAATGGGGTGCTACACTCGCAGCTACAGTTTATACAGTATTTATGGCTGCGATGGTTTGGATACTACCATTGTTTCCAGCTGAACCACTTCTCGGCCCGGTTATGAATCCAATTACCAATTTTCAAGCCTTCGAGTTTCCCTTACTGTTGATTTTTCCAGCAGTTTGTATTGATATTATTACTCAAAGATCTAAGGATAAAAACCCGTGGTTGGTATCGGTATTCTATGCAGCAGCATTCCTGGTGATTTTATTTGTTTTTCAATATCCTTTTGGAGACTTCTTAATGTCAGGTGCCGCAAGAAATTGGTTCTTTGGTACGGAAAGCTGGTACTTCGGTTCCAGTCCCGATTGGCAATATCGCTTCGCTTATGCCAACTGGATGGAGGATACTGGTTTTGTGTTAGTTAAAGGTCTTTTGATTGCCTTCATCATTGGCTATTTAAGTTCCCGACTTTCTATGAGATGGGGTAAGTGGATGAAAAATATCATGAGATAATACCGATAGAATATGAAAAGAATAATATGCACATTCATTGTCTTACTTTTAGCAAGTTCCTATAGTAAGAGTCATATCGGTAGCCCTGGAGTGACACTCGAAGGTAAAGCGGGTCCTTATGCAGTTACGGTTGTTGTAAATTCTCCAGATGTAATTCCTGGTACAGCTTCGGTTGAAGTATATCTAACCGATCCAACAGTTTCTGAAGTTCAGTTAAAGCCTATCTATTGGTTTGCAGGAGCTTCAGGTACTCCAAAAGCAGATATCGCCGTTCCAGTGGATGGTGAATCGGGTCATTATAAAGGAGAGATCTGGCTCATGAGTCCTGGTAGTGCAAGCATAGAAGTTACAGTTGTTGGTGAGCTAGGAGAGGGTAGCATTTTACTTCCGGTGATGGCTGTATCGACTGCTCAAAAAGAAATGGAATCTTCTTTGGGATGGACTTTGGCAGGCTTAGGAATATTCCTTGTAATCCTCATGGTTACAATAATTAGTTTGAGTACCAGCGATTCGCTGGTGAAGCCTGGAGATCCTGCTACAAAGAAGGTACGAACAAAACGATGGGTTGGGGCTGCTATTGGTCTTGTTATTTTGGTGCTCGCAGTTTGGGGTGGTAATAACTGGTGGAATAGCTGGTCTAGTAGCTATGAAAGGTATATGTACAAGCCATTCACAGCTACATCTTGGGTTACAAATGACAACCAAAAGCAAACGCTAAACTTCAGTATTGACTCTACGCGGTTAGAGCAACTTTATCTTACAAGAAGTATTAACTACCTCATACCTGACCATGGAAAAATAATGCACATGTTCCTGCTTAAGATGGGTTCATTAGATGTTTTTGCGCATCTTCATCCTCTTAGGACAGATTCAGCAATGTTCAAGACTGTAATCCCACCATTGCCGGCAGGTGATTACTATGTATTCACAGATGTTTCACGTTTGAGTGGATTTTCTGAAACCATTGCAGATACCATTTCCATACCTGAGGCAAATGAACAAGTTGTCGCATCTTGGAATGATTCATTACTGATAGATAGAGATGACACTTATTACATCACGGATCCAATTGTAAAAGCAGCGGACCAGCCGATAATGCCTGGGGGTGATATTGTTATATGTGGAAGTCCGGGTCAGAAAACCATTCTACCTGATAGTTCTTATGTAACATTAGAACTACCAGAATCTAGAGAGTTTAAAAGTGAGCAATTGTATCAGCTAACGTTTGCCTTTGAAGATGAGAATGGTGAACCTTCAGAATTAGAACCTTACTTAGGTATGATGGGTCATGCAGTGGTTTTCAAGGAGGATGGAAGTGTGTATATCCATTTACACCCGGTAGGTTCATATTCCATGGCTTCACAGGAAGTGATGGAGAAAAGAATGGAATCCAAAGAGGGTAGAGTAGATTGGAATGCGCTACAGAAGCAAAGTGTTTTTCGAGACAGTATTGATCAAGTGATCGCAGATTTAAACAGTCTTCCGTACAATGAAAGAGACAGTCTACTAGGCATTGGAATGGATCATTCTACTGATGACCCATCGCATCCGGATCATGCAGTTGTTAAGTTTCCATACTCTTTTCCTGAAGCTGGTCAATATCGCATTTATGTCCAAATGAAACGCAATCAGAAGATTCTGAATGGAGCCTTTGATGTAGAGGTGGTGGATTAAATACTGAGGGTGATTTTATGGATTTCCTTTTCCGAATAAAAGAAGATCTTGAGATCCGCGGTTACTTAAGAAGAGATCTTTGATCCCGTCACCGTTTAGATCTATAAAATCGATATCAAAACCTCTTCCCGAAACACTTTCGGGAAGAATATTGCCAGTGTCTTCCGTAAAGTTACCTTCGCCATTGTTAAGGTAAAGGCTAAACTGAGTATCACCTTCAAATCTAGCTCCGTTAGTATTTCCAGTCATGATGTCTGCGTCACCATCATTGTCAATATCTAAGAAAGCAAGTCCAAAACAGCGATTGTTGTCTGCTGGTATATTAGTATTTGTGATATCAGAGAAAAATCCTTTCCCATCATTGAGAAGCAATCTATTTTGTCTCAGAGCATTTTCTACAAAAGCTTGAACATTGCCAAACAAGATGTCCAAGTCACCATCATTGTCAATGTCTGCTAATACTACTTCTCTAGTTTCTTCAGGTTCTTCTCGGTATGGTATTCTACTTGATGATTGATCTTCGAAATAGCCATTGCCATCATTTATTAGGATTCGATTGGCATCTTCATTACCAATTAACAGATCAAAATCTCCATCATTATCTACATCGGCTGGGGTAATGTCTTGAGTCACATCTTTGAAAATCCCTAATCGATCATTTGTCTCATCCTTAAACTGGCCTTTTCCATCATTTATCAAGAGGTTATTTTGACCATTATTTCCAATAATAATATCCATGGCTTTATCATTATTGACATCAATAATTACTACAGAATTAGACGTTCCATCAACAGGAATTCTTTCTCCGGCATCTATGAAAGTACCATCACCGTTGTTCAAATAAAGCTCATTCGTTTTATCATCTTCGCTCACAACAATGATGTCTGGGTCGCCGTCTAGATCGAAGTCTGCAATTCCAATATCCTCACTGTCATGTGCTATTTGAGGTATTCTAGAGGTACTTTCATTTGTGAATTTCCCTTTTCCATCGTTGATGAGCAAGATGTTCGGTCTGTGCTCATTTGCGATCAAAATATCCATATCTCCATCTTGATCTAAATCAGCAATGCCAGCGTCCATAGACAAAAGTTGAAGGTCTTCAAATGGTAAGTGCGTACGCGTCACATCTTTGTATAGGGGAGTATTTTCAGCTTTCTCATCATTCTTTTGCTGGCTGCAGCTGATATTTATAATTCCTAGCGCTAAGCAGATCAATAGGACTCTTTTCATTGCTTTTATGATTTAGGCTAAAATATTAACCTCAGTATTTAGCGCATAGCCATTTTATACAAGTGGAAATTAGGGTAACATGTTGTGCCCTGTAAATTATATTTTAAGCCAATGCGTAACCTTATTACTATTTTGTAGTATTTAAGGTGTATATTTATACTACTAAATAGTATTAATAGATATGTCTGACTACAAAATCGGAGAATTCGAAGAGATCGTAATGTATACGGTAGGCATCCTTCATGGGAATGCTTACGGTGTGACGATCAAAGATGAAATTGAAAATCGGGTAAATAGAAAAGTAAGTATAGGGGCACTCCAAGTGACCTTGAGGCGATTGGAGAAAAAAGGACTATTAAGCAGCGACCAAGGAGAAACAGAAGATTCTCGTCGTGGCCGACCTAAACTTTTCTTTTCACTTACAGCTACAGGCAAGAATGTTTTGGTCAACATTCGTGAAAACCGCAATCAGCTGTGGGATGCATTACCTAAAGTAGTAATCGATCTGCGATGATGAATCAGACAAACCCACCAAAACTTCCTTGGTACTTCTTAAAGTGGTTCTGCAAGCGAGAATATCTACCTGACGTTGAAGGAGATTTGCTGCAGTATTACGATAGAAGGGTTAAGGATTTGGGTATTAGAAAAGCCAATTGGATGTTTACCCGTGACGTACTGCTATTGTTTCGTCCTGGTATGATCCGCTCAATTAACGAATCTCAAAAACTCAGAATTATGGACTTACTCTTACACAGCTTTAAAGTATCATTTCGGAATTTTAATAAATACCGAGCCTCATTTTTAATCAATTTACTTGGTCTGTCTACGGGCCTCGCATGCGTTCTATTAATATTTCTATGGGTGCAGGATGAGCTATCCATCGATCAATTTCATGCCAATGGCGATAATCTCTACCAGCTTTTGGAGAATGTGGATCAGGGCGGAGGTATGATCACAAGAACCACTACAGCAGGACCTACATCACCCGGATTGATGGAAGACTTTCCTGAAATAGAATTAGCAGTTTCTACTACCTGGGACGAAAGCGCCTCACTGTTTTTAGGGGAAAAAAGCGTGGCGACATTTGGGATGTATGCTCACGAAGGATTTTTTAAACTGTTTAGTTGGGAAATTACCAGTGGTAATCCCAATCAGTTGCTAACGGATCCATCCAGTATTGTTTTATCAGAAAAGGTAGCGAAGAGTTTGTTTGGTGATGAAAACCCAATTGGTAAAACAATTGAATATCAAGGTGAAGAGTCGCTCAAAGTAACAGGTGTTTTTAAAGACATTCCGAAAAAATCTACCATTCAATTCGAGTTTATTATTCCTTTTTCAAATTTCTGGAATAATAACGAATGGTCTCAAAATTGGTACAATACAGCATTCAGTACCTACATCTTATTTAAAGAAGGGGCAGATATTGATGCATTCAATGAAAAAGTGAATGACTATGTGCGCGAAAAAACTGAAGGGAACGCGAGTCATAGATCTCCTTTCGTGGCATCATTTGGTGAGAGGTATCTCAATAGCAAGTACGAAAACGGAGTGATTGCAGGAGGTAGAATTGAATACGTCCAGCTTTTTAGTGCCATCGCATTGTTCATATTATTGATAGCATGTATAAACTTCATGAATCTTTCTACTGCGAGGGCTTCAAGACGACTGAAAGAAATAGGAGTAAAGAAAACAGTAGGTGCAAGACGTAGATCATTGATCATTCAATTCTTAAGTGAGTCTATTTTGTTGATGGCTATTTCTATGGTTATTGCACTTTTGATCGTTTGGTTGTTACTCCCTCAATTTAATTTCATCACGGACAAGACATTGGCACTTGCATTTAGTACAGAGTTGATAACGGGAATTTTCATTATCCTATTTGTGGCAGGCTTACTTGCTGGCAGCTATCCAGCCTTCTATTTGTCTAAGTTCAAGCCTGTAGCAGTTCTTAAAGGAGCGCTCAATACTTCGACAGGAGAAGCGTGGGCAAGAAAGGGGTTGGTGACATTACAGTTTACACTATCTATAGTTCTTATCGTTTCCGTAATTGTGGTATTCGAGCAAATTCAGTACACACAAAACGAGAACTTAGGCTATGATAAGGGCAACGTATTAATTATGAACGTAACCGGAGGGTTAGCGGATAGTCTAAAGTATTCAACCTTTTTGAGTGAAGTATCAAAAATCCCCAATGTTGTTGCCGCCTCTGGTTCGAATCATGATATGACGGGTCACAATGGTGGTACGTATGGGATTTTCTGGCCTGGAAAAGATCCAAACGATCGTACAGAGTTTGAACGCATGTTTTGTAAGCAAGGCTTTATAGAGATGATGGATATAGAAATAGTAGAGGGAAGGTCATTCACCGAAGACTTTATGACTGATTGGGGCAAAATCATTTTCAATGAAGCTGCTATTACATACATGGGACTGGAAGACCCCATAGGAACAAAGGTGACGATGTTTAACCAGGAAGTGGAGATAGTAGGTGTGGCTAAAGATTTTCACTTTAATTCGTTTCACGAAGAAGTGAAGCCGGCATTTTTCTATTTGGAAGATGACGACACCTGGTATATTATGGCCAAATTGACTGCAGGTGCTGAGAAAGAAACAATACTTGCTCTTGAAGATCTGCATCAACAGATGAATCCAGGTTTTGATCTTACATACCGATTCTTAGATGATGATTACCAAGAGCTATATGAGGCTGAAAATCGAGTTTCAGCACTTTCGAGCTACTTCGCTACGATAGCGGTGATCATCTCGTGCTTAGGTCTATTTGGATTATCTTCATTTAGTCTGGAACGCAGAAGTAAGGAAATTGGAATTAGAAAAGTATTAGGCTCTTCGGAGTTTAGCTTATCGCAGAGGTTGGTGTTTGATCTAACCAAGATGGTGTTTATTGCTGTACTGATCGGACTACCAATAAGCTATTTAATTGCTGATAGTTGGCTACAAAGTTTTGCTTTTCGCATTCAATTAGAAATTTGGTTTTTCGCAGCAGCAGGTTTTATAACATTAGCTATTGCGTTATTAACGGTTGGTTATCAAGCTGTTAAAGCAGCTAAATTGAACCCTGTTCAATTCTTAAAAGATGAATAGATCAGTTATTAAAACATAAAAGAGAGCCCAAGTAATAAGTATTACTTGGGCTCTCTTGTGAAGAAATGTCTTGGTCTTTCTTAAGGGACACTTTCTTGTAGCCAGTTAAACTCTTTTCCTTCAAGTTTATAGTCACGCTTGTCCCAAAATAAATCCACTTGTAGTGTGTCTTGATTCTTATAAATTCCATTCAACTGTAATCCCCTGTCTTCGAGAGAGGCGTAGGATCCAACAAAGAGTGGAATAGAATCATTTCTAAATCGCTTGATGGTCAATGCGTCAGTGGCACTGTCTAATGAGTAATTGAAGAAGTAGGACCTACCATAGCTAATTCGAAATGCAGAATCCAGTAATCCAATGCTACCTCTGCCACCATTGTCTATAGCGAGGTCCTTCCAGTGAATTTTTGAATCAATATCAGCAGGAATCGTATCTCCATTCAGAATAAAATTGGTGACTGAGTAGTATCCACTTTCAAAAGGAGCTGGAGTAGTTGTATTGCTTCTAGCTTCATAAAACGTGTAATAGTTGTAGAAAGGATAGATCGCGAAACACCCTATAAAGATCAGTTTCAATACCAATCTAGTGGGCTTAAACCATTTTTTGATCATTGGTACATCCCATGAGGTATCAGGCTCTGCTTGTCTGTTTAAAACAAAGAAGTTTAAGATTCGCTTAAGGTTGGTAATACTGATAAATACGCATGCAAGCAGTAACTGAAAGGAGAAGATCTTAACAGGAATGTCGAACGTCATATTGAGTAGAAATACATACGAGAAGACACCAATGCCAAGTAGTGCTCCAAGGCCGACAGTCCTTCGATAGAGTAACAATACACCAACAAGAACCTCTGCAAAGCCGCTAAAAAACTGATAAGCCTTTGAATAGCCTACGAAATTCCATGAGAATCTCATAGCACTGAAATTTCCTAGGTCGGTGGCGTAGTAGCTAGGAGAGGGCGATGGCATTTGTAAGCCAAAGACTTTGATAATCCCATAAATGAATGCGAAGATGATAATGTAGTAGCGTACAACATTTCTAATGGATAGGCTTAACCAGAAGTATGATTTGCGCTTACGGTCTAGTATTGACCAAATGACCGTTCCAACCAATGCATAGAAAAACTGAGCATAGATGGTAGCCCAGCCCATAGATGTATCGCCACTTCCTCTAGTTGGCACTAATTCATCTTTAACTGTATAGATGAAATCGTTAAATAAGTACGTATAACCTTTTGAAAACCACGTGCTATATGCATTTATGAATTCAAAACCAGGGATGGAGCCCAGCCAAGACCATATGGCAGTGGAAAGCACAAAGTAGATGGTGAAAAATCTAAATAGAATTAGCTGATAATTAGGCCAGTCAGCATTGTTACCTCTTATTTCATTCATGGGCTAAAAATAGTTGATTATTGAAATCGAAATATCCTCAATCCTTTCCAACAGGCTTTAATTAACAATTCTTAATGAATTAATTAATGTTTAATAGGAAGACCGTCATGAGTTATCCCATGTTGATATAATCACAAGGCGTTTTTGAATAAAAAGCTGATTCTCAATAAAAATCTCAAATACATTCGAATGCTAATGCAACATATTAACTGTCATCAATTGACTAATTAGTCAATCAATTAATACCTAAATACTTAAAGTAATCAGAATGATTAGCACCAAAAGACCCAATTATTTAAAGCTCAATTTCATAATGCTGGCGATTTTTCTTTTCTCATTTCACCATCAATCCAGCTCGCAAGAAGTTGTCGACGAGACAATAGAATTGGCTGAACTTACAGGCATCCCTAAAACCAAGGTGCTAATTGTAGGTACTTTCCATTTTGATCAAGAGCAGAAATATGATGAGTTATCAGAAGAGAATCAAAAAGAACTTGAGAAAATCACTAAAAGCCTAGCGGTCTTTAATCCTACGAAAGTAGTGGTTGAAAAAGCCCCTTCATTCTCAGAGCGTTACAATAGGGGATATCGCAAACTACTTGATGGCAAACTAAGCCTCGATACCATGAGGAATGAAATTTTTCAATTGGGTTTTCGCATGGCACAATACATGAATCACGATAGTATTTACCTGTTTGATAATAAACCTGATTACATAGGATCACTAAAGGGCTTTACGTTTGAAAAAATGCTTGCTTATGCAGACGAATATGATTCTGCATTCAATAAAGTACACTTTGATAAAATCAATAAGGTATTTACTCAAAATCAAAATACCCTCAATTCATTGCCGCTATATCAAAATCTTAAGATGAGAAACTCACTACAAATGGAAAAATACAATACCTATCGAATGCACATGATCGAGATGCGAATGGGAATTAATGATAGTTGGATGGGACCCGATTGGTTAGGTAGGTGGTATCAACGAAACATTCGCATGATGACCCATATTATGAAATTCATGACACCAGAAGATCGCATAATCGTTTTCGTTGGTGATAATCATAAATGGGTTCTTGAGCAGCTTATGAATAATACTCCCGAATTTGAGGTGGTGTCTTCTTTTGATTATTTCTAATTGATATTCAACCGCTTTAATCTAGCTCCAAATACTTCGATTTGGTTTTATTGATCCACTTTTTAAGAATTAGCCAAATAATAAGGTAGGATAGTAAGTACCAGACTTTATACCTCCCGAAAAGTGGCATTTCAATTGCCAGATCGAATAGGTCTAATTCGAAATTGAGACCCAAAATA
This sequence comes from Ekhidna sp., assembly GCF_963691765.1. Classification (GTDB taxonomy): domain Bacteria; phylum Bacteroidota; class Bacteroidia; order Cytophagales; family Cyclobacteriaceae; genus Ekhidna. The sequence goes on from NZ_OY829375.1 coordinate 4,011,356, forward strand.
TTGACTTCTAAACCTTCTTCGAACCCAATACTTGTGCCGAGTAATCCGTGGAGTGATGCTTGGATACCACTACCACTAGCAGACATCCCCAATGATTGATCCAATGGGCGCCAATCTTTGCCAATAGCTGTAGAAGGAAGGTCAAGACCCATTTCAGGAACTTTCAAACCTACCCATGACACAAAAGTGTTGCTATTGGGACCTGGAAAAAGGGTGTATTCGTTGCTGTAAGGATATACTTCAATCGCTTCATCAACTTTATCTATGATTTCCTCAACATCTTGTCCCCGAAGATCCAATAGCAATGTTGCTTGATTGCCCCACCAAGAATCAATTGGAACATGCGTTTCACGGAAAAGTACATTTCCGTTTCTATCTTGTTTCCATCCTATGACTTGATTGACTTCAAATACATCGCTCCCTTGCCTTTTCATAGCAATCCATGAGTGAACAGCAAACATTCCTTTAGGTCCCCAGGTTCTCGCTGCATAGACCCGCAATATTGCTTCGTCATAATTTTCGGGATGAGCAACAACATCATCGGATGCCATTGACATGCCTAAGGATTTTGCTCCATGATTTATCAGTGATGGCATGAATAAGAATACGATAAATGCAAGTCGGAAAAGGTATGATTTAGAATTCTTGGGAGAGGTCTTTCCAAACTTCTTTCTGTATTCGTCCTTTTCGCGATTGGTGAGATTTCTATCCATCTTTTACCTTGGGTAAGGCATAGTCTTTTCAAGTGTGCTAGAGCTCTAAAACGGTCGAATATCTGATCTAGTTGCTTATCTGCTAGCTTTTCGTGTATTCAATCTTGAGGATGTGCCATACGAACTTTGCAACTTTAGTCTCAACGATTGCTTCATCACCGACTTTCTTGTCGAGCAATGCCTTAGCCATTGGAGAGTCCATAGATATGTAATCTTTATTGCCTATCAGTTCTTCATAGCCCACGATTCGAAAACGCTTTTTGAGCTTTTTTTCTTTATTCTCAATCTCTACCCAAGCTCCAAATGATACTTTATCCTCCATGTGGGGATGGTAGTCGATGACCTTGAAGTTGTCAATACATCTTCGTAGATATAACAGGCGTTTGTCGATTTCACGCAGCCGCTTTTTATTGTAGTGGTAGTCGGCGTTTTCAGATCGATCGCCTAGGCTGGCAGCCCAAGCAACTTTATTAGTAATGTCTGGACGTTCTACTCGCCAAAGGTGATCGAGTTCTTCCTTTAAGCGTTCCATACCTTCTGGCGTGACTAGCTGTGATCGTATGAGCTTTTTTTTCTCCACGGAGCAAAATTATGATTCTGGAAGTAATTGAAAAGTATAATGCCGTACATAATCAAACTACTATTTCTTAGAAGTCTTAACCTTTTTCTTTATGTAATTAAGAACTTGCTGGTAGTTACTATTTTCTTGATTGCTAATATGAAGCACTTTGCCATTCGAAAGCACAATAGTCAAGCGCTTATAATCCGCATTTTTTTGTTTGACCACTTCTTCATGCCAGTTAGCTACATCAGAAATGTTAAATGATTTCTTCCCTCCAAGAAAATACTGGTATGTGAGCTTATTGTTTCCAATCGTCAGTCTAAGTGCGGATGTATATCCTTTTCTGGCTACAGCTATAGCTATCACTAATAAGATTGGTGTGAATATCAGTTTCAGCCACAAGTAAGAATCTGGATTTTGAAGTAGTGTATAAAACAACCAAGAATCTGTGATTAGAATACCAATCAGAAATAGCCCAATTGATATCAATATGCTGGTTTTTGGCTTAGATTGAATCATTGGATTCAAGGTTAATTTTTTTTGATAAAGGGGTAAAGTTACCTTATGGTTTTTTTAATGTTTATATTGTATTATAGTTGATAGTTATATATCTAATAGATATATTATATTTGCTTCAATATCAAAAATTATGAGTCGAAAAAGTAAAACACGTTACTCGATACTTGTCATGCTTAGTATCAAACCAATGTCAGGCTATGATATGAAGCAATTCACAAAAGATGTTATATCTAATTTTTGGAGTGAGAGTTATGGGCAGATATATTCAAACCTAAAACTCCTTATAGAAGAAGGTTTAGTATCAGGTAGGGAGGTTATTGATGGCAAAAAACCATACAAAACTGTCTATAAGATCACCAATAAAGGTAACAAAGTACTTGGTGAGTGGCTGTGTGAACCGGTTTCTACTCAAGTGCCTAGAGACGAACTTTCATTAAAGCTCTTTGTTGGCCCATTAATTCCTTTGGAAATATCTCTTAAGCATATTCATACACATCGAGAACAACAAGAGATGCAATTGGATAGATTAAAAAAATCTATCACTAGAATGGAGAATGAGGTGCCGGATTCGACCCCTTTTAAAGCATACTGGCTGTCCGGGAGTAGGCTAGGGATTTTGGTGAGAGAAGCTAGAATAAAGTGGTGTGATGAAATGGAATTAATGATACAAAAGCAAATAAATAAACTACCATAAAATGAATAAAGAAACTGCCATGTATAAAAGAGCTTGGGCTATGCTAATTATGCCCCCTTTCATGCTAATGTTTGTAAGTGTAATCTTCGGCGTGATTTTTTTCATCTATTCATCCGGTGATGGCTCAGCTATTCCAAGTTATTTCCAATCTTATATGCCATTGATTACTGCAGTTAATCATGTATCCCTATTTTTTATTCTTAGATATTTTCTAAAAAAAGATAATCTTACACTCAAAGACATCGGTTGGTATGTTGATCCTAAAAAACTTCCAATAGATATCTTCATAGGTTTAGGAGCTGCCGCTATTCTCTTTTTTTATAATGATCTCATTATCCAGCCAATTCAAGCTATTTTTAGAGGGGTTGATCCGGATTTTAATCTTCAGTTTGAAATTAGGAATCAAATTGATTGGACATTTTTGGCTGTTGCGGCAACCCTGCCTCTAATAGAAGAAATGATTTATCGGGGGTACGCATATAGGGTATTAAAAAGCAAATATGGCTCTATCATAACAATTATAGCTTCAAGCATCTTGTTTGGAGCACTGCATTGGGGAATGGGTATTCTTACTTCCACATTAATTATCCCTTTTGGGATACTGTACTTTTTGATAGCTATGTATAGGAAAGGAAATTTAATTGCAGTGACTTTTAGTCATTTGCTGTATAACTCTATTGTATTGATAATCAGGTAGTTATATATTTTAATTTTAATACTATCCAAAGATGAAGATTTGTTTCGGTTTTATTTTCGCTTTATGTTTTTCATTTTCACGTTTCTCCCAATTAGATATTTCATTCTTGAATGTTGAATCAACTGAAAATGATCTTGTTGTGAGTATTTACAATTCCGAAAATAGTTTTGATTCAAAAGAAGCATTTATCAGAAGCTCTGTTTCAACGAATAGAGGAGAAATGAGCTATAAGCGAAATGGCCTGAAGCCTGGCTATTATGTCGTTACAGTCTTTCATGACTTAAATGGTAATGGCAAGTTCGATAAAAATTTCATTGGTATGCCAAAAGAACCTTATGGTGTTTCAAACAATCTTAAAGAACAATTTGGACCTCCAAAATACGAGCGAGTAAAGTTCTATTATGATGGTAATGCAATGTCTTTGTCGATTAGAATTGATGATAACTAAATGAACCATACGCACTATTATCTGTGATAGTATGATTGATAGTATGTCTTAAAATCAAAATCATGAGAATTTACTTACTTGCATTCACTTTACTTTCAATAGCCACTTTAACAAAGGGACAGAACTCAACTGATGTTGCTCAAGTTTTTGAACCGGGTGTTATATCATTAGCGGAAACATGGGAGGAGTACATAACATTTTCTCCTGATGGAAATCAGCTAGCTTTCAACCGGCGAGGCAAGAATCTCGATCACAAAGGATTTAGGATTTATATATCTCAAAAAGAGAATGGTAAATGGTCAAATCCAGTTTTAGCACCATTTTCCAAAAATCCGTTTCAAGATAGAAGCCCGCAATTTTCGCCAGACGGTAATCGTATTTACTTTTCTTCCAATAGGCCATTAGGTCTAAGTACGGACGATTTACCAAAGAGCTCAGATATATGGTATTCAGAACGAACTAAAAATGGTTGGAGTGAACCTGTTTGGTTGGGTGAAGATATTAACCTTCTTGAAGAGAATGAGGTTCATCCAACACTAGCTAAATCCGGCAATCTTTATTTTGTGCGTTGGGGGTCTACTGAAACAGATATTTATTTTAGTAGTAAAAACGGAGAAACTTATTCAGAACCAATAAAGATGGATCAATCTATAAATGGAGATGGACCTGATTCACATCCATATGTTGACCCTGATGAAAGATTTTTAATTTATACACCAACAGATAGACAAGATGGGTATGGTGGTGGAGATATTTACATTTCATATCCTAGCAGAAACGGTACATGGAAAAAATCTGTAAATATTGGAAATACGGTCAACACAGAATGGTATGAATATAGTGCTAAGGTATCCGGAGATTACCTCTATTTTACACGAGCTGGTTTTGGTAATCCAGCTAATAAACCAGCAGATATTTACTTCATAAAGCTGGAAAAAATAGGAATAGAGTTAGATTAATAGCTGTTCATTCTTTGAACTATTTAACCAATTTAATTAAGCTTCAAACCATTACACCACTTTAGGGTTTATTTATAAATCCTTGCGCTATGCCGTTCTCTAAATTGATCATAAGCTACTTGCTTACTACAGTCGTTTTCTTTGCCGTAGATCTACTTTGGCTAGGAGTAATTGCCAAAAACTTTTATGGAAAGCACTTAGCTGATTTTCTGGCAGACCAGGTTAACTGGACCGCTGCTATTGTTTTTTACCTGCTTTTTATAATAGGAATCTTTCTTTTTGTAATTCTGCCCGCGCACGAAAAACAGTCGCTGATGCATGCGATTGTTTATGGTGCTCTTTTTGGTTTTTTCACGTACGCAACTTACGATTTGACGAACCTAGCAACGTTAAACAATTGGCCTATTAAAGTAGTAGTTGTGGATATTCTTTGGGGTATGGTTCTTACCGGAACTGTCAGTGCCAGTGGATATTATATCACTCAATGGCTCAATAAATGAATGTTTTCTATGAAAGCTCAATTTTACTAGGAATCCACATCGTAATATGGTTTACGATCTCCATATACCTGAAACGAAATGATGTGGCAGACTTAGGTTGGGGATTGGGTTACGTTCTTTTATGTACATATCATGCGCTTACCAAGCCAATTCATCCTGTTGTTGGTATTTGTTACATCCTTACGATGTTCTGGGGGCTACGCTTAAGTTTCTATTTGTTTAAACGAAATCGAAACAAGTCTGAAGATTTTCGATACCTACAATGGAGAAAGGAGTGGGGCAATACATTCTATTTACGTTCTTTCTTGCAGGTGTACGTACTTCAATCCTTCTTCCTATTCATGATTATATCGCCTGTATTACATGCAGCCTCATTTACAACGTCAAATTGGTCAACCTTTACTGTGATTGGGATAATCATATGGTTGATAGGGTTTTACTGGCAAGTAGTTGGAGACCGGCAATTAGCATCTTTCATAGCACAGCGGAAAAGCAGAGAGCAAGTACTAGATACTGGCTTGTGGGCTTATTCGAGGCATCCCAACTATTTCGGAGAAGTAGTCATGTGGTGGGGTGTTTATATGATTGTTTGGCCAATGGCAGATAGCTGGATATTTGTTATTGGTCCGATTACCATTACACTGCTAATACGCTATGTTTCTGGTGTTCCTATGTTAGAAAGGAGGTATACTAATAACGAGGTCTATAAGGCCTATAAAAAGAAAGTGCCAGCCTTATTTCCTAAGATTCCTTTCCTTTAGTTCAGCTTCTTTCAATACACAGGTTTAATTTGTTGATTTACTAACATCGGCAAAATAGAAACATATTTGATTCACTTTCGTTACCTTACAACATCGGCAAAATAGAAAGATATGAAACGAGTAACGATTGGTGAATTTGAAGAGCTGTGCCTACTAATGGTAGGGGTATTGCATGAAGACGCCTATGGAGTCTCTGTTAAAGATGAAATAGTAAAGCGAACAGGACGAAATGTGACCATTAGCTCCATTCATTCCACCTTAGTACGATTAGAGAAAAAAGGACTATTGAAATCGTATATGGGAGGTGCCAATGAAATCAGAGGAGGAAGAGCTAAGCGTATTTTCGAAATGACTTCAGCAGGTAAGCAGATGGTAACCGAAGCACGCGAACTCCGAAATCAATTATGGACGGACATCCCTAAGCTGGTATGGGAGAAGTAAACAAGAGAAAGCAGCCACCTAGGTGGATCAATCGTCTGCTCAACTGGTACTGCAAGGAGGAATACTCCAATGAAATTCGTGGCGACCTTATGGAGCTCTACGATCGATGGCTCGACAAAGGAAAGTTCAAAGCCGATTTAAAATATGTGTTGAATGTTATTCTATTCATGCGCATGTACAACTCTAGACTAAATACAGATCAAAACTCAAATCAAATAGACATGTTCAAGAGCTACTTTAAACTAGGATATCGTAACCTCCTGAGAAACAAGGGGTATTCAGTGATTAACATAAGTGGGTTGACAGTAGGTATGGCGATCACAATGTTTATCGGACTGTGGATAAAAGCGGAATTATCCTACAATAAATCCATTGAAAATTATACACAAATCGCCCAGGTTTTGCAGCATAAGACCTACAATGGGGATACTAGAACTCAAGTGTCTATTCCGTTTCCGCTTGGTGAGGAGTTAGCTACCAAATATGATAGTGATTTCAAGTATGTGGTAATGTCAGACTGGACCTACGACCACATTCTATCTCGTGGGAAGACAAGAATATTGCAAAAAGGAAACTTCATGGATGTTCAGGCTCCTCATTTTCTTTCATTAGAGATGATCAAAGGCTCTCGTGATGGCTTGGAAGATCCACATTCCATTTTGTTATCAGAATCTACAGCTAAGGCACTGTTTGGTGATTCCGATCCGATGGGGCAACTTATAGAAGTAGACAATGAACTAAGTGTGAAGGTGAGTGGTGTCTTTTCAGAGATACCTGCAAATTCCACTTTTGGAGACATTCAGTTTATTGCTCCTTGGGAATTGTATGTATCATCATATGAATGGGTTAGAAGCGCAAAGGAACGACAAGCATGGGATGAAAATTCCTACCTCTTATATGTGCAGGTGGAAGATTTAGCCGACATGACGATTGTCAGTGAAAAAATCAAAAATGTAAAATATGATCACCTGAATGACTATGAAAAGACCTTCAAGCCAGAAATATTACTCCATCCCATGTCTGATTGGTATTTGCGTTCAAACTGGGAAAATGGCATTCAAGTAGGAGGACTTATTCAATACGTTTGGTTGTTCGGCATCATTGGAGCGTTTGTGCTGATTCTAGCATGCGTCAATTTCATGAATTTAAGCACTGCTCGTTCTGAAAAGCGAGCTAAGGAGGTAGGTATACGAAAGGCAATAGGCACCCTGAAAGGACAGCTGGTGCAACAGTTTTTGTGTGAATCTTTCGTAGTGGTACTCCTTGCATTCATTTTAGCTATTGCAATGGTAGGTGCCGTCATGCCTTATGTTAACAACATCGTGGATTATCCGATCGAGCTGCCACTGGTTGAACTTGATTTTTGGCTCGTTTCAATAGGTGTAATTCTACTTACTGGATTCTTAGCGGGTAGCTATCCGGCATTGTATCTTTCATCTCTCAAGCCAATAAAAGCACTGAAAGGAACATTTAAGGCAGGAATAGCTGCAGTTGTATTTAGACGAATGCTGGTGATCTTTCAGTTCTCTGTTTCTGTGCTGTTAATAATAGGTACCATCGTTGTACTCAAACAAATTCAATATTCGAAAGACCGCCCGCTGGGTTATGATAAAAGCGGAATGATTTCGATGGAATTGAGTACTTCAGATTTTGAAGGAAAGTATAATGTGCTAAGAAATGAACTCTTAAGTAGTGGTGCTATAGTAGACATGACAGAGTCTTCGAGTTCAATGACTGAAGTACAAAATACTGCCGGTGGCTTTAGCTGGAAAGAAAAAGATCCAAACTTCCGTACTAATTTTTCCCTCGTTTTCATCACACATGATTACGGAAATACAGTTGGATGGGAGATGTTGGAAGGTCGGAACTTTTCGAGAGAATTTTCAACAGATTCGACTGCCTATATCCTGAATGAAGCGGCCGTTGAATACATGGGAATTGAAGATCCTGTAGGTCAGACGATGAAGTGGGGCAGAGGTGATCATGAAATTATCGGAGTGGTGAGAAACATGTTAATGGAATCACCATTTAAAGCTGTGACGCCCACTATCTACATCATGGACTATGATAACAATACGAACTATATCACCATGAAACTGAATCCTAATCAAAGCATTCGTAAGTCACTGGAACAAGTTGAAACAGTGGTAGGAAAAATAGCACCCAAAGTTCCTTTTAATCCCTTCTTTGTGGATATAGCGCATGCAAAGAAGTTTGCAGCAGAAGAACGGGTAGCCAAGTTAGCAGGGACTTTCTCTGTATTGGCCATATTCATCAGCTGTCTTGGTTTATTCGGATTGGCTTCATTTGTAGCAGAACAACGAACGAAAGAGATAGGCATTCGTAAAGTGCTGGGCGCCACGATTTTAAACCTTTGGCACATGCTTACTACTGAGTTTGTATTGTTGGTTTTGGTTTCCTGTGTAATCGCCTCGCCAATCGCGTATTATGGGCTATCCAGATGGCTGGAAAGCTATGAATACCGCATAGACATGAATGGTTGGTTTTTCGTGGTAGCAGCGATCAGTGCCTTGACTATCACTTTATGTACGGTAAGCTATCAGTCCATACGTGCAGCCAGAATGAGTCCTGCAAAGAGCTTGAGGTCGGAGTAGGATTTTCCCCAGGAAATCCGGCTATTAGGCTAAATATTTGGGCCATATTGGTAAGATGGATGAGGCTTTTGGAAGCTATATCTCAAGCTTTGGTTGAGTATCGCGCGTCAACACAAAGAAATAGGGCTGACTAGCGCCTTTCAAGTCCATCACACCCAGCATACTGTTTTCATCAATCTTCGCGAAGTGATCGAATATTCCCTTCGAATCATATGCCATCGTGCCAGTTACCTTGCCACGATATTTGATCATACGCATTCGTGCTTTGGCTTTTTTCGTTTTTAGAATGGGTTTGAAAAGGGCTATGATAACCTTGGCTATCTTACTTTTTGGCAAAGGAATGCCCAAAGGGATGTAGCTGGGGTTAATAGGAAAAACGCGTTTCTTATTTAATGAGTACATCAAAAGTGGGTGAACCTGTTCTGTGTTCACGAACAGTTTACCATACCAACCTGACGCATCCAGCAGTCCCTCCATGGGATGACCAGTATTCAATTCATAACCTTTCCATTGGCCCAGCATGAAATCTAAAGTTACTGGCGGGAGTTGATCAAATACTTCCAGGCCTTCTTCAGGCGTCGCTTTCTTTTCTTTTAGTAAATCCTGTATTGTCATCCTTGTTCTAATCTACCTGATATGTGAGTCAAGTTCAAATGAATATTTGGTATGTTTACCTAGATACCTTTTGAAAAGCTAGCTCAAATAAAATCTTCTTCCACAAAAGGTCATAGGTCTCTGCGTCAGAACCAGTTGAAAAATTTCAAATAGATTTTTGGAGGTTGATTTTTATTTAGTGTCAGTGAGTAGATAGCTTAATTTTGATTCATTTACTTTCATGCGAGCTTGCTCGACTTCTGCCTTGTTACCTAGTCTGGTGTAGCATAGATATTTGGCGTACTGAACATTGGGTTCATTTGGAAGTATTTTTTCACATTTATTCAAATGAGTCATAGCCAATTCAATGTTACCTCTTAAATAGGATTTTGAAAACGCATTGAAAGATTTCAGATAATCATCCGTGTATTTTTCAAAAGAGATGGGAGTGATCGAAAAGGAATATTCACTAGTAATTTTTTGTTTTCCAATATCGCGATCTTCAACAAATATGGTGATCGGTACCTCTTTGCCATTAAGCTTTGGCAGGGTCCACAATCCTCTTGACTTTTTGATAGCGGCAAGAAATTTTTGATCCGTCTCTTTATTTACATGATGCAAGATCTGAATCTTTCCAATATCCCCATTGGGATGAATAGCAAGAGCTGCGTGCGTATAGTTTTCACCTTCCTCATAGGAGGTATTCATACGCATGCTAACAAACTGGTGAAAGTCGGGATTTACTGTTTCAAAAGAGGGAGTAAGTTTTTCAGAGATGAGATAACTGGTTTCGTTTCCAAATTGAATTCGATCTTCAGGATTCGTAGGAAGATTATCCAGGTATAGTTGTTCTCGTATGAAAATGTGTTTTGTGGAATTTGGTTTTAGCCCACCTTCCAGATCTACCAGCACAAGTTTTTGCTTATTGACCTCCACAATGAGAAACCTTCTTTCAAAACCGTAGATTAAAACGTCTTTTTCAATCTTGTAACCGATGGTGGGGCTATTAGAAGCATTTTGTGTGTGATGAGTAGAGATTTTAAGTTTCTTTTGATTCTTGAACTCATATCTTAAATAGCCATTTGCCTTAATTGGTAAATCACTTTCTTTCTCTTCATAGGTGATTACCTCCACTTGTCTCCATGCACCAATAATGTTTTTATGAGATTGAGCGGTACTTCCAATGCTTGTCACTGTTAGTAGATAAAAAAAGATTGCTTTAGTGTTAGACTTATTCATCTCTCAGGAGATCAGATGGATTTTGTATAGCGGCTTGCCTTATTTGCCAACCAATAATGAGTAGGCTAAATAGAAACACAACAAAGAGTCCTGAGAGCAGATCAGCGATATTAAAATTTGCCCGGTATAGAAACTCGTTGAGTATTATTTCATCAACAATGTATTTGGTTGATGGGATGGATAGAATAGCGGCTATTCCAATCATGATGATGAAGCTTCGGGATAGCAGCATTGTCAAATTTGCTATTCCTGCTCCTAACACCTTTCGAATACTGATTTCCTTCATTCTTGTTTCTGTAGTAAAAACCGCCATTCCTAAAAGTCCCAGCGTGGAGATGGAAATTGCCAGAAAGGCCAGAAATGAAATGATGGTGAAGGTTGTTTTTTCGGATTCATATGATTTAGCAATGGCATCCGTATGAAAACTGCCATCAAATGGGTGAAGTGGATCTAGCTTTCGGTAAATGCCTTCTAAATCTCCTATAGTAGTAAGAAGATCATCCGTATGTATCTCGACACCTAGGTTTCGAGCTTCATAGATTCCTTCAGTGGCGTGTTGGACAAAACCAAAGGCGTTCGAGAAGCTCAAATTCAATGAATAAGTAATGAAATCTTCTACTACACCGATTACTCTAAATCTCGCATTTCTAAAGAAAATATGTTTTCCGATAGCTTCTTGGGGCGAACCCATTTGCAGCAATGAAAGAAAGGATTTGTTAAGGATAACTTGATCAGGTTCTTGACCCTCACTCAATGGCTGTTCGAAATAGTTGCCAGCGATTAACTCAAATCCATGCATGGTCAGGTAGTTTTCGTCAATGGCGTTTATGAGCGCCATTCCGGTGTGACTCTTATCTTCAGAATGTGCCATCCCCATTTCGCCACTTCCATATCCCAGCACAGTGGATGCTTTGGCAGTAGCTACTACAGCCGGAAGTTTTTTGTACTCCGTTTCCAATAAATCGATGTAATCTCCATGAATACTGATGTTGAAGATGTTTTCAGTCTCATAACCTGGATCATAGTTTAGTGCAAACTGATATTGCTTGTTGATGAGGAAAGCGCACATGATCAATCCAATAGACAAAGCGAATTGGAAAACAATAAGTATGCGTCTGAGGCTTAACCCAGAAAACAACTTGATTTTACTTGCATCGTTAAATACTGTTCCTGCTTTCAGTTTAGATAAGAAGATGGCTGGAAGGATTCCGGCTAATATTCCTATCATGATCGCAAAGAATAAAAAGTACAGCAAGTGAATCGGCGCTATATCTAGCTCAAACATGCTGAATCCATTCGCAGCAGGGTTAGGCAAGGCTAAAAAGCCAGGACGGATGACAAAGAATAGTCCAACTCCTACAGTAAAAGAAATTAGTGATAGGAGTGTGGCTTCAATCATGAATTGTAAAAGCAAATGCAGGCGTGATGCTCCATTTACTTTTCTAACGCCCACTTCTTTTGCTCTTCTCAGCGCACGGGCTAACGAAAGATTTGTGTAATTGAAACAAGCCGAGAGAAGGACGATTGCCGTAAGTCCCAACATGATTGAGATTCTTTTTTTAGAAAAAGAAGCCCCAGACCGGTTTATGTATTTATCGCTAGTCACGAATTCATCCAGTGGCTGAATGCCATGAATGATTGGATTTTCTTCCTTTTGATTATAGTCAGCCATGATATCGGCCATAGCCTCTTCAATAGCGACTGGTTGAGTATCTTCATTCAATACTACGTATACAAAGCTTTGTTGGAATGCCTTTTGATTAGTCCTGAAACTTGGATTCCATCCATTGCCTTCAGCTGGTTGGTCATAGGTTGATAATGAAACCAGTGACTCAAATTGAAGGTGAGAATTTGTTGGAGGATCTTCAACAACTCCGGTAACCTTACCCTGAATGGTGCGTTGCTGCCAACCTCCATCGCTCTCCAACACCAATGCTTTACCGATGGGATTGACATTAGGAAAAATCTTATTAGCCAACGTTTGAGTTAGAACGATACTATTGGGTTCGACCAGAGCGGTATTGGGATTGCCTTCAAGTAGTTGGAAGGAGAATACATCGAAAAAATTTTGGGTAGCATAGTAGCCTGTTAGGCTGATAGGTCCACCTCTCAACTCCAGATTGGTCGATATTCCGGGACGCATGATAAGCACTTCATCAACACCAGTAACCTGATTGGCTAGTTGCTCTCCTATAAAATGAGAAGCAGTAGAAAGAGCTAATTCCATTTCATGGATCTTACTCGAGGAGGTAATTCGATAGAGGGATTCTTTTTTTTCATGAAACTGATCAAAGGAATTGAGTTCCGTAAGTAGTAAGATCATTAAGATGCCTACCGACATGCTGATCCCCAATCCAAAGACATTGATGGTTGAAAACAGTAGGTTGTTTTTCAGGCTTCTAATTGAAGTTTTTAAATAGTTTTTGAACATGCCGTAATTGTTTAATCTTTTGAATCCTTCTAAGTTTTTAATGAGAGATGGTCGGACCAGTTTGCCAACTTCTTTAGCGAACAGCCAGTTTGCTTTTCTTTTCCCTTTGGTCTTGACATGGTGCTGAAAAATTTCAATGAGGTCTCCTTCAACAAATGGTCTAAGGTCTGGATGGCAGAACCATCGGAATAGACGAAGGAGATTTTTCGGTGGATCAGAAATATTCACGATTTTTTGATGTTAATGTCCATGACCATTTTTGGAATTTCATTGTAAAGCTGATTCCTAATTTCTCGGGCATATTCAATGGCTCTTTTTCCTTCTGTGGTCAATTCAAAGTAACGTTTGGGCCTTCCACCTCGATCATTGGTAACTTCTCCTGCACGTGAAGTCACATACCCTTTTTGCTCCAGTCTTTTAAGCGCTGATTGCAGTGCGCCCACGCTGACAGATCGTTTCAATCGCTCTTCCATCGAAAACTTGATAGAGACCCCGTAGGCATCACCGTGAAGGACACCAACTGTCAATAAAACGATTTCCTCAAATTCACCTAATTGGTATTTACCCATAGTTGTTTCCTAATTGTAGTTTTGCAATGATAAAAATAAATGCGGTTATTTCCTAATTGTAGTTTTGATTAATGACAATGTATGTATCAGGTATTTTCATCTAGCCTTTTAGCGATTCTATGGGGCTACTTATAGCTAGTTTGAAGCATTTTTCTCCTACTACAGCCAATGCGATCACTAACACGACAAGTAGGGGTAGCATAATCATCGAAGGCTCTATTGCAATTCGATAAACGTAATCTTCTAACCACTTTCTCGAACTAACCAGGACAAATGGAATTGCGATAACTGAGGCGATAGAGACAAGCTTTAAGAAATCAGTAATGAGCAGGATAAGGATGTGTATAGATTCTGCTCCGAGTACCTTTCTGATTCCAATTTCCTTTTGCCTTTTCTGGACCACAAAAGAGGAAAGTCCAAACATTCCCATGTTTGCGATGATCAATGTCATAATGGAAAAAAATAAGAACATGTTCATCACATTCTTTTCGTTTTTGTCTTGATTTTGGTAGTTACGTTTAAACAAAGAGAAAAAAGGAAGTCCCAGTGATAAATAGTATTGATTCTTGTCAAGAAATTGATCTAGTGTTTCGCCTTTACCCCCAGGATAGTTTAGGACAACATCAACATATGTTCGATATCGAAATCCAGTTACAAATATTTCTGATTCTTGATTATTGTCTTTAACAACGCCAATGACCTTCCATCTACTTCCTTTTGAAACGAGTATTTGGTTCAAAATACTGTCAGGTGAGCTGTATCCAGCTTTCATCATGGCAGAATATGAGATTATAGCGTTATCGGCATCTTTACCAAATGTGTCGTAGAAGTTTCTCCCTGAAAGAAAGGTTAGCCCTGATCGACTTATATATCCATGATCAACTACACTTAGCTTGACGACATTTTTAGTTGAGTCCAATTCTATCCATTGTTTCGTTTTTACTTCACCTTTATATAGGTTAGAAATCGTATAAGACTCTAGTGCTTCTGTCTTTTGATATTCATTTAATTCATAAAATGCTTCTTCTGAAAATTTTTCTCCTGCTCCAGATGTGCCAGGAAAAATACCTGTAATAGAAAGCTGCATAGGAGAGCTACCCTTTTGTTTTAGATGAGTCATTTGTAAATAGACGATATATACACCCGAGAGGAAGCAGATAGAAACACCCAATTGAAATATCAACAAAAGACGTATGATTCGACCAGCAGAACTGAATTGCTTTGAACCCATCAATTCATATTTATTCTTTAATGAGGATATCGGACTTAAAGATGTGAGGTAAAATGCTGGGTATAATCCTGATAGTAGTGTACTTACTACCAAGAGAATTAGAAGAGAGAGTAAATACAGGTTTGGATTACCAGCCTCTAAGGGAGGATACCCAATATCTGTCTGTATATGGATGATTTGAGCGCCAACAATAAAAAGAATAATAGCTAACAGAATGGAAATTAGGTTTATCAAAAAAGCTTCACCAATGAAGGACACAAATAGTTGCTTTGGTTTTATACCAAGCAGCTTTCTAACTCCAATTTCTTTGGCTCTATCTATAGAATTAAAAATGGTGTTGTTTATATGATTGGTGGATGCTAGTATGAGAAGTATTGAGCCTATGATTATAAGAAAAAATATCAAGCGCTTACTAACTGATGGCTCTGGGTTTCCTGAAACATTTGATGACAAATGAATTTCATTTATTGGTCTTATGGTTAAAAAAGTGGAGTTTCCATTTTCTACATATGGAACACCGGTATTGAGTTGTGGGATAGAAACATTAGTGGTTATATAGGAATGGGTATTTTGTATTTCATGAGTTCTTTGGTGACTCATCGACTTTGACACAAGTGCATCAAACTTTAAATGAGTGTTTTCCGGCCTATTCTTAAAAATACCGGTCACCACATATTCCTCAACTACATCGCCTATACCAGGAGATTTAAGCTTTTTACCTAAAATAGAAATACCAGATGAAAACTCTTTTTTAAACCACTTTTGGGCCATCTCAGCTGAAATAATAATGGAATTTGACTCTATCAAACACGTTTCCTTGTTTCCATTAATTATTGGTAATTGAAAGACTTTGAAGATGGATGGTTCAGCATAAAATACTTTACGCATATAAATGCGTGTTTCAGTACTATCATTGAGAATATTCCTGAACAACCCTGTTCCTTCTTCGGAGAATGAAACAAGCCTTGTATAATCGACGATAGAATTGAAGTGATTTTTTAAAAACGGAGCAGCATTTAATAATGTGAGCGCACTCTGGTTTTGAATATCATTATTGCCACTGCTGCTAGTTTCAACCCTATAAACATTCGCTTCTTCCGGCAGGGAGTCATAGGTAGTTTCATAATAAATGAAGTGAAAAATGAACAAACAAATGCCCATACTCATTGTAAGACAAGAGATATTCAAATAGGAAGAACCCTTGTTTTTCAAGATGTTTCTAAAGGTGATTAGGAAAAAGTTTCTAAGCATAATCCATTATAACGAGATTATATGATAGTTGTTTCCTAATTGTAGTTTTGTTGTTAACAAGATGTTTGATAAGCTATTTACCAAAAGAGTTCTTATAAGGAATTGTACTAGCTGTTAATTGTTCGAATAAGCTCACAACCAGTAAATCACTAGTGATGTTGTATAATGTCCTGCACCTACCTGCGGTAGGTAGGTTATAATTAATAATGTTGTGGTTGATATTAAATGGTGAACGTTAGGTTTCCTATCTAGAAGCAGTTGCTTTTCTTTGCTTTTAGTAAATCCTGTACTGTCATCCTTGTTCTAATCTACCCGATATGTGGATCAAGTTCAAACCTGGGTAGTTCAAATTCACTCAATCAACCGTTCCGCTAAACCCACTTAGCTTTTATTTCTTTGTATTTGGTTCGTCCAATAGGGATCGATTCTCCGCTTTTAAGCATAGCCAGGTATTTACTTCCCGAGGACACCTTCACTTCCTTTACCTCAGTCATCTTCAGCAAGTAAGACTTATGAATCCGCACAAAGTGGGGGGCTAGGAGCTGTTCCAGCTTTTCAAGCGACTTGTCATGTAGCTCTTTGCTGCCATCTTTAAGGAAGAGCTCTGAATAGGCACCTGCACCTTTGGCATATATCACATCTTCAATTGGCACAAGCTGTATCGTATGCCTTTTCTTCACAGACAAATACTTCACAGCGTGTAGCTGCTCAATATCATTTGAAATCACCCGATTAAACGCTTGCTCCAGGCGTTCCTTGTTGAAGGGCTTAGGTACAAAATCTAAAACGCCATACTCGAACGCCCTAAGCGCCTGATCGGTATTGGCAGAAACGACGATCGTATGAAATGCTCCTGAAACCGTACGCGCCAGGAGATCGAATCCGTCTTCTCCATTAAGATTCAGATCGAGAAGAACAAGATCTAAAGTGTTGTTTTCAATGAAGGATAATCCTTCCTGAAGGGTGTTGATCACAGCTAGCGAATGCAACTTGCCGCCCAGAATGTCGCGAGTTATTCGTTCTACTCGTTTGGCGATTCTTGATTCATCCTCGATAACTAAGACCTTCATTTTTCCTTGGAATGTATTTTTATTGTATTCTTCCAACCGTGCTCGACAGGCTCAGAAGTGAACTCCCAATGATTGCCATAACTTTCTGTAAGTCTGGCTTTTATGTACTTTGACCCGGTGCCATCATTTAACTCTGAAGTTTGCTTGGCAGTCGTTGCAAAAGTCAAAAAAGTATAGCACTGAAAATCGCCGTTAGCTTCGTAATTAAGCTTAAACTTGATGCTATTTTCAGCAAGAGGCAAGCTGTGCGTGATTCCATTTTCCAATAATGTGTGGATTACTGCTGGAGGGATGGTCTGTTCACTGTCTATTCCTTCATCCTCCCATGAATAGTTAATTTCCTTTCTGTAGGTCATGATTTCGAGATGTGTGCGGCAAAGTTCGATTTCCTGATCAATAGAAATGAGCATTTTATCTTCTACCTCATTGAAAAGTTGAAACTCCTTGGCTAATGCCTCAATGAACAATACGCCCTTTTTAGGAGCTTCTTCCACCCAGTCTATCAATGAAGTCAAAGTATTCAATAAAAAATGAGGCTGAATGTTCTTTTTCAGCAGTTCCAGTTGCAATCGCGTAGACTGAACCAGCGATTCTTCATACGCCAACTGCTGATCTCTGATTCTGATAGATAACAGATACAACATACCTAAAAGGATCAGTCCCAAGCCGGCATAGAGACTAACAACAAACCCAATGCCTATAAAAATGGCCATCGATAATAGTAAAGTAACTATAACCAAGCGTGCTCCCTTTACCTTTTTGTAGGCACCATAAACGACGATTCCAAAGGAGAAAGTCCACATGCCCGATACTGCCGTTACGGACTTTAAGCCAAATGCATGTGGCTGTATGAATAGCATTGCAAATAGGATTCCTCCGTACGCAATGAGTGACCATTTTTGACCTGGAAACGGAAACTGCATCGAAAAATAGAATGGAATCAAAAATGAAATTCCTAACAATAATGTGCTGATTACCTGAAGCCTTATGACGTGTAAGCTGTAGTGCATCGTCAAATACTCTCTGCTGAATACCGTTAGCACCAATCCGAATATAAACAGGCAACAAATGCTAAATACCAGTGTGGAATAGGCTTTTTTGTTACTGAGGAATAAGAAAAGAAAATAGAGAGATACGATTAAAAATGCGCCAGCAAACATGTGCATGTAGGCATTCTCAATCAGACCTTCTGTTAACAGGTCATCGTAATAAGCTATCTCTAGCTCAAATATTCGGGTATGATCCGGGAAGTGCATCAGGCTCGCCCTTATGGCCAATACATGATTGCCAGTATCTGTAAGATGGTTAGGAATACTGTAGGTAGCCCAGAGTTCTCCTTCTGGCGGCAGCGTGGACTCTTGGCCAGGATTTCCATTGATTCCTATCAGTTCGTCATCCCAAAACAATTCGTATTCACCATAAGCTTCCAATTGAATGCCGTATAGCCGTAAAGTATCCGGTGAGCTTAGAATTTCAATGTCGTAGCGATACCATAGAATTTCGTCATTTTCCATGATCGGGTACTGAGTAGTCCAGTCCGAATCATCCAATTGCACAGTTGACCAGGAGGGATGGTCCCCGATTTTATATAGTGTTTCATGAACCTTGAATACAGGATCTTGAGCAAGTACTTTCACTTGCAGTAGGATCAGTATAAAGAACAGGAGTAGTCTCAATGTATTTTCATTCGGTTCGAACGTAAGCTTACTAAATGATTTGAATACATGCGATTCAAGGTTCCATTTATTGCTCCGGATTGTAACAGCAACTTAGTGAATAGTATACCTCAAAATTACTACTGGGGTTATTTCATGCCTTTTTAGAGCAGTTCATTCATGCATAGAGCAGTTGGTAAGTTATATGGAGAAATACACAACATGGCTTAGATGTTTCTAGTACAACCTCCAAAAACTCATACACTATGCATAATCTTCTAACTAAGCGAACACAAGAATGGAAAAAGGATTACAAAGGAGTGAAGATCGCCATAATGGTCATGGTTGCAAACGTGATCATGTTGATACCTGGCTTCGCGCAACAAAAAGCAGCAGTCACATATGGTGACATCGCTGCTATTGAATCCAAAGTGCTCAATCAAACCATTCCACTTACTATTCATTTACCTGCCAATTACGATAGTTCTAAGAAGACCTATCCTGTGATATATCAGTTAGGTTCACATTTCCGTGCTCGGTTCGCCATGTTGGCTTCAACACTGGACTACATGGGTGAAGGACAGATTCCTGAAACCATACTTATTGGAATTGATTTGCCTCAAGGCAATCGGATCTTGTTGCCAGCAGGAGAAGAAAAAGACACAACTGTCCCAGATAATTACATTGAATTCATAGAGACAGAGTTGATACCGCATGTGGATAATACATACCGCACAGCTCCATTCAGAATGTTTTATGGCGCTTCCAATAGTGGATTTTTTGCGGTTTATACCTTACTCAATAAGCCAATGCTTTTTAATAGCTATTTCGCAAGCAGTCCTTCCATCATGATCATACCCGATGTGCTTCATGAGAAAATCAAATCAGGTCCTATTCAAACACTTGAGGAGAACAGGTCGCTTCACATCGTCTACAGTGATGATGAGGGATTAACTGACAATGTTGTTGAATTCTCTCAGGTAATAGCAGACAACAAACCAGCGAATTTTAGCTATAAGGTGGATGAACTGGTGAACCAGGTGCACGTACCTGCTCAGGACAATACCCTGTTTCTTCTCGAAACATATCCTGATTTTAACCCCATTGAAAATCTGGATTCATTGGATAAAGTGGTGCGACATTTTGATACACTATCAAAACGATACGGGTATGAAATTCAGCCACCCATCTCGATGATATTCAACCTTGGCGTAGACATGATAATTGCTAAGCACACAGCTGTGGCGGAAGAAATCTTTGAATATTCTCTGGAGGTATATCCTGAAGGCAAAGAGTCGTATCTCGGAATGGGTGTTGTGCGAAGAGATCAAGGTGACAAGGAAGGAGCGAAATCCCTATTTGAAAAAGCATTAGCGATTGATCCAGATTATGCCGTTGCCAAAAGGCTACTCCAAAGACTCGAGAACCAGAACAATTAATCAATTCAGAATGGCACCAGGAAAAGCTGTGCGTTGAGGTACGGCTTTCTTGGAGAAGACTATCTATCAATATCAACTTATGAGAAATAACATAGCACTTCTGCTTTTAATACCTCTTATGCTGGCATGTAAATCGGAACCCAATAAAGGCGATGAAACCATTGCTGCTGCAGGTCCTAAATATGAAACCTATAATTACACAGGATTCACCAAAGATGAGATCTATTCATTTCATAAACGTATTTATGAAGGTGGGAACTGGACAGAATATGGCGATTTGGAAAGGTATTTTTATCTCAACTTCTCTAGAATAAATGAACACGCGCGCATACGCAGGTCAGAGACCCCATTGATTCTTGAAGAAATGCCACGAGATGATGTGAAACATTTCGTTACATCCACAACATTGAAGAAAGGCGGTGGGCTATCATTGAATGATTATGTGCAGCAAGTAGAAGTAAATGGGTTGATCATCATTCATAAAGGTAAAATAGTATTTGAAGGCTATCCTAGAATGTTCCCAACTGACTTGCATGTTAACATGGTTATGACCCAAGTCTTCGTGAGCACTTCAGTTGCCATTTTGGAGGATAGAGGTTTAATCGATACGAGCAAGCCGATTGATTACTACTTTGAAGACCTTAAAAGTTCAGGTTGGGAGGGAGTTCCGATTCGGGACATTCTGGACATGAGTTCGGGCATTGAACGCGTCCTTCTAGAGAATTACGAAGTGAGTTTTGATCCAATTGAAGACTTGGCAACGGCAAAATCAGCTAAGCCATCAGGGACAGAACATCAATGGTCAAATGCCGATGCCATGTTATTGACCTTGTTGGTGGAGAAAATTAGCGGTCTCACTTTCAACGTTTTTGTGGAGCGAGAAATATGGGATAAGATAGGAGCGGAGTATAGTGCCCTTATTGGTAGCAATGTGAACGGAACCATCATTTCATATGCTGATGGCATGTCTACCACGCTGCGAGACCTGGCCAAGTTTGGTTATGCATTCACACCTAGTGGAAGAAAGAATGCTTCAATAATTTCCGATGCTCACTTATCAAAAATTCGAGATGTAAACCCGAATCTCAAAACCATGTCACGACATCTAGCAGAAGAAATACATAGCAGCTATCAATGGAGTGCCGTGTTCGAAGACGGAGACTTTTACAAAGGAGCTCATGGAGGTCAGGGGCTTTATGTATCTCCTTCCAAAGACTTGGTTATTGCCTATTTCGGTACCGCAAATGTTGACCGTGAAAGGAACCAACTAAATGTCATTTCCCGAGAGCTAGTCAAATCGGGTTTGTTTGATCTTGAATGAAAATAATCAACTAAAGGAATAATTCTCAGGCTTAAGTACTAACAGATAAATAACAACTTGTATGCTTAAAAATTACATCAAGGTGGCTTTCAGAAACTTGCTGAAGCAACCGGGCTACACAGCGCTCAACATTATATGGTTGCAACAAATTTTAAAATGCAATAGTATTGCATAAGGGATCAGCTTTGTATTGGTACCATATCAACATAGACTTATTGTCAATTAGATCAATGAAATATAGATTATCTACCATAAGCTCGTTGGTATTCATACTTCTAGCCTCCTCGGGCTTCAATCATCCGATAAAAATGACAACCTCATTGATTGAATACGATGCTGAAAAGAAAAGGATGAATATCGAATGCAGGGTCTTTATAGATGATTTTCAAAACTCGTTGGGTGGTCTAAACTTTGATGCATCGAAGATTACCAATGATGATATCGAAGAAATTGAAAATTACTTTGACACCTTCTTCAAGATAGTTGTAGGGGAAGAAGAGCTAAAGTTAAATTATAGATCATCTAAGGTATATGGAAGCAACACAATACTGGCATTGAAGTTTTCAGTGGAAAATGTCTTCATTAATAATGGAGATGATTTTCTTATAGAGAATAAGCTTTTCTTTTTGGATTTCGGTCCTTTGCAAACCAATTCGATGACTCTACGAATTCCTCCCTTTATCTCGCAAGAATATCGTGAAGCTACGTTTCAGGACTATCACATCAAATATCAATTTTAGTATATGAATAATCTCAGCTCTTTATCATCAATGGAATGGAGGCATATCGTAAAATAAATACCTATGAAGCGTTCAAAGTTTATTAAAAGAATAAGTGCAAGTGGGTTTGGATTAATTCCGATAGTAGGATTAAATGCTTGTAACTCAACAGAATCTCAAGATGTAGATAAACTGAAGGAGGAGCTGATTGCTGCTTGGCGAAGGTCCGAAAAAATAACCTTAATCAGTATGGAGCAGATGCCTCCTGAGTCTTATACATTTAAGTATGCAGAAGAAGCCATGACTTTTTCTGAGCAATGGAGACATTGTGTCGTTTACACTTGTGGGCAGTTGGCGAGCAGAACAAGTTTAGAAAACCCTTATAAAGACATCAAGCTACCCGTACAAATGCCCAAAGAAGAGGTCATAGGGGAGATAAAAAAGATGTATGCTTATATGAGAGCGTCCGTTGAAAAACTCTCAGGTGAGGAACTTCTTTCTATGACTGATTTTGGTGGTGATGATATTCCGGTTTGGCGGTTGTTTTACGCATTAGAGAACCACATTATTCATCATAGAGGACAATGTGTGGTATACCTTCGATTAAGTGGAGTGATACCTAAAGGATATTATGGGTGGTAGTGGTGTATTTTTGAGGAGACTTAGGTATAGTACTGTATAAAATAGGATTAGCTGGAATGAATATGGAAATATCAGTTTTAATAGAAGAATTTAAGAATAAGTATAAGGTTCGCATGATTATATATCTGTTAACCGTAACGATTTTTTCTGGGTGTAATAATCGAACGACGACTGCCGAAAAAACAGAAGAACCAATTGAACTTGATTCGACATTGATGTTGCCTGATTTCACCATTTCGACCGTCGAAGATAGTACGATCTTCAGTAGTTCAAGTATATCAAAAGAGGGCATTATTTTGCTTAAATATTTTAGCCCCGATTGCAATCACTGTCAGGATGAAGCCGAGATATATGTTTCTAAGAAGGATAGTTTGATGAATATTAGAACTATTTGGATATCAGGTAATTGGGCACCACTAGACTCGATTAGAAAATTTGTAGAAACCTACCAACTCGCTCAAGTTAGTCCGATTGTAATAGGTAAAGAAGCCAATAACTATTTACTTTCTAACTATAAAATTAGGCGTATTCCGTATAATTTGGTGTTCATAGATAATCAACTGATAAAAGAATACAGTAAGCTCGATTTTAACGAGTTGATAGCCATCAATAATGGGGATTTTGTACTGGATTCAGTTACAATGGTTGAATAAATAAGCAATGGATGCTAGTCTGGTTTGTACAGGAGTGAAAGAATGGTAAATGTTTGGGGAATAGGATCAAAGTCTTGTTTTTGATGCTAATTTTCTGAATTCGGATGGAGTTTTGCCACTTTCATTTTTAAAAGCAGTATTGAAAACAGATTTTGACTTGAAACCAACCGAAAACATGATTTGTTCTATAGCGAGACCTTGGGATGCTGGATCTGCCAGCAAAAGTTTACTTTCTTCAATTCGATATTCAGTTATAAACTGATTGAAATTTTTCTTTAGAATTCTGTTTAGGTAAAGCGTAAGATCAGTAGTAGGCACGTTTAGTTGTTTGGCGAGTGTTCCTACAGTCAAATCAGGATCACGATAAACTTTTTTTTCATGTAAAACCCTATCCAGGCTCTTCTTTATTAGCTTCCGTAAGCTTTCTGGTAAAATATAATCTGGTAGCTCAAATCTTAGTAATCTGGGATTAGCAATGATTTGAATTAAATAGGAAACTAATCCAGCGGTCAGTACAAGTTCACCAATCACAAACATCACCCAGGATGTCGGTTCAGAAATGAGGTGGAGATGTTGGTGTAATACCACTTCTGTCAGCCAAATGAGATTCCATAGAAGTATGGAATATGCCAATATTCTCAATTGTTTTTCATTGATGACGTTAATCGTCAAATGGATCATCGTGACAATCCAAATTATTTTAACAATTTCAAATACTACCAGCAAGTCAGAATCAAAATAGAACTGTAATAACCAGTTAATTGGAAATAATAAGACTGCAACCGTGAAATAAGGAAATATCTGCCTTAGATTGGGATTTATCCCTTTAGTAGCCAATACAAATAAGGTAAAACTGGTGAGCATGGCTAATTCAAATGTGCCCATTGCGGTCCGATAGAAACCCAACACCGGCTGAGTAAGAATCGCAGAAATCCACGATGTATAATTCAATATACCATACAAGTCGGTAGCTGTTTTGATATAGAAAAATACAGTGAGCCATAGCAATTGAACAGTCGGTCGTCCAAACTTGACCTTCAAATAGATAATGAAAAATACGGAAATAAAAAGCTGTATGATTTCCGTGAAGCTTTTGAGCCAGTAGAAGTCAACCATGTCTTAATATACGTTCTGAATTTATATTCAGAAATTCTAAACGTTTACTTTCAATCATTTTTGACAAAGCATCAAATGCATCATCACGGGCGAATAGATTCGTTCTGATTTTATTTTTAGAACTTTTTCTACACCATTTCGGTGAATTATTGTGAAAACAATGATGTAATAAATGAAATACGTATCGCATATATATCAGTTGGTTAATAGGCATAGAGTGGCTTTTTTCCTCTCTCTTATACTAGCTGTCTGTTTGATTGCCATAGGCGTGTTAGAACAAAAGCTGGACAATACACTTACCTATTTAACAGTAATGGGATTATGTTTTCTATTGTCAGAGTTTATTTATTTCTCTGGGCAACCGGTTTTTCCGCAATGGAAAATAAAGAAGCCTAAAAATGAACTTATCACGGTCATCCTTGTAACGCTCATCGCTACTTCTCTCATGATCTATTGGTTTGTACTTGTTGATCCGAAACAAGTGAGTTCTGCTACACGAATCGTATCCATGGTACTGCGCCTGTTATTCGTCTTTCCCATTTTTTTACTGATCTACTTTTTGGCAGTCAAAAGATATAAACCCTATGAAATTGGGATCTGGAACTTTAAGTACTGGTTTATTGGTCTACCGCTAATGATTTTGATAGGAGGGATCACCTACCTGACATTCCCGGAAGGGATGCAATTCACTTCTGCATATCAAGAAAGTGGGATTCAAGGCTACATCGTATTGGGGTTTCTAACAGCTGCCATCCCTGAAGAAATCGCCAGGAATTTGTTCCAGTCAAGACTCGGAAAAGTAATCAACAGCAAGGCTGTCGCGTGGTTTTCAGTCTCCTTAATTTGGGCACTACAACACATCCCTTATTTTGGCTATCAAACAGATGATTACTATGCGGCTACCATTAGCGCTATTGGTATTTTACCAATAGGGTTGCTTTGGGGTTACTTGAATGAGCGATATAAGTCCATCATACCTTCAGTCATAATACATGGTACCAATCTATGGGGTTTACAAAACATTCTCTAATTATGATGACATTTCTAATGGTCACTTTTCTTCAGTTCATTTCTTCTTTCTTGTTGTTTATCAAACAAGCAACTACCACATAAAATCAGTTATTGTTCGGAAGTCCGTCCTATAACAGATTTTATGACTGGCCTGTCCGCACTAAATGCTTCGCATACGTAAATCACTAGTTATGTTATATATGGTCCTGCGTTATGTTAAATCAGTGGTTGGTTGAGGCGGGAATTAATAGTTTAGGGTTGGCCTATTTCTCCAATCAAAGGCAATCATTTTATTTTATTGTAGTAACGAGCACTCTTTCAGCTTTTAGGGGGTTAGAGGGTTCGCAAAAGGTGAATGTGTGCGTATTGATACTTATAGTCCGTAGACTTTTATACATCAAAAAATCATTTTAGTGCTCGATTTATGAAACAAGATTATTCTATATCAGAGAAAGAGATCCTCAAAAAATTTGGAGATTCTCTAAAGGAATTAAGAGAAACAAACAATATCTCTCAGGAAAAACTTGCACTTAATTGTGGGCTCGATAGAACATATGTTGGTTCAGTTGAAAGAGGTGAAAGAAATATTTCCCTTTTGAACATGATTAAAATAATTAGTGCCTTTGAAATGAGCTTAGCTTCATTTTTTAAAAAATCCGATATATAAATGAGCAAACCCACCAACGAGAAAAAAGAACAAATTGTATCAAAAAGGTATTCAATCTATTCCGAATCTGATGAGATTCATGATCCAGAAGGATCGTACTATACGAAAGATGAAATTGAGAGCCTTATCTCAGAAAAAATGGTTGGCTACTCGTTTCATGGTCTTCCTCTAAGAACTAGGTCAAAAGTGGCAAAACAACTTGTTTGTGAAGCTTTGGGTTATCCAATTCCATCAAGTTTCAAAAAAACTCAGCCTAGATTTCCTGCTCAAAATTTAGATACCTATGTTCAAAAATCAAATAATCTACAGGTATGGAATGAGGAACTTGATCCTTCTCGAAGGTATTTGATAATACGACTAAATGATGCTGATGAAATAACTAAGGTGAAGGTTGTGACTGGACAAGATTTGGCACTACTTGATACAACTGGAACACTCACGCAAAAATATCAAGCCAGGTTAGATAGAAGCGAAGATGTAACCGAATTGATTTCAGACTCTGATACGGACTTGTTCGCATCTATAATTACGGAAAATAGTGAAGTTGATCTCAAATTAATACAGCCAACTGATTACCCTAGCGGTTCTGATCTATTCACGATTAATCAACTCTATGAAAGATTGAAATCTTTAGTAGGTAGCTCGTTTAAAGATATTGGGGCTGACCAAGAGAGAAATAGGGGTGCTGAATTGCATAAATTGGTTTGTCAACAATTGGGATATTCTAGTTATGCAGATAATGGACAATTTCCTGACGTTAGAAATCAACTTTTAGAAGTCAAGCTACAAACTTCTCCAACTATTGATCTTGGGTTAGTCTGCCCTGATAGTACTCTATCTTTAGATATGCCATTGATTAAAGAAGTAGGCCTCAGACATAAGGATGTTAGATATGCTCTTTTCTACGCTGAAATCAATGAAGGAATGGTAATGCTTACCAATTTTTACCTGACTACAGGTGAAGATTTTTTCTCTAGATTCTCGCAATTTCAAGGGAAGGTTCTTAATAAGAAACTACAAATTCCATTGTCGAAAGACTTTTTCGATTAATCAAGACCGAAGGCCCTAGTCACCAGCTTATCTAGCTTACTCTGAGTTTTAATGTCGTGCGTTGGTTTATTTGCATTTAGTTCTTTGATCAACTTAATGACTGCTTTTGATTCAGAAGAACATTCATCCGGCAATGGGTAATTCTCGACATATTGGCTGAAATATCTTCTTCGACCTGAGTACAACTTATTATTGAATATTAAATCATGATATTTAATCATAATAGATGAGTTGGCTACCCCTTGAAGTAAATAAAGAATATCTAACTGATTCCTGTCCTCTGCAGCAATCCAATAACAATTTCCATTTACTACGCTACCACTATTGTCAAGATAAAACCTGGGTTCAACACTTATATCTGGGAAAACGAGTTTTGGCAATTTCCATAAAGCTGGATTTTGAGGAACCCAAATTTCGAACCAATTGCGCTTAGCTTTAATAACATATGTTCTTGCACTTAGCTCTTTTTTATGTTGCTCTAAATAATTGGCTGCATTAGGATATTTCTTTAAATCAATGACTTTTTTCTTTCCATTTTCATCATAATGGGTGTATAAAAGTTCAAGAGCTAACTTGTCATCTAGACTCCATTTTCCAATGTTTTGCTGTGTAATTAATGGATATAAAATTTCAGATTCTGGTTTTTGGCTTAATTCATTCCAGTCATCTCGAACAAAAACCGAGTCTGCGGTAGTTTTAACTCCAACTCGAACTTTAAAATGATCTTTTACTTTGCTTTGGGAATTATCTTCTAATCGGTGAACCCATTCTGTCTCAGCATCCGAAAGCATTTGCCACAGATCCTTGGTACCAGTTGTATATCTTAATGAACCTTTGCTTAGATTGAACTTCTTGTCCAAGATACTATAACAACCTGATTCGTTTTCGTTCAATAATTCATAAATATCTGCAGACGAATGAGTAGGGGAGATACCATTTAACTCTTCATAAACCTTAGTGAAAGAACCTTCTTTTAAAATACCGCCTTTAATTTTCGATTTCTTTTTACCAATGAAAATCGCTGGAAGCACTGCCGCATTAAAGAGTTTTGTGTCTCCGAGATCAATAACTTCTAATATTTCATAATTATCTACTAGGTACTTTCTAATACTTTCACCTCCTTTAGTGGACAAGTACCTATTGGATGTGATTACTCCTAAAATTCCATTTTCTACTAAGCTTTCGGTCATAGCTATTAGAAATGGATAATAAAGATCAACTCTACCTGTCAACCCAAATTTCTTAGCTAAGAGTTGGGCTTTTTCAGCCCCTAAAATTTGGGTACGTACATAAGGTGGATTTGCAATGATTATGTCAGCGGAATTATTTAGTGTATTGCTTACTTCATCAGAAGTAAATAAATCAATTTGTTTATTCTGATCAGTTAAAGAAATCGCCTCAAGAAAATCACCTTCAATAAGATCAACATTTGTAAACTGATTTAATCTGTTGGTGGATTCCTCTAAGTACTTGAGATTTAGGTCACAACCTCGAAGTAGAAATTCATTCTTTTGTGAACATAATAATTTTCCCATTGCTAAGAGAAGTTCACCGTCTCCGCATGATGGGTCTAATACTGATATTTGATTCGAATCGAGCGTGGAATATTTGGCAATTTTTTCAGCCAAAAATGTTGCTAAGCTCTCAGGTGTGAAGGTAGCACCAGTATGTTTTATTTCTTGTTCTAATTCTGTCATACAATAATGTAAAGATACTTAAAGTCATCAGATATGCAAGCTACAATAAATGTTTGATTCTTGGCTATCTACAAAAAATCGGTAAAAAGTACAACAGCTTGATAATTAAAACCTTACGGCCTTTGCAAACTTGGATTAAGGCTCTATTCAATTCAAATGATGGCCATATTGACCTTCATGAAAAACTTGGTAGTAACCGCCATAGTTTATTTAAACACTTATAGTTGAGCTTTTCTCTTCTTTCAGCTTTGCATAGAGTGTTTTAAGATGATGAATAGACATATCAAGAATCGGTTCAAACATGAATGAGTTTAAGTGTATATTTTCAGGGGTCATAAGTTGCACCTGATTCATCAACTTTAGAATTTCTTCATCAGGATTACCATCTTTTGAATATTTCTTGATGAGTTTCGATGTTTGGTTTTTCCCAAGACTTTTAACAAAATCATTATCATCAATAAGGGCTATAAGAACCTGTTCTGCAATTAACCTTATTCCTATAGAGAGGATAATTTTTTTCTCTAACTGCATGCCTTCTCCAGTCTGAGCAGCAATTGTATCACAAAGCTGGATAATAGATGATATAACCAAGTTTTCTGATCCAGATACTTTATCAGCATCTTCGTTAGTTAACACTTTTTTAAAAACCTGTTTCACGTCCTCCATTGTCAATGATAATGATGAATCCTTAATGTGAAGAATGGCTGTTAAAAGTTGATAAGAATCTGAGTCGCCTACATATTCTGCTATGTTGCGAACAAAAGGAATAGACGCAATTACATATTCTATATCATCAAACTTATTTTTCCATGTGAAAAACGGATTGTCTTTAAGAGTATCTTTCTCTATTTGAATAGAGTTACCATTTTTAATAGCTATTTGCTTGTTATCTCCATAGATACCCAGTCTACCTTTTACCGTTCTATAGAAATCAAAATTATGAGTCATTATTACTAAATGAAAAAGTGATGACTCCTTGGTATCCCATAGGTACTCGACAATTGCATACTTATTCTTGTAATCAAAAGAATCTGCTATATCATCAATAATACAAAGTGTTTCAACATTACCTCTCCTTCTAGCCTCAATTTCAAAGATTATATTTAATATATATAGAGCTCTCTTCTCTCCATTGCTTAGCACTCTGCTCAGTGTATCTTTGTCAACTTTTTTGGTTGGATTGTAGTCTTCGTCATTGAAATAAAAAGCAATTTGTGGTGAATCTAGGTTCAAAACCGCATCACCTTTGTTTTCTATTTTAACTGTGAATGGAACTGAAAAACGCTCATTAAATATATCAATAACTGATTCCCATCGTGTCTGTTCAGCTTCTGCTTTAGCAATTATTTCTTTGAGACTTTCTTCACTTTCATCATAACTTGAAAGAAGATTCAGATATTCTTCTTTACACTTTATTAGATATCCAACCCATATTTTGTTTTTTAGAAAAGAAACATCTTTTAAGTCTGGAACTAAAAATGGGTTTTCAATTAGGTAATCCCTCAATGTTTTCAACTCAGCATTAGACAGTGCTTTGTCAACTTTTGCGAACATTTGCTTCAAAGAGTCATCATTTAGGATCGCATCTTTTTCCTTTTGAATTGCTTCAGTAAGATCGGATTCACTTACTAATTCAGTTCGACCAGAAGAGTCATTAAGACTTACAGAGTGTCCTCCCTCGAACCAGCCATTAGCCTTTAAATTCTTTGCTATTACTTCAGCATTACTATGATTAAAAACCCCTTTCTTGAAGTATCTTGAATTATCTATTATTCTTTCATATACATCAGTATATTGCTGAATTAAGGTTTCAAAATCAGGGTTTTCAATAAATCTCAATACTTTTTCATTAAAAATAGTTTTGTACTTTACATCGCTGTAAATTGATTCTTCTTCATTTTTTACTTCTCTTTCTAGTCTACCTAATGCAGTCATAAATTGAGAATCTGGTAAGCCTAAATCAGCGGAAAATACAATATCTACATCTCTTGAGATGCCAGATGCTTTCTTTAGACTTTTAAGAAAGTTTTCCTTCTTTTTACCTATCTCGTCGTAAATCTCATCGTATTGCTTTTTCAGCTCTTCGCTAGCCAGTAAAGTTGAAATCCTATTCGATTGATACTTTTCATTAATCGAATCAATGACAAAAATTGAACTTGGAGCCAAACTCGTTTCATTTTCATCTACAAATGAAAACGAGCTCGATTTCTCTGGAAAAATTTTATCACTTGGTTGCTCACCTTTTATAAAATCATGAATACTCTTCGCAAGAGAGGTTTTCATCATGCCATTGGGAGCGTATAATGCCACCGGCATATTGTTATTGCTAAAGTCAAACTGGTGATCAAGGCTTGATATGCCATAACAATGCCTCATTGATAGTTTTACTTTTTCCATGGAGAATTATTGAGTTTTTAAGGCTATGTAAAATAGATTAAATATCCTTATGAGAGAGCTTTTGTCAAAGCTAGAGTGTACTCAATTCATTCTTTATTGCCTGATTCTAGTTTGACAATCGGATCATTTAGATCAGCGAATTGAACAAAGTAAGGATCAAAATACCTTAATCGTCCATCTTTTAATTCTATCAAAGCTTGAGTTTCACTTTGATAGCTTGAATATGAATAAATGAATCTATGAAAATAGCCTTCGAACTTCTTTCCTTTGAAATTGACAATAACTGGCCGTAACGAATTCTTACCGGACATGGTGAGCTGATCTTAATTTTCCAGATTCTTAATCACATCCTTTTTGATTTGCTCCTGGAACTCTGATCTCCATTGATGCAATACATTATAAATCAAGTCAGACATTGCTATGTTGTAATTATTGGCGGTTTTTTTGAAGAAATAGTGAAGCCTTTCATCAACATTCACTGTTCTGTATTTACTATTCTCTTTGTCTGTTCGCTCGTTTAAATAGTCCTTTAGTTCCATGAAATATTCGCACTCTTAAAAGCAAACAATATATAAAAACTATATTATATCTTGCCCTTTAGGCTATGGTGTAAGCTTCTCTAAAAAGTGAATTTGCTTGTCGTGATAGACGAGCAATTAATAAACGCATTTGGTAAAGTTCTTAAGAGACTCCGGGAGTCTAAAGGCCTATCACAAGAAGCTCTTGCACATGCAATTGGTTCACATGCAACTCATATCTCGAGACTTGAAAATGGTCATAAACAGCCAACGTTAACAACCTTGTTCAAACTTGCTGATAACTTAGATACTGAACTGGAAGATTTAATTTCGGAAGTCCGTTCTTTAATCTAAGAGGGTCTTTTTATAAGTTTCTTTTGATTAAGAAATATTTTATTATCTCGACAGACTTAAAATCCTGAGAGCTCCTCGCATTACAAAACCGAATACAATACCGCCAACAATTAAGTCTGGCAACTTACTTTCAAGCCAATAAACGAGTACTCCTGCTAATATCACTCCACCATTAACGATTATGTCATTAGATGTGAAGATAGCACTGGCTTGCATGTGTGCCTCCTTACTTTTGGCTTTATTTATTAACCAAAGAGAGACTAAATTACCCATCAAGGCAAGAACTGAGATGATAATCATCCATTGAAAAATAGGGGCCTCACTTTTGCTTAAAAACCTCCTAAATACCTCTGAGAAACCAATCAAAGCTAAGCCCATTTGAAAATAGCCACTTATCTTCGCCACTTTCTTTTTGTGAGAGATCGATGCTCCAACTGCAAATAGGCTTAGAGCATAGACAATAGAATCTGCCAGCATATCAAGTGAGTCAGCCACTAAACCCATAGATCGGGAAATCCATCCAGTAAGCATTTCTATTACAAAAAACCCGAAGTTGATGACCAAAACCCACCACAATATTTTCCTCTGATGTGAATCATCAGTTCGTATTGGTAGTTCTGCTTTAGAAGTGCCTTCAAGCTGATCATTCAGATTAAGTTGACTTATGGCATCATGTATGGGTTGCACTTCTTCAAGATGAAATGCCTCTAGTCTTCGAGCAGGAATATCAAATTCGAGGTGCTTTACCTGATTAAGAGATTCCAATTTCATTCGGATCATTTGCTCTTCTGATGGACAGTCCATGTCCTTTATTATAAAAGTTGTTTTATTGATTAAGGTCATTTGCTTAAAATCGATAAGCTTTCAGATCTCTAAAATTAGTCTTCTATTTATTTGAGATTGTTAAAAGTTGAAAGTAACCTAAAAGTAGTATAAGATTATAAAGGTGATTATATCTAATTGTTATTATATAAACCCTGTTACTTCTTATGCATTTAATGGTTGCATAATTTGATTTTTGGTAATTAAGATGTTACTTTTTTAGCTAGTATTTAAATAGTAACATGAAATCAATTCTATATACTAGAGTATCTTCTAAAGATCAGTCAACAATAAGACAAGTTAATGATATGAAGTCTTTGGAAGACTTTGAAATTGTCGAAGTTTTCTCAGAAAAGATATCCGGGTTCTCAGTGCCACTCAATGAACGCCCAGTTCTCCAGAAGGCGTTATTGTTTGTTGAATCAAACAATGTTGAATGTATCATGGTCTCAGAAGTTTCAAGACTTGGAAGGAATACCCATGAAGTTCTTGGATTGATTGAGGAGCTAAAGAAACAATCGGTAGCTATATATATACATAATCTGGGAACTACCATTAACAAGCCTGATTCTTCCAGTGAAATATTTACTAAACTGATTGTTACAATCATGGCAGACTTAGCTAGGCTGGAAAGTGAGCAAATGAGTTATCGAATCAAATCGGGAATAAGATCTCGTAAAGCTTTGGGGCTTACGACAGGGAGGAAAATTGGATCAAAGGAATCAGTAGGTAAATTTCTATCTAAGCATTCGGATATTCAGAAGTACTTAGTCAAAGGATATTCTTCTAGAGAGATTCAGAAATTGTGTAAGTGTTCCCCAAACACGATTAAGAAGGTAAAAGATCAATTGAATTCAACAACTAATTCTTTAATTTAGATAGGTATCAACAAATCTCTGATGAGATGGCTTACATTAAAATTTTAAGAAATTCTGAAATTGAAGAATTTAACTCACCTGAGACTATCTCCAAGAAAGAGAAAGGAAACTATTTCGAATTAAACTTGCTTGGAAGAAATCCCGATGATTTTACCCAGAAGAATGCTTTATTGGGTTTCATTCTTCAAAGAGGTTACTTTTTAAATAGTTACAAATTCTTCCTCCCAGAAAGGTTTCATAAAGAGGATCTTATTTTTTGTTGCACTCTTATAGGCCTAAATCCTTCAGACTATTTAAAACAAGGTGGGGACTGGTATAAAAAGGCTACAAGGCTTAGTCATAAGAGACAGATACTTGATTACTATGGATTCCAAGAGTTTAAGCAAAATCGTGAAAAGATTTCCGAAGAAGCTATTAGTCTAGTTAATAAAGCTCTTAAGCCAAAGCAGATCTTTTACTACCTAGTTAATTATTTGCTAAATGAGAAGATTGAAATTCCACATTATGGAGCTATCGCTTCCATTATTACTCAATCACTAAATCAAGTTGAACAGAGCTTTATTGATCGGTTAGATGACTTACTTTCGGAAGAGGATAAGGAATATCTAGAAGAATTTATTCAACTACCTGTTGGTGAAGGTGATGTCAGTCCTAGTAATCCATATTTAATAACAACTCTGAAGAAACCCAATCAAGATCTTAAGGTTTCCAAAATCAGAGAAGACATTATCCAATTCAAGATCATTGAGGAAGTATTTACCCGATTTGAGTCTTTATTTCAAAATGTAGAAATCACCGATGCATTGGTTAACTACTATGCCAAATGGATGATTATTGCTGAGCAGCCCCAATTCAATTCGATGCAGGATAAATCAAAAAAGTACTTATATCTACTTTCACTAATTGTATATCAATATCGAATGAGGCAGGATTTGTTTGTCGAAATATTGATTAAAACAACGAGAAAATTCATTTCGGATATCAATAGTCAGGTAAGTAAGGATTTCTTAGAACAAAAAAGTACCCCTGCAAAACATGTAAGTGAATCAAAAAACAGGCTGATAAGAAGTATTAGTAGATCAGATAAACTGAAGGAAGTCGAATCCATTCTTGTTGAAAACAGATCCTCTGCAGAAGAACGAATTGTCGCAGCACTCAATGTAATAAGAAATCGTCCAGATGTAGTTGAAACAATTAAAAAAGAGCTAGAACAACTTGAGCTCACCGTGTCTACTAAATTGAAAGATGAAATGTTCTACTCTAAAGTAGAAGAGGGTTCGATCAAGCTTGCTAGGAGATTAAAAGATATTGTTCTTTCATTGAAGTTCGATGGTAAAACTTCTGAGAAAGAAATCTACCGAGCTATTGAACACTTTCAATACAAGGATGGAAACTTAGGATCTAGTGCACTAATAGGATTTCTTAATACTAGTCAGACTAAGTACGTCCAAACTCACATTAAGAGCCAAATCAATAATAAGGTTTACAGATCGCTCTTATTCAATGAATCAGCATTCCATATCAAGTCAGGATCACTAAATCTTAAGTACTCCAATGATTACAGATCTATCAATGATTATATGATAGATGATGAAACTTGGGAGCGGGATAAAGAATACCTTTTAGAAAAAGTAAACCTGTCACATTTACGAGACTTTACTGATGTAATAATTTCACTTGAAAAAAAGCTGGATGAACAGTATGAGAAAACAAATCAAAACCTTTCTGAGAATGAAAACTTGAAGTTTAGGAAGAATGGAAAGCCTTTTGTGACCAATGACAAGGTTGAGGATTTAGGATCAGAGATAGTTGATAACCTCCTAAACAAAGATGAAGTGGTTCCATTAGTAAAGGTGCTTTCAGACATTCAGGATGCGACTGATTTTACAGAATGCTTTACACACTTTGCAATGAAAGGTGGCCATGAAACTCCTGAGGTGCAGGTGATATTTGCTGCAATAATCGGATTGGGTTGTAATATTGGAGTTAGGAAAATGGGTCGAATAACTCATGGACTAAATGCAGAAAAACTTGAGAACACAGCTCGATGGTATTTTTCAAAAGAAAATATTAACGAAGCACGAAATCGTATTTTAAGTATTATAGATAAACTCTCTGTCCCGCAGCACTTTAAGGCTTCCGTTGACGAGTTACATACTTCAAGTGACGGGCAAAAATTTGGCGTGTCTGTTCCTTCGATACATGCAAGCCATTCATATAAATACTTTGGTAGAGGAAAAGGAGTGACAGCTTACAGCTTTATCGATGAGTATAGTCGAGTATTTTATGATACTATCATAAGTCCGACAGAGAGGGAGGCTACGTATGTTATCGATGGATTACTAGACAATGAAGAAGTAGAAAGTACAATCCATAGCACAGATACACATGGCTACACGGAAATACTCTGTGGTATATGTTACTCAATTGGTATTGTGTTCGCGCCTCGAATTGCTGGTGATCAAATTATGTACACATTTAAGAATAGAAAGAGGGGACATTATGAAAATAAAGGCTATCGAATTCTTCCTGAAAATTCTAAATATATAAATGTCAAAATCATTGAAGATCAATGGGATAACATATTAAGATTACTGGTATCTATCAAAATCAAACATGTTAAAGCGTCAGTTATACTTAGAAGACTAAGTTCATATTCACAGAGTCATCCGTTATATAAAGCACTAAAAGAATTGGGCCGGATACATAAATCTCTATTTCTCCTTAAATACTACGATGAATCGGATTTAAGATCTAGGATGCAGAAACAGCTTAACAAAGGAGAACTGTGGCACAAGTTCGCTAAGGATGTTTGGTTTGGTGATAATCAGGAGTTTAGAGTTGGTGAGAAGTCAGAACAGGAAATAGCCCTTGGTTGTAGAACCTTAATACAAAATGTAATTGTCCTTTGGAATTACCTAGAACTCACAAAGAGATTATCTGCAATGAATGAGAAGCAGGCTCTTGAGGTAATAAATGCAATTTCCTCAAACCATGTAATATCATGGAAGCATATAAATATTCACGGTGAGTATGATCTCGACATAATAAGTGAGCCTTCAAGAATGTTTGATTTGGAGAACTTATTGAAATATAAGATAGTAGCTTAAAAATTAGCAAGTAAGAGGAATATGCAAACTGCTGAATATCAGACTGTTGTACTTTTTGCCGATTTTTTGTAGACAGCCATTCTTATATTATGTTAAATAGAATGTCATCTACATCCAGGCGGGCTGGCATGGCAAAATACCGATGGCGCGATTGGTTGTGTATGGGGAGTGATTATTTTGTCGAATCGTCGGGCCGCTAGATTTTTGTGTACTTTTTCACCGAAATATCTGCCCGGCAATGAAAAAAGTAATAGCCCAGCGGCTTGAGCGATTTCGAATCAAAATTGACCATATTTAAAGTAATTACGTGATTGCTATACTCATGAAAAAGATTATCACAATTTTGCTGTTCGTTTTCTTTTATCAAGGATATGGACAAGATAAGGATGAACAGGTCTTGAAAATGCTTGAGAAAATGGAGGAGATTGAAAAGGAGAATCAAAGCAAAATCCAGGATGCTGTAGATAAGGAATTTGTGGCGAGTCAGACTATACCATTTGGTGTCCTTATTGTGGCAGGTGGTAATGAATACAAGGTGCTACTAATTCTTCATGAAACTTCGAATGATAATTACACGGTTCTAATATATGCGAATAGCATTGACCACATGAAGCTATCTATCAATGAAGTCTTAAGCCTTGATAGTTTCGAAAGTCTAGAATTTGGAGATCTACATATTCAAAGAAATGACGACAATTTGAAATTTGATTTTAACTATAGAGTTGGAGTTAAGTATTTGAATGAGCTTTATAACAAACTATAGAATCAACGCTTATTCCTGACGCCTGAGAATCGCGTAGAAGAAAATGATTTGGAGTATTTCCCGTATATGAGAATTCTAGCTAGAAGGTGATTATTCAAGATAGTGATTTGCCTTAACATAAGATCAAGCCGATATATAACTCAATCCACACAAAGCCAACACACAGTTATACATCTGATCTTATCGCTAGCCGCGCGCGTGTAAGTAAATACTCGCTGCGCTCTTATTACGGCAAATCACTAGTGGTGTTATATAATTTATATTATGTTAAATCAATTTATTGATAAATCTACCCTATGGATGCGTATTCGATGATTGGCTATCTATACGGTTGTTTCAAAAAATGAAATGCTTTGATTGTGCGTTGTTAGAAAATCTGCGTCTACTGCATGCTCTGCTCTGAGAGTTTCAAGCCAATTTCCATGAGCTTCTCTTTCGTCATCTCCTTGGCTTTAGCCTCGTCCTTGCTGTAGTAGTTCATGAAGTAAAATGATTTCCATAGACCAGTGCCTAGCTTCACAGTCGTCATGTAATACACAAAGCTGTCTTCATCTAAAGGAATCATGTACAGTCCCATGGAATTGAAAAACACGGGCTTCTCCAGCTTCTCGCTGATTTCCTTTTGGTATGTAAATACAGACGGCGTACACTTCGCACACTCAGCAGTGGCTAGTAAAATCGTTCCGTTATTTTCACCTATTTCCAGATCCTTCTTAGTGGCTTGTTGGTTTCCGGGAACTACACTTCGTTCCCCAGCCATCAGATAATACGTGCCATTCCAGCTCTTCATTTCATCAAGGCTTTGTGCTGGCAACAGTCCAGAAATCAATAATGCGGCGATTAGTAAGTTCAGTTTCTTCATTTGTGTATTTGGTTAGGCTATTAATATGTCGTGAAAATAACGCGTTCTACGCTTGTTTCTATCTTCTTCGTTTCTTACGATTTTGATTCTTATCTCCTCGTGTCTTAGGCTTCTTATACTTCTTGGCTATTTCTCTGCGGTAAGAACCTCCAAGGTTTACTTTTTTGTTTTTAGCCTTCTTCTCATGGGTGGCTTCTCCTCTAGCCTCCTTACTGCCAATCTTGTCTGAAAGCTCTATTTGCTTAGACTTTGGTCGTTCTTCTGGCAACAACTCATTAGAAACTTCTACATGCACTGGAAACGGCCGCTCCTCAATCTGCATGTTCATCAGCTGTTCTATGGCAGCTTTGGCTTCATTTTCCTTGGCTGTATGCATCAAAATGGAAACTCCAGTCTTCTCAGCTCTACCTGTACGTCCTATGCGGTGCATGTAATTCTCCGGGTAGATTGGAACATCCATATTAATCACATGTGATACGTCGTCCAAGTCTAATCCTCGCGCTATCACGTCTGTAGCGATCAGAATGCGCTTATCACCGCTATTAAACTGTTCGAGCGACCTCAGGCGATAGTTCTGACTTTTATTTGAATGAATGACGCACGATTCACGCTCAAGCATTGGATCAAAGGTCTCATATAACCGGTCCGCATTGCGCTTGCTCGATACAAATACCAGCACCTTCTCGTATGCTTTCTTGTCTGTCAACAAGTGTGCAAGCAAGTTGGCTTTGGTATAAAAATTTTTAACCTCATAGCTAGACTGTGCGATGTTCTCAAGCGGTGTTCCACTCACAGCAATTGTGACCTTCGCAGGCTCTATAAAGTAATCGTCTATCAGCGCATCTACTTCTTCCGTCATGGTTGCGGAAAACATGATGTGTTGACGCTTCGTAGGCAGTAAATCAAAGATGTTGGTCAGCTGAAATCTGAACCCTAAATCAAGCATTACGTCTACTTCATCGATCACAAGTTTCTTCACGTTCTTCAACGAAAGTGAATGATGTAGCACCAAATCATACGTCCTTCCAGGCGTTCCCACAAGAATGTCTGTACCTGCCATAACCGATGGTTTTTGCGAGTTGATGTTAGTTCCACCATAGACGCCTAACACTCTGATATTCTGGTATTTATTGAGTGCTTCTACCTGTTCAACTACTTGTATGACTAGTTCACGTGTTGGCACTAGAATCAATACCCGTGGATTAATTTCTTTCGAGTATTTCAGCTCCTTCAACAACGGCATTAGGTAAGCAAAGGTCTTCCCTGTTCCCGTTTGTGAAATACCAACCACATCCTTCCCAGAAAGAATGACCGGAAATGCCTGTTTCTGAATCGGCGTTGGTTCATTAAAACCTAAATCCTCAAGGGCATTTAGAAGAGGATTGGTAAGGTTTAGGTCTGAAAATTGGCTCATGAAGTGGCTTTTGGCAAAAATACGATATCCGTCAGCCTTATGGCAATTAATTGGATGGTGATGTAGATAAATAAAAAACCCAGCACTCACCACAAATGCTGGGTTTAAACCAACCTAATGATTAACTAACCTACCTAATTTCCTGAGTAATAAAATCTTTCATGAACGATTTGTTCATCTTTCCATCTTTGCACGCCTGTTTGTTCCATTTGTACGCGATTACCATCCTTGAATGTTACTTCCATAGCTGTTTCGTGAATCACCACTCCTGCTTCTTCATCTGAGGTTATTGCTTTTACTTCCAGGTTATGAAATTCTTGAATACTGTTAAGAAACTGCTCCTCATATTCTCGACACGCTACTTTGCCTTCACGAGTCCCCATTGGTTCAGTCATTACAATATCTTCTGAGTAATATTTGTCAAATGCTTCTAACAATTGGCCTTGGCCTAACATGTTGTAGATTTCTTGTGTTTTTTCTTTTAATGTCATGATTATAATAATGTATGTATGTACATATAATAACGCTACATATATTTTTTAGTTCTATTATTTTATCATAACTTTTAAATGTTTTATTCAATTTCTTTTGCCATTAAGTGAATCGTTTTAATCGGTTTAGGGTTTTGTAAAGTTCGTTTCGGTACTGTCTCCTTAAGTATCGCAAAAACATATTCGCCATCAGAAACAATTTGATATTGATATAAGCTTGAAATATTGGACACGGGCTTAGCTACGAATCTATCATCAATTACATCGGCTCCTACCGCTTCGATGATCTCTATTTTCTTTTGTCCAAAAAGTGTATTCTCAGTCACAACATCAGTTTTTTGGTTTATTAGC
The DNA here is from genome assembly GCF_963691765.1 of Ekhidna sp. Taxonomy (GTDB): domain Bacteria; phylum Bacteroidota; class Bacteroidia; order Cytophagales; family Cyclobacteriaceae; genus Ekhidna. The sequence continues at coordinate 4,052,580 of NZ_OY829375.1, forward strand.
TTTTTAGTGAGGATCGTAGCTATCTCATCACTTTTAGCGTGTTTTAGTGCTACCATTACCTCAACATTCCGCAAATAATCTAAATCTACAGTCTTGTAGTATGCCCATCTTAATATTTCTGAATTTTCGAAGATTAGGCTGTCAATGGTACTTTTACCTGAAATGGGCCTCTTCATTTCCTTTGTGAGGACAAATGATAAATCTTCCATGATTGTCTTACATGATTCAATGTCCTTGTCCTTATAGCTTCTGAAAGCATCGACAATTTTTGCAGCAATCTCTTCTTCAGCTGACACCTCTTTCTTTTGGTCTAGTTTCTCCTGATTGAGAGAGATTAAGGATATGAGTAATATGGCAATCGTTTTCATCTTCTTGAATAATTTGTTAATTCAAATCTGCCATTTAATTAAACCCGATACATGAGTGATTCGATGAGTTTGAAGTATACGTATTACACGTAGTTCTGAAGAACTGCCTTATTTTTAAGCCATGGCCAATAATCGTATCAATAGACAACAACTTGCATTAGAGTTTTTATCCGTGGTATTTGCTGTGCTCCTTGCCCTACTCTTAAATAGTCTCAGAGAGAGCTTAACCATGGATCGAGCTTTGAATAGAGTCAAGCAAACCATAAGGACTGAAGTCATAAGTAACGATTCGCTGGTAAGAAAATCACGGGAATACCGATACGACCTTGTAACGAAGCTGTATCGTTTCGAGCATATGGTCATGAAATTCCCGGTGTCTAATTTTCCCATAGATGTTGAAGATGATCGTGCACTTGAGGAATATATGAAGGAGGTATTGCCATTTTCGCAAGCGACACCCATTTCTAGAATAGAAATAAAGAGCCTGGATGACTACCGAATCATCATTGTAAACGATCGCACAATGAAGCTAGGGCTCGAAAATGATACACTTAAGTTTTTCGGTCCTTACAACCTTCAATTGCATGCTGCTGCGATTAGTAATCGATCGTGGGAAATAGCAAAAGCCACTGGCACACTCGTAGAAATGGATCTAACGCTCGTAGATGCCTTAAATAAGGTTTATACCTTGAACAACCAATACCTGAATACCAGTGATAAAGCGATAGATATGATCTACAATGCTGACCCTGCAGTTCGATCAGTTATGGAAGATATGCACTACTATGAGACGCAAATCATTGAAGCAGACTCTATCCTACTTAATATGCTTGACAACTAAACCTATTGATGGTGAGGGCCTTCGTTTTTGAATATGTAATAAACGAAACCTATAATCCCAACAATTGCCAATAAGAGTATGATAGTAAGTAGCATACTACTTATCCGATGTTGGACATACGAAATTCGTTCTAGGTACATCAGTTGCCTTAATGTCTTTGTACCCTCCTGCCACGTCTAGCATATTATGTAATCCACGTGATTTAAGAATAGAAATAGCGATTACCGATCGATAACCACCGGCACAATGTACGTGATACGTCTTATCAGGATCGACTTTATCCATCTGTTCACTGATATAGTCCAGCGGGATACTTTCAGCATTTTCAACGTGTTCAGCTTCAAATTCTCCAGGCTTCCTTACGTCCATTACGTTGATATTTCCAGCCGCATAGTCTTTTGCAAATTCATCGGCAGAAATGGATTGCATGGTCTGTATTTCCTTTCCAGCCTCTTGCCAAGCCTGAATTCCTCCTTTAAGGTACCCTAACGTGTTATCGTAGCCTACTCGAGACAATCGTGTGACTACTTCTTCCTCACGTTCTTCGTCTACTAGAAATATGATAGGTTGCTGTAAATCAGGTATTAACGCACCCACCCATGGAGCAAAACTCCCATCAATACCAATGAAAATTGAGTTTGGAATGTGTGCTTGAATAAAGTCTCTTTGGTGTCTGGTGTCAAGTACCAATGCACCTTCGTGATTGGCCATAGCTTCGAAAGTTTCTACATCTAAAGCCACATTGCCCTTTTCCAATACTTGATCAAGTCCAATAGCTGTAGACTTATTCATCGCTACATTTTGTGCAAAATACTGTGGCGGTGGTAATAGTCCATCTGTCACTTCTTTGATGAACTCTTCCTTTGTCATATCTGCTCTTAGTGCATAATTTGACTTCTTTTGATTCCCTAGTAAATCATGCGTCTCCTTACTCATATTCTTACCACAAGCGGAACCTGCGCCGTGAGCGGGATATACAATGACATTATCAGGTAGAGTCATCACTTTGCTCCTTAAGCTATCATATAGTAATCCTGCAAGATCATCTTGTGTCATCGATCCCTTTTGAGCAAGATCAGGTCGGCCAACATCACCAATGAAAAGTGTGTCTCCGCTGAATATGGCATGCTCTTCACCGTTTTCGTCAATTAATAGATAAGTAGTGCTTTCGAGTGTATGTCCAGGTGTATGGAGTGCTTTGATTTTGATTTTTCCAAGCTCAAAAACTTCCCCATCAGTTGCCTCATGAAAATCGTAATCTGCCTTAGCTCCAGGCCCGTATACTACCGTTCCACCAGATTTTCTTGCCAGATCTACATGACCAGATACAAAATCTGCATGAAAATGCGTCTCGAAGATGTACTTAATTGCTGCACCCTCCTTTTGAGCCTTGTTTAAGTAAGTACCAGATTCTCTCAAAGGATCAATGATAGCTGCCTCTCCTGCACTTTCTATGAAATAAGCGCCTTGTGCAAGGCATCCGGTGTATATCTGTTCAATTTTCATATCTCTTATTCACTTGAGCGCAAAAATAATCTTGTTTCTATTGCGCTTGAAAAATTTATAATGATTTCACATTCGATTGAAGCGTAACCTTCTTATAAGGATCTTTTGCATTCGTTAGTGCATTTTCAACTGCTTCAGTCAAACTCAAAAACAAATTTTCTTTGCCAATTATTTTAGTCAATCCTGTTTGTTTCATCGTATCCCTTACAGGACCTATGATGTCACATAAAACCAGCCTCACTCCTTTCTGGTTCAATTCGTTTAATAGTACAAGAAGCCCTTCAGATGCAGTTGCATCCAAATGACTAACTGGACCTGCATCAATGATGATTTCTTTAATTTTTGGGTCACCTTCTACCAGGTTTTGGATGTAATCTCTGATGCCTTGAATGTTTATGAAATTAAGCGGTGCATCAATACGTAATATTGCCAGCTCTTCCCATATTTCTAAGCCTTCAAAACGAGTCACATTTCTAAATTCATGGTGACCTTTTATTCGCCCCAGACGAGCGATATGCGGATAGGCTGCTTTATAAAGAAATAGCAAAATAGAAAGGATGATTCCAGTGACAATTCCAATCACCATTCCGATGTTTAAGGTCACCAAAAAGGTAAAAAGAAGTACCAAGAACTCATTTTTGCTGTCTTTCCACAATCTTTTCATATAGGAAAAATCGAACAATCCACTCACGGCTACCATCACTATAGACGCTAAAATGGTGTGAGGCAAGTAGTAAAATAGCGGTGTAAGAAACAACAATGTGATAGCCACCAGAACAGCACTAATAATGGATGATAGCTGCGTATTGGCACCTGCTTGATGATTAACAGCAGATCTAGAAAATCCTCCTGTCACGGGGTAAGATTGAAATAATGAACCTATTATGTTAGCTGCACCTATGCCAATCAACTCTTGATTGGCTATCACTTTGTGATCCTTCTTCTTCGATTCTATGGCCTTTGCTACTGAGAAAGCTTCCATAAATGCGACAATAGAGATCGTAAATGCCAATGGAATTGCCTCTTCAAACATGCCTAAGGAAAATTGAGGTAACTGAAGTTGAGGAAGTCCTTGAGGAATGTTTTTTACAATGCTTACACCTTGGGAATCAAGACTGAAAAGCTTCACCACGATTATTCCAATAACTACCACGATTAAAGACGCGGGGATCTTCTTGTTTACTCGCTTTAGTAGTTTAATTACAACGATGCCACTAATCCCAATGAATAAGGTAATTAAGTGCGTTTGATCTAACTGATTAAAGACATTAACTGCTACTTCATACAATCGATTGCTTTTGCTGATTTCTGCGCCTATTAGGTGTTTTAGCTGATTGAAGCCAATGATAAGAGCCGCAGCTGATGTGAACCCACTAATTACTGGTTTAGATAATAGGTTTGTGATGAATCCAAGACGTATCGCTCCAAGAACAAATTGAAATAGACCTGTGAAAAATGCAAGCATTATCGCAAATGCGATATAGGCATCACTCCCCTCTGAAGCTAAAGTGGAAATTCCCGCAGCTACAAGTAAGGAATCCATCGCCACCGGACCAACTGAAAGTTGCCTAGATGTACCAAATATTGCGTAAATGACCTGGGGAACTATTGCTGCATATAATCCATATACGGGAGGAAGTCCTGCGATCAATGCGTAGGCCATTCCCTGAGGAATAAGCATCACACCTACAGTAAGTCCTGCGAAAAGATCACCGTTCAAATCACTACGTCTATAGTTGGGTAGCCAGTTGAATATGGGGATGAGGCGATTCATGTGTGACAAAAGTAGACGTATACAAATAAAAAAGCCGATCACATGGACCGGCTTTTTTTAATTTCTTGATGCTTTTACGCTTAATTCATTGCATCAAGCTTAGCCTGAAGCTCGTTTGCCTTGGTTTTCATGTCTAATCCCTTATAAACGTAGATCAAACTACCCATTACATCAGCATCATTGCTCTTCAATGAATATAGTTTTTCCCAAACAGGCAACGCTTCTTTAAGCTTAGCGTCAATCTGAGAATCTAGCGATTCATATTTCTTTTTCTCAGCAGCATCATACCTTGATTTTCCAGGATAGTAGTTAAGACTACTTTGCTCCTTCACCAATGTATTGGTTTGGTTAAATAACATTGCACCTATGTTGAAGTATGAGTTGAAGTGATTTGGATCAATAGAAACTGCTTTCTTATAAGTATCCATCGCACCTTCAGAATCACCTGTTTCATCCTTCAATACACCTAAGCTGAATAGAAGATCTGCGTTGTTTGGATCTGCTTCAATTGCTGATTTAATCTCATTCATTGCTTCATCAGTCTTGTCTAATGTAATTAGCAAGTTGATTTCATACTTTGAAAGCTCCAGATCATTTGGATGTATCTCTTTTCCTTTTCTGATATATTTCAATCCATCTTCAAATCTTTCTTCCTGGATTGTAAGGTTATAAAGCTGTAGGAAGATCGTTTTCTCCTTAACACCAGCTTCATAAGCTGACACATAGCTTTCTTCAGCCTTCTTAGTAACACCCGCTGCCTGATAAGAATATGCTGCATTCAATATTGCATTGGTATCACTTGGCATGATATAGAATGAAGTAGTGAAATTATCAGCTGCAGATTCAAAATTTTCAGCATTATATTCAGCTACGGCTTTGCCGTAGTAGAATGCATAGTAACCTTGTCTCTTGGAATCTATATTCACAATCTGTCCAGTGTTGTAGTCTACTGATGATGTAGCTTTTTGCTCTGGATCAAGCTCCATTGCTTTATCAAAAGCTTTCAAAGACTCTTCCATCGCTCCTGGCTCACCGCTAGTTGTGTCAAGAGATGCATAAATCTGACCTCTGTAGAACCAAGTTTTTGGATCATTCATTGTCTTCTCGTGCGCTATAGCAGCATCAATAATAGATTTAGCCTCAGCTAGTTCTCCTTTTTCTAAAGCGGAGAGCGCCTGATTGATTTTTGGCTTCTTTTGCGCGTATCCTACTACGCAAACTGCCGCTAAGATTAGGGTTAATACTGTTCTCATTATTCGATCTTTAAATTATTCGTTATCCATTTGGTTGTCACCTTTATCTGAAGATTCTGCTCCGTCTTGAGGCTTAGCACCATCTTGTGGTTCTGCTCCTTCTTGAGACTCATCTTCGTCGCTGCCAATATTAGAAATTTTTTCCACAGCAGAGATTTCATCATCATCATTAAGCTTTATGAGACGAACACCTTGGGTAGCTCTTCCCATTACTCTAAGATTGTCTACTGACATTCTTATTGCAATGCCTGATTTATTGATGATCATTAATTCATCACCATCAACTACATCTTTGATGCCAACAAGTTCTCCGGTTTTATCGGTAACGTTTAGTGTTTTCACACCTTTACCACCTCTTTTGGTGATTCTGTAATCTTCAAGGTCGGATCGTTTGCCATATCCTTTCTCAGATACGACAAGTAGGTTTGGAGGATTCTTATAGTCTACACAAACCATACCAACTACGAATTCTTTATCTGTAATATTCATTCCACGCACTCCGCTAGCCATTCTTCCCATGGATCTAACATCTGATTCGTGGAAGTTTATCGCTCTACCAGAATTACATGCAATCACAATGTGATTGTCACCATCTGTAAGCCTCACATTTAGAAGTTTATCATCTTCTCTGATAGTAATCGCATTGATTCCATTTCTTCTCGGTCTGCTATACGCTTCCAATGATGTTTTCTTGATGATTCCTCGCTTAGTACACATCACTAAGAAGTTATTGTTGATATAATCCGGATCATCAAGCGTTTTCACGTTGATTACAGAGCGCACCTTGTCATCGGATTCAATATTGATAACATTTTGAATCGGGCGTCCTTTCGAAGCTTTACTACCTTCTGGAAGCTCCCATACTTTGATCCAGAATACTTTACCAAACTCCGTGAATATCAGAAGATAGTTGTGGGCAGAAGCAATAAACAGGTGCTCTGTGAAATCATCATCTTTGGATGTTGCTGCTCTACTACCTACGCCACCTCTTCCTTGTGTTCTGTATTCTGTAAGAGGTGTTCTTTTGATGTACCCTTGGTGAGAAATGGTAATAACCATATCCTCATCTGGGATCATATCTTCAGCAGTAAACTCATCGGCACTATGCTCGATTTCAGATCTTCTTTCATCACCATATCGCTCCTTGATTTCAGCAAGCTCATCTTTGATGATTTGCATTCTTCTATCCTCATTTTCAAGGATGTCTTTCAACTCCTTAATCAATGCTTGGATCTCTTCATATTCTTTCTGAATCTTGTCTCTTTCCAGACCTGTAAGACGCTGTAGTCTCATGTCTAGAATAGCCTTAGCTTGGATTTCAGTAAGCTTGAATTTATCCATCAAACCTTCTCTAGCTTCATCCGGATCCTTCGAAGATCTGATCAAGTTGATAACTTCGTCCAGGTTGTCAAGAGCTATTAAGTAACCTTCAAGTATATGTGCTCTTCGCTCTGCCTCATCTAATTCGTACTGTGTTCTTCTAATGACCACTTCATGTCTGTGATCAACAAAATGTACGATTAAGTCCTTGAGGTTAAGTGTTTTAGGTCTCCCTTTTACAAGTGCTACATTATTTACACTAAACGATGATTGTAGCGCAGTCTGCTTGTATAAGTTGTTAAGGACGATGTTTGGAATAGCATCTCTTTTGAGATCATAAACAACCCGCATACCTGCCTTGTCAGATTCATCCCTGATGTCGGCAATGCCTTCAATTTTCTTATCATTTATTAAACCAGCAGTTTTTTCAATCATGCTAGCCTTATTCACTTGATAAGGAATTTCTGTTACGATGATTTGCTCTCTACCGCTGCTTGTAGTGTCGAAATCAGCTTTTGCACGAAGCACTACACGTCCTCTTCCTGTCTCAAATGCTGCTCTTACACCCTGATAACCATAAATAGTGGCTCCAGTTGGAAAATCAGGAGCGGTGATATGCTGCATTAAACCTTCAACAGTAATATCATTGTCATCAATGTAGGCGGTAACCCCATCCACAACCTCAGAAAGGTTATGAGGAGCCATATTAGTAGCCATACCTACCGCAATACCACTTGCTCCATTTACGAGTAAGTTTGGAAACTTAGCCGGAAGTACACTTGGCTCTTCCGTACTGTCATCATAGTTAGGAATGTAATCAACAGTGTTCTTTCGAATATCTGCTAAAAGCTCTTCTGATATCCTTCTAAGCCTGGCCTCTGTATAACGCATGGCTGCAGGCGAATCACCGTCTACAGAACCAAAGTTTCCTTGACCATCAACTAATGGGTAGCGCATAGACCAATCCTGAGCCATACGTACCATGGTATCGTAAACTGCTGTGTCTCCATGCGGGTGGTACTTACCTAGTACATCTCCTACAATTCTCGCACACTTTTTATAGGACTTATTGTAGTTGACTCCCAATTCGTCCATACCATAAAGTATCCTTCTATGTACGGGTTTAAGCCCATCTCTTACGTCTGGAAGTGCTCTTGAAATAATAACGCTCATCGAGTAATCGATGTAGGCGCCTCTCATTTCTTCTTCAATATTTATTGGGATAATATTCTCCTGGGATGAGGAAAGGTTATCGTTATCTCCTTCTGCCATTTATGCTTATTCGGGTTAGCTAAAAATCAACCCGCAATTTAGCAAAATAATAGGTGAAATCATCGGGTTTAAGCCAACAGAATTCGATTTATAAATACCGTTTAGGGATTACTTTTTCTTACGCTTGCGCTTTTTGCTTTTTTTGCGATTTAAGCTCTTCAATGTACGATGATTTTCTCCGATTTTTGGATTCTGTCGTTTCCAAATCGGCTGGCCTCTCACCTCCATTCTTCTTCCCGTTGCCGGGTCGGTATATACATGTTTCAACTGTACATGATCACTCTTCATAGGTGATCTTGGGATATCTGGAATGTTGATACTGATTCCTGCTTGAATGAAAAACGTAGGATACCTATGTCTAACCGTCGAACCATCTGGAATATTGATGGTATATGACTTGAAATCTACGCTTGGGCGTACGATTACCCTGAAATACTCTGACCAATTGTTCTCAATGCTTATTCCTAAATTGGCATAAACTCCTCTTGATATAGCGCCTCTATTGAATTGTTTACCAGCAGTGATGCGCCCAACTTGAAGCTCAGCAACAAAGTCGTAACTCCAGAATGTATGAAACTTGTAACCTGCCATTGCATAGAGCCTTGAATACCTCGTTTTCTTTACGTTCGGTTGGTAGTTTCTAATAGTGCTTGTGAATGAGGTGGGCTTTAGCTCTCTTAAAAAATGAATTTCATACGAATAGCCGATGCCTACTCTAAACTTTTGATAGTTATAGTGTAATGATAAGTTTATTGGTATGCCTCTAGATGCGCCTTTAAAGCCTACATCAGCAGTATCAGTATCCACCAAGAATACTTGGTTTCCGAGGCTCGGATTAAATACGGGATTTGCGAGGTAATCAAATGGAATATCAAAAGGATTTTCAACAGAGGTCTCAAAACCTAATTGAGGGTCATTTAACCAATCTGTATAGCCGGAAAACGAACTGCCTAGGTTTTCTATATTATTCGAAAAGATAAACTGATTTGCAGCGTCCTGATAAAAGTAAACTCCTTGTAATTGGTGGGAGTAACTTGTTACTGCAATCCCTGTTGTAGCGGTAATGCTAAACTTGTTTAAGAATACTTTAACTGGGTTTCGATATATATCATACTTCTGATAGACATTCTGATCCTGAGACAACACTTGTATTGATACGAGTGTGAATAAGAAATAAAGACTATATCGTTTAGCAGCAGCGAGCAATATGACTCAAAATTAATCGATTAATCTACACGTGAAATTTCAAATAGTAAAGTTCGATAAGGAGGTACACTTAGCACATAATCAGGGATAATTCCATCATCTACCAGATCATCTGCAATGAAATTAGGAATAACCAAGGCACTTTCTCTGTAAGCTTGGGAAGACGGTATCATAACCAAAGCGTCCTCACCTGTTTGCATTCGTGATACACCAAATTCAAATCCGGTCAATAGTTCTCTTGGATTATTGGATCCATAAATCCATTGAAAATTTGTTCCTCTATCAAATACAGTTTCATTGATAAATCTTGCTGTATAATCAACAATGATGGTATCACCATTCAAAGGAAGTGCTCCAGCCCCGGCCCTAAGCCTTTTAAATGAGATTCCAGAGGCGGGAAATTGTAACACCGTATTTAGCGGATTTACTACTGTATCATTGAGGTTGTTGGTGTTTATGTAATCGTCAATATCAACTAATTCTTGTGCTATTAAGTCTGCTTCGCTATGAACGCCAACAAGTTGAATTTGAAGACGTGCAATTAAGTCTGAGTTGATGGCACCAGATGTTAGCGATTGATATGCTTGATTTGGAGGTAAAATGAAATTGTAAATCTCCCCGACTCTCATTAATGGAATACCAAAATCTACTCCTATCGGGAAAACGGCTGATGCGCCAACTTTGAAAATCAGTGAATCACCATTATTTCTTTGATGTTGTGCGATCGCATTTCCATTAAGATCTTCCAACGTATAATAGATGGCAGCTACTGTTCCAGAGGATGCTTGCATCCCTGATGGATTTAGGCTATCTGAATAGTAATAAATGCCTGTGTCGTCATCTCTAGTAGCTGTTGTACTCGTTGAGTCTAACCAAGCTTGTATAAGTGTATCAGATGAAGAAGTAGTCACAGAATCGTCACCGCCACATGAACTTATGACTATACAAAGAATCAATAGAGTTATATATCTCATCACTACCACCAACAACGCATTAGATTGAAATAGATTATTGGAAGGTCTTACAAAACATTTGATATACAGGAATCTTATCCAATTCAAGCTTCTCTCCAATCAATAAAAGTCTCTGGAACTCTTCCTTGCCTATCTTGTGATTTTGGTTGATGATATCTTCATCGTTTTCTAAGAAAAAGCTAGCGATGAAACGTATCAATAAATAGGGCGAATGAAGTACTGCCCTTCGATACTCATTGTAATCGATTTCCCCTTCTTTGGGTGGCCTGCCAAGGTCTAAGCTATCCAACCCACAAGTCACCTTAATAGTAAGCTTCAGTACATCCATGAATTTATCAGACCAATTGTAGTAATTCTTGATTAGGAACTTCATAGCATACACCACTGGGTCTTTCTTCATGAAGTATCCACCCTTCGAAAGTTTTCTTGCTTTCTTATTTAAGGCCATTTCCTCAAATAATGTGATTTTACCATCAGCCATGGCAATACCGATGGTAGGTGCCATGATAACTAATGAGAAAAAATCTTCATCGTTGATTTCTAAATATGGAGCCTCAGTTTTTAAGAAATCCTTTTTTAAAGCCTTAGTTGCTTCTTTTACTTCAGGATACTCTATCATCGACTCTATTTCGTACTCGGTGAACATATTAGGGTGTGGTTAAATTACTAGCCTCAAAATAAAGCCTTTTAACTAAATAGGGAATAGTACTTTAGGTAAATATTCGTTGAATTGTGGTATTAACCATTCTAGGGCACAAGATTTGAGCCAAATACAATTGTAAATTTACTTTATGAGAAAGTTTTTCAGATTAGTACTTGCTCCCCTCTCATGGTTCTTACATGCCTGCAGTCCTCTTGGGAAGCCAGTTGATATAGATGTCTCTGATAATTTCTACTATGACAAATCAGAGACCGACATTATCTATAGCTCAATGGGTAATTGGTTTGAATTGGGTAAAACTCCAATGAATGCTGATGCGGAAACATTTGAAGTATTAAATGCCCATTTAGGAAGAGATAAAAATCAAGCCTATTATAAATGGCATCCGATACCAAGTGAACAAATAGATCTCAAAAGCTTTGATGCAAGCTATTCTGATTGGATGTGGCACATTGGAATGGACAAGGATAATGTCTATGCATTTGGTGATGATGTAATAGATGGTGAGTGGCAGCTGGTCATGAGTGTAATTGAAGGTGCTGATCCTGAAACCTTCAAAAAAATTGATCATTTATGGTCAAAGGATAGTAGCAATTACTTCTATAATCATAAAATGATTCAAGTTTCTTATGAATCTTTTGAGGTTATCAATGACACCTTTTGTAAGGATCAGGATAGTGTCTATCTGTACTATCAAGATAGGTTTGAATCAATCGGATCAGGTTTAAAAGGATTTAAAAAAATCGATCGCTACTACGCCATGGATACTGGAATGGTGTACTATTTCCAAGACTACATTGATGGAGAAAAAAGCGAAATCCTGATTAGGATTCCTTATTCAAATTCTGGGACCATTGAAGTAGCAGAAGAGAACTACCTGCTTGTAGATGAATTAGTTTATTATAGAGGTTTATTGGTTGATGATGTTAACGTGAATAAAATAGAAGTAATCAGTAGAGATTTAATTAAGGACAATAATCACGTTTTTTACGGCCGCATACCAATAGACGGTGCAGATCCAACTACTTTCAGGTGGGATGAAGATAACTTCCAGTATAAGGACAAGCATAGACTTTATCCCTATGATGAATTGGAAAGAAGAACTTCTAGTGTAAAGTCAGAGATAACGATAAATTAATTATGACAGAAAAAGATATTCACCTGGGAATTCAGGTTGTGCCACTCGATCATTCTAAGGATACGTATGCCGTAATTGACGAGGCCATTAAAGTGATTGAACAATCAGGTCTGAAATACATGGTAACTCCTATGGAAACTGTAATACAGGGACCATATGAGGAAGTAAATAAAATTGCCAAAAGAGCTCAAGAAGCATTGGCTAATGCCGGATGCAAGGAATTTCTTGTAAATATCAAGATGCACATCAGAATTGATGATGATGTAACAATGGAAGAAAAGCGACTGGATCGTTAGGATTAAAACGCCACATTGCTTTCCAGAGACTGGTAGGTCTTGAATTGTGTTTTTCCTTTTTCACCCATGAACTTGAATGTTTGCACACTTTCCGCAGATCGCGGAGTTTCAGTATGAAGTACTACACTATTCTCTCCCTGCTCAAGCGGTACACGACTGTAATGGATGCTATGAGGGATGGTTTGCCAATTTCTTGTGTCTGCCTGTTCAGAGGCGAAGTTTACTAGACCAACCAAAAAGCCAAGTGTTTCATCTTCCTTACGTACTTGTTTCTCTACAATTTTCTTGAGTGCTACCCGTAACAACCCCTTCCCTAATTCTTCTAACATCCTCTCTCTGAGGGTTTTAAAAGCAATGGCATTTATGTCCTCTGCTTTCTCCAGTGGATAGTAATAATTGTTGATTTCGAGGCTAGCAGACGTGAAATAAGGCTCTCGCTCCACATATTTTGGAAACGCTACTCGAGTACCTGTTAGGTCTGTGATACTAGCATTGCCGTCCTCTTCGGTATCGTAAAAAAATGGGAAGTTCAATCCAAACTCTTCATTTTGGAAAAATACTTGGCCCCCATCCCCTTTCACAGCAACGAAGTTAATTGACCATTCATCCTTTACTGGAGAGAGTCCATTGTGCCAAAAGAATAATAACTCTCCACCTTCAGACGGATCTTGCTTCACGTACTGCATGCCAAACTCTTCGCTGAACTTATCTAGTTCTTCTGGAAATCCCGCTAGTGAAGCCGTTCTTAATAAATCTTTTTTTAGTTGATCTGGCGCAGATAGTCCAAACATTTGAGCGAATTCATTCTGATAAATTTCTAATGAATTACGATAGGCAATGAATGCATTGTTATAGTCTCCTGAGGAGTCATAAATGATGCCCATCAAATTATGAACGAAAGCGTCTTTTTGATACTTGCTCTCAGATAAATACTTATCTCCTAATTCAAATAGTCTTTGATTCAATCTTCTGCATTCAACTAACGCTGATTCATGATCGCCCATTTTAAGGAAATTGAGCGATTTGTAATAAAGTAGCATTAGATGTTCATGATCCTCACCTGGATACACAATCAAATTGGGATTGAGAAAGTATGAGGCTGCAAAGTTGAGGTAGTTTTTATGGTAATCTTCCCCAAATAGATATGCTTGTTCGAGCCAATTGTTGCTTTCTTGATAGTTGCCAAGTAAGTGCTCTACAACTCCTTGATTGGCATAATATAGGAACCTAGTCTTACTTTTTGCTGCTTTCTTATTTTGATCTAAAATATCAGCGGCCTTTTCAATATTACCTTGCTCAAAGTTTTTATTAAACTCATAATTGAGTTGGTAAAATGAAGCACAGCTCGTAAGGACTAGCAATATTGCTATCGAACATATGGTCTTTGTTGAAACCATTTAGATGTGGTGATTTAACGTAAAAGAGTTGAGTATAAGAACCACGAGTCGTTTTGACCCGTGGTAATTTAAGTACTAGTTCTTAATGTACTTCTTGATTTCTTTGTCACCTAACCATACCTTTTCATTGGTTTCAATACTGGTTAGCTCAAGATTTACTTTATAGTTTACTACTTTCTCTTTTTTATAAGAATCAGTAACGGCAGTAATTACCCCAAACATCATGAAGTCAGCGCCTAGCTCTTTACCCCATTGTGCTTGAGTCTCCGGCGAAGCAAATTCACCTTGCTCTGCTCGTTCTTGTCTTAACTTTTCGCGGAATTCAGAATTAGAAACTACTCTTACAAATCCAGAATTAATAAATTCTCTTTCTATGTCTTTGATAAATGTTTCTGCTTCTATGTGTTCAGAACTTTTGTTTTGAACATACCCTACAATAACAACCGGCTTACGATCATTTTCGATTTTGAAATTATTGTGCCATGGTCTTCCAGTAACATCCTGAATCATTTCTTCTGCTACTAATTTGGAATCTGTATCATTCCAACGACCGCTTAGGTCTACCTGCTGATCTGGATTGATACGGGTAACCTGTCTATTACAAGATGCTAACACCAAAACGGCTAGTGCTAACATGGATAATTGAGTGATTCTTTTCATTTTTATTAGCTATATAATGGTACAAAGATAGGTGATCCTTCACCTAAAAGTCTGCTGATATTCTGAAATTCAAAAACCTTGCCGATAATGAATTAGGTATAGCAAGTTGTGATCCAGTTACATCTTGAATCCATGAGTATGAAAGGGTGTTGTCTGCTCCAAGTACATTAAGTACTTCTGCTCTTAACCATAAGGTTTTCAGATACTTATGATTTTTTAATTCAAATGATTTTGAAGCTCCAATATCTACTCTATAGTATTCGTCACCTGAAAAAATATTTCTTGCATTTATTTCATTCGGAGGTCCTAAAGGATAGCCAGAGCCAAAGACCGTGTTGACATATACGCGCATGCTAGGATCACCTGGCAGATGATCTTCAAAGTAGAATGCAAGGTTAATATTTTGATCCGTCGGTCTTCTAATGAAGCCTTTGTCATCTTCAGTGATGTCTTCTTTAGTCTTTAAAATTCCCAGACTAAACCATGACTGTGTTCCTGGAATGAATTCTCCATTGATTCTAAAATCAAATCCATAGGCAAATGCTTCAGCATCATTATTAGCAAAATACCTCAATCGTACATTGTCAATATCATAGGCAATGATATTGTTCATTGATTTATAATATACCTCTGTAGAAAAAAGGAATGGCCTATTCCACCAGTTGAAGACCCGCTCCATAGCTCCTATGATATGAATGGATTGTTGAGCTTCAACATCTTCTTGAATTTCACCGGAAAGGTCTCGTAGTTCTCGATAAAATGGAGGTTGGCTATATTTTCCAATGGAAAGTCTAAAGGAAGTTTCCCTTTGCCAGTTGGGTTTGAAACGGTATATAACTCTCGGACTAAAAAGTAACTCACCATTGTAGTCAAGGTAATTAAACCTTCCACCAACATTTACTGCATGCATGGAATCCTTGCTAAAGATGGTACTTTGTAGATATCCGGTTATGGAGGTGGTATTTAGAGCTAGCTCATTAAAAATGGTTTCGTTCTCATTGATATTAATAAATCCTGCTGAATCTAGGAAAGCATATTCATTGATCTCATCATCAATGATATTTCTATTGTATCCGACCCCGGCCTCAAGAATTGACCAGTCTGACAGCAAATATTCATTGCGCCACTCCAGGTTATAAATTTGTGCTTCAAGTCTATTCCGACCATAACTAAAATTTGTGCCCACTCCCCTTACCACAACGCATTCGTTAAAACTATTTGACCCGGGATTGTTGTCTACATCGCAGATTCTGTAAGCACCTTCAACATTATAATTTTCACGTTCCGAAGTATATACTCCAGAGAATATCCAACGACTTAAGAATCGATTGGACCATCTATGCGAAAGGTTAAAACCACTTTGGTAGGTATCATAATCTAATTCTTCACGTCCTTCAAAAGCTGTCTGTATTCTTAAGTTTTGTGATACGGATCCAAATTCTGTTGTCTGAGACTCAGGCAACGTCAAGTATCGATTTCTACCGTATGCTAAAAGCCAATTCAATTTAGTACGGTTAATCTGCTGACTATTTTTTCCAGTTAGGTCAAATGTAAAAAATGCTTGCGCGTCTGTGTAAGAAGGGAGATACTGACCATCTGTTTCTAATGTGCCGAGTAGGTATCGTGAGTCTCTGTGTCTTGCGCCAAAAAGGTATTGGATGTCATCGTTAATTCTATTTCCGATGTATGCTGTGCCACCTAGCAGACCCAAATTAATTTGTCCCTCCAGCGATTCTGGTTCCTTGTAATCAATGTTTAATGATGATGATAATTTATCACCATATTTTGCTTCCCATCCTCCAGCGTAGAAGTTTATGTCTCCAACCAGATTCGGATTAACGAAACTCAATCCTTCTTGCCTTCCAGCATTCGCTAAGAAAGGTCTGTAAACAGGAATATCATTTACATACACTAAGTTTTCGTCAAAATTCCCACCTCTCACATTGTAGGCGGAAGACAGTTCATTATTTCCTGCTACTCCGGGAAGAGTAAGTAAAACCTTATTGAAATCTCCAAAAGCAGAAGGTAGGTTTTTAGCAGATTTTGGATCTAATCTAGTTGCAGGATCAATTTGATCTCTCTCTCGTTGGCCTTCTACCTGGACATCATCAAGTCTTGTTGCTTCTGGTTTTAGCGTTACTATAAAATCACTAACTCCAGTTGGAATATCTGATAGCTCATGAGAACCATACTGAACATGTGAAAATATCAGGTCATAAGAACCAGTTACAAGTTCTATTCTGAAATAGCCATTCGCATCTGAAACAGTTCCCTTGGTTCTGTCTGACTTTATAAGAATGTTGGCGGCTGGTATAGGTTCACCTTTTTCATCGACTATTCTACCTTCAATTATATCGAGCTGAGCACTTACGATGAAGTTTATGATGAGCAGTATTGAGAATAAGAATAATCTCAATAGATCATACATTTTTAAGGTTGGCAATTGTTTGGGCTGGATCATCAGATTTAAAAACGAAACTTCCTGCCACTAACATATCTGCTCCTGCATTAAAAAGTTCGCCAGCATTTTGGTCGTTTACACCACCATCTATTTCAATGATGATTTCAGGATTGATTTGGTCCACCATTTTCTTGAGTTTCTTTACTTTAGAAAATGTAGTTTCAATAAACTTTTGACCTCCAAAACCAGGATTAACTGACATAAGAAGTACCAGATCAACAAATGGTAAAATCTCTTCTAATGAGCTAACAGGAGTGTGTGGATTGATTACTACGCCGGCTTTTGCCCCTAGTCTTTTAATTTCTGTTACAGTGCGATGCAGATGCCTGCATGCTTCTTGATGTACCGTTATGATTTCAGCACCAGCTTTCATACAGTCTTCAAGGTATGGGTCAGCGTGTTCAATCATTAAATGATAGTCCATGGGTTTTTTAGCATGCTCATAAATGGCTTGACACACCGGAAAACCAAATGAAATATTTGGCACAAACACACCATCCATAATATCAATGTGGATGTAATCTGCTTCACTTTCGTTGAGCATTTCCACTTCTTTTTGAACATTACCGAAATCTGCGGCTAGAAATGATGGTGCTATTAGTTTCTTAGACATTAGAAATTGATGAGTTTGACAACTTTTTGATTACTTCCTGTTTGCAAGAATAAGAAATAAACTCCTTGTTGACTACTATCAATAATCAATTCCATGTTTTCTTTTATCTCTCTCTTTTTAAATTCTTTTTGGTAGATCATGCTGCCTTTTGGATCCATGATCTTGATACTCATTCCATCTTTAAACTTGCCTTCTGTTGTTATAAAAAGGGTATCGCCTACAAATGGGTTGGGATAGAAAAGCACTTTGTCCTCTAAAATATCACTCACACTAAGTGCTCTTACATCTTTTGCATATTGGTAATTTGGAACTCCATGTCCCACCAATGAATCTGGGCTGGCAGTATTATGGCCTGATGTCTTTATTGAAGTTATTACCTCATTGACTGATCTTTCTGGATTTAATTGCCATATGCATGCTGCAAAACCTGCGATCAATGGTGCGGCAAAACTGGTCCCACTTCCTCTTGCAATTACTCCGTTACCGTACATAACTGCAGTTGCAGATCCAAAGGCCGCAACATCTGGTTTTATCCTTCCATCCGCTGTGTTTCCAATTGAACTAAATGCAGAATAGCTGAAATCTGATCCCACACTTCCAACAGTCAATATTCCTTTTGCATCAGCTGGAGGTGTTATCCTTTTCCAACTCTTGTTGCCTTCGTTGCCGGCACTTACTGTGACAATAATTCCTTTATCTGCTGCCATCTGAGCTGCCCTAGAAACAATGGTGGTTTCCCCATCCATGTCTTCAAAGTCATAGTTATGGCTTGGAATATCAAATAATCGATATCCTAGAGATCCATTAATAATATCTGCTCCCAAACTGTCAGCATATTCTGCGCCCAACAGCCAATTGTATTCCTCTACTCTATTTTCAGCTTGATTATCTTCTGTAATACACAATATGAATTCTGCATCTGGAGCTATTCCTATTAGATCTCCTTGCTCAGATTGATAGTTTGATCCGATAATGGAAAATACTGAAGTTCCATGACTGCCAAACTGATAAACATTGTCAGAATTTTCTACAAAGTCTCTAGTTGCAATGATTCTTTGATCTTCCCATAGGTGCTGAAATGGTGAATACTCATTTACACCGGTAAAGCCATTATCTAACACTGCAATCCTCAATCCTTCACCTTTGACACCATCAGCATGCATTTGATCAGCTCCTAGCATCATCAATTGAATATCAGAATTGCCAACAACTTGTGGCGGTTCAGCAAATTCTGTAGGTGTTTCTAAATCTGACTTGTCAAAACTCAGTCTTGTGGTATCAGCAATCCAGGCTATACTATCTACATAGGATAATGCATTTATTTGATCTATTAATGTCGTATCAGCATTAACCAAAGCTCCATTTAACCACCTGGATGTAAAAAACACATCTATACCTTCATCTTTCAAACCATCAACATAGTTGGGATGTACGGGTAAATCTGTTTCACCGATCGCAATGTTTTGTTTGGCTCTGCGATCTATTGCTCTTTGTGTTAGAAATTCGGTCGGATTGTTAATACTGTAAGGGTATCCGCTACCTGTTTTATCTGAGAAGTAGATAAAGTATCGATTAACTTGACTTATCTCATCGGCAGGTGCTTGAGCAAGCACATTACTTGATACCAAAATCAAAAAACCGATGATTAAGCTATTCTTCATTTCCTATTTCTATTAGTGTCTGTTTTAATGAACGCCCTCCTATTACTTCTCCAAGATCAGCGCCACAATCACTTGATGTACATCTTCGTTGAGTCAAATAATCTTTCTCCACAAGTCCAATTCCAGCCACGTAAACCTCACTTCTGAGGTCTACTCCAGTTACATTCTCTTCTACATCTTCAATTATAACGCGGATATGATCATCAATACTAATTGAATCAACCAAAGAAGAAGCAATTTGTTGATAGTAATATGTCAACTCTGAATTCGTATTGAGGCTATTGCCGTTCCACTGTCTTCCTGAGAGCACAGGAAATGTTAGTTTGATAAATGGAATATTGTTTTCAGTGATCGAAAGGAAGGTTTCTGTTCGCGCTACTGTCCAAACTGAATCACTTTCCCAGTCACTTAGATCATCCATTCGAATATCTCTTCTTAATAGATAGGTAATTCTATTGTCTGATTGGATGGTGTCAAAAATTGTCTCTCTTAGCTGATAAACAGCGGTATCAAAGCCAGTTATCAAATAATTGATTTCTTCGACTTCATATACTCTATACTCTCCTAAATTGAGAGGATAGTAGTTATATCCTAGCGTGTCTGGACCAACCTCTTTGCTTTCGTTGCAAGAAAATGAAAGGACTCCTAAGCTCAGAATGATTAATCTGAGCGGGAGCTTATCTAATAAAACCTTTAATAAACCTAAATTCAATTTTCTCTATTCTGATGAAAACTTGAAGTTATCCAACCCCCTCCAATTACATCGTCATCTTCATAAAAAACTGCAGCTTGACCAGGGGCTATTGCGCTTACTCCATTGCCAAAAAATACTTTCATCGTATCACCTACTTGTTCAATAACGGCAGGATTGCCTGTGTCATTGTAACGTACCTTGGTAATTGTATCTTTTCTATGCCCCTCAATAGACGCATATTTCTGCATGTTTAGCTGCTTAACATACATTCCATCTCTACTTAGTTCATCAAAAGTTCCAAGCACAACTCTATTTGTATCTTTTTGAATTTCAGTCACATAAACTGGATAACCTAAAGCAATTCCAAGTCCTTTTCTTTGTCCAACAGTATAAAATGGATAGCCTTCATGTTTACCAACCACTTCTCCCGATTCAAGTACAAACTCACCACCTGCCACTTGTTCTTCAATGCCATCTACTCTCCTTTTGAGAAAGCCGCGATAATCATTGTCTGGAACAAAGCAAATTTCATATGACTCTGATTTTGTAACTAGTTCATAAAATTCACGCTCTCTTGCCATGTCATAAATCTCAGACTTCTTAAGATGTCCCAATGGATATTTCGTTCTACTTAAGCTTTCCTGAGAGATACCCCACAAAGCATATGATTGGTCTTTATAGCCATCTGCTCCACGTGATACGATAAATCGTTCGTTTTCCTCTCTGATTTTAGCATAGTGACCTGTAGCGATAAATTCGCAATCCAGCTTGTCTGCTCTACGTAAAAGCGCATCCCATTTGATGTGTGTGTTGCACATCACACAAGGATTTGGTGTTCTGCCAGCCATGTATTCATCAGTAAAGTAGTCGATTACGGCATCGCCAAACTCCTCTCTGATGTCGATAATAAAATGTGGGAAACCAAGATTTACCGCAATATTTCTTGCGTCGTTGATTGAATCTAGGCTACAACAGCCTGTTTCTTTACTACTACCTCCTGAGGTCTGATAATCCCATGTCTTCATAGTCATTCCTATCACCTCGTAGCCTTCTTCGTGTAGCATCACTGCAGCGAGTGAGCTATCGATGCCGCCACTCATAGCGACTAAAATTCTTCCTTTTTTGCTCATTTACTTAGTATTTCGCCGGGTTCACAGCCACGGTTTATACATATTTTGCAAAGTTAGTGTGTTACTAGCAATTAAACGGTAGTTCCACCACAACTACTTCCAGCTCCAGCAGTACATCCATAGCAATGCTGATTTAGGATGATCTCTCTTTGAGACAATTCTGATTCTGTGAATTCGGAGATATGCTGAGGTCCATTAACCTTTAATTCTAACATTTGATTAAAGTCACAATCATACATATATCCATCCCAGCCGATACTAATCGTATTCCTGCACATTACTCCTTCTGCAGCCATAGGATTAAATGCATTGACTAGTTCTTCCATGTAATCCTCATATTTCTCGGTTTTTACTAAGTACTCAAGAAATCTACTTATTGGAAGATTGGTAATTGCAAAAAGGTCGTTGAATACAATATCGTATTCCAAGAGCTTTCGTTTGAATTGATTTTCTAGCGCTAATTGGTCTCCTGGTAGAAATGCTCCTGCAGGATTATATACAAGGTCTAATTTGAGTTCCGAACCATCTTTGCCATATCCAACATCATTGAGCATCTGAAGTGCTTTGATTGACTTTTCAAAAACCCCATCTCCTCTTTGAGCATCTGTTCGCTTGGCGGTAAAATATGGTAGACTTGAAACTACGTTGACATTATGTTCTTTGAAAAATTCTGGAAGGTCATTGTATTTAGGATTTGCCAGAATTATTGTGAGATTACATCTGACAATTATCTTTTTTCCCAGTTTGCTTAACTCCTCAACAAACCATCTGAAATTCGGATTCATTTCTGGAGCACCTCCCGTTAAGTCAATAGTAGAAATATCTGTTCCCTCAAGTGCATGGAGGCATTGCTCCATTGTCTCGCGTGTCATTATTTCTTTTCGATCTGGGCCTGCATCAACGTGGCAGTGCGTGCAAACTTGATTACACATTTTGCCAACATTGATCTGAAAAATGTCTATTCCAGTAGGTCTTAAAGGGGAATGACCAAGCTCGTTTAACTTACTTTCAAATGAAGGTATATTGATTCCCTCGTAATTATCTAATACTTCTATTTGTCCCGCTGGGCTTGCTAAAGGATGTTTTTGACGTTGTAATGATTTGAGCATACTCACATTAGTTTGTCATTGACATTGTTCATCATCTGCACACCATGCACCAATACGGCACCACTCTTTATAGCAGCTGCAACATGCACTGCTTCCATCATTTGTTCTTCGTCGACTCCTTTCTTAAGGCAATCTGAGGAGTACGCTTCAATACAATATGGACAATGTACTGCATGAGAAACGGCCAGTGCTATCAATGATTTTTCTCTTGCGGTAAGTGCTCCTTCATTGAATACAGTGCCATAATAATCAAAGAACTTATCTCCAAGCTCTTTTTGCCACTCTGTTATTTCGCCAAACTTTTTTAGATCGTCAGAATTGTAATAGTTCTTGTCTTTCATATTTTCTCAATTAACAGCATCCGCCTCCATCGTAGAAATTGGTGCTCTCACTCACATAAATATCTTCATTTTTCAGCGCATCTAAATTTCCGGCAGTTTTATCACATACAGATAGCGGTTGATTGTACATTAATACATGCCCAGCATGGTCATCAAAGTACTCCTCTTTACCCGTATATATTGCTGTCTTTCCTGTAAACACACATGGTCCATCTTCAGGCATTGGATCTTTTATGGCACATACTTCAACACTTTCAATATGGATTGGGTAATCAGTATCATAGTGTTTTGAATCTAGAATTCGATACGGACGTTTTGCTCTCACTTCAATTGTTCCAAATCCTACATCAGTTATCATTTTAATGTAGTCTTTTAAAGGAAGTGCACCACTTAAGCATAAGCCTCTAAGCTCTGGGTCATTCTTAAGATTTTCTGGCATTATGTCTTCACTAACCGGATCCGACAATACCAATCGTCCATGTGGCTTAAGTACTCGACACATTTCTTCTAATGCCTTTTTTAAATCTTCCTCATGGAAAATATTAAAAAGGCAATTTTGTGCTGCTACATCTATGCTGTTATCTTCTACAGGCAAGTTGAGTGCATCACCCTTCCTTAGACTTACAAAATCAGATTGAAACCAATCATTGGCCTTTTCTGCTTCTTTGAAATTATTCTCACAAGCTTCTAACATCTCATCTACAACATCTACACCCACAACACCAGCTTCTTGCCTGCTGAAATAAGAGAATTGAAGCAATTCCATACCTCCACCTACTCCTACATATAGTATTTTCGGGTTGTTGATCAAATCTCGAGGATGTACTGTGCTACCACATCCATAATTCATTTCCTGCATAATCTTTGGAATATCCAAACCGGGAAATGCCCAAATTGGAGTTGTCGTGCAGCATAGCCCAACATCTGGGGTTTCTGCAGCACGTTTATAAATGTCTTTGGTTGTATCTAAATAAGTTTCCATCAATTGCGCGAATGTTGTTTTTAGTTGAGATAAACGAGATGCCAAACTGACATCTTCTTAGACTTAGACCCAAAAGTACCCTATTGAGTTCCTCATCATATGAAATTTAAAGAATTATGAAAACGTATGTCGGCTAGAATCCTTTATAAGATGGAATTCCTAACCCGACCAGTGTATTCTCGTAATGCGGTTTTGAAATCTACATTATCATCTTCCATAGCATTTAGTATTTGAATTGCAGCATACACATGAGTGAGTTGCTCACCTTCATCGTCACCACCAATTTCAATGGTAGGATTTTGCTCTTCAATAATAGCCTCTTCAGCTTTGGAAAGCTCTTCTTTAGTGTATGATTCAACTAAAGCCTTTATTACTGGTATTTTCATTATTGCAAACTGTTTATCATGTCTACCACAGTTTCTTCCTTGCTAGTTGGAATTCCATTAACTAACTCGCCACCATCAAACACTGCGAAATATGGAAGGTTTGTTACACCAGCCAATTTTCTAGCCTCAGGATTATTTTCAGCATTAACATCAAGAAATACAACTTCAGAAAACCTTGCATCTTCTGACAATCTTCTGAATTTTGGGGAAAACAAACGACAGCTCCCGCACCAATCAGCAAAATATTTTACAACCACTTTCTTATTTTCTTTTATTGCTGAGTTAAAATTCTCATCTGTCATTAATTGTACAGCCATTGATTTTTTTTGCTGCAAAACAACAAATAATTTCATATTGTTTCAGCATGTGAACTTTCTTTGCCGAAGAAAAAATTAAATATCCAATGGGTTTAAAAACATTTGTCAAGATCAGCAATATTTCAAACCTATCCGATGCACGTTATTGTGCAGGTATGATGGTTGATGTTATGGGATTTAATATTGATCCTACTTCAGATTCATTCATTAGTGAATCTGACTTCTCTGAAATTACAGAATGGGTCGCTGGGGTATCATTTGCTGGAGAATTTCACAATGCAGATGTTGATCAAATAAGAGATATAATAAAAAACTACAGGGTAGATTATATTGAAATTTCAAACCTTGATATCGTAGAAAAAATTGGACTACTTAACAAGCCCTTAATTGTTCGGCTGACAATTGATTCTGAAGCAAAGCTGAATGAACTAAAGTCTACACTGAGCTATTTAGATGAGCTCGCTAAAATGGTAATCATCAAGTCAGATAATCCTGAAATTTATAACCAACTTGATGCTCAAATAGGATATTACAATGGCAACCTTAAACTCTTGAAAGGTTATTCCGTATTAACAAATGAGAATTTGGGTAAATTCCCAGGAATTGAATTGGAGGCGACTGAAGAAGAGCGTCCCGGTTTCAAGGATTATGGACAAATAATGGATGTTTTAGAGTCTTTAGAAGAAGATTAAAATCAATCATTTTACCTTAATTTTGCTTTTAAAATCCACCTCTTTTATTAATTATTTAAATAATCTTTTATCAAATGATAATAAGAAGAGTAGTGTATTTTGCTGTTTGCCTAGTAGCATTATCTGGAGCCGCACAGGTTGAGAAGATTGAAGAAAAATTCAAAAGTATGCCAAAGAACGAAGAAACAATTCTTTGGCTCTTAGATTCTGCATTTTCATTTTCCGGAAACGATCCGTTCGTAATGCAATCACTTGCTGCAATCGCTTTGAATAGTGCAAATGACCTAAATTCTGATTTAGGTAGAGCACGAGCCAATCATGTTATCGGTATTTCTTATTGGGAATTGGACATTTATGAGAAATCCATTGAATATTATATCGAGGCGCTGAAGTACTATGAAATTATAGGATCCGAACGTGGACAGGCCTACATTAATGTCAATATTGGTAATCTTTTAAAGGATTTAGAGCAGCCTGATAGAGCAAAACCTTATTTTTTGAAGGCAATAACATTCATGAAGTTAATGAATGACAGCATCAATCTCGGAAAGACTTATGCTAATTTGGGAGTAGTGCAAAAACAACTACATGGTAAGGATTCAGCACTCCTTTTTTACAAATATTCGTTAGAAATTCGTCAAAAATTAAATGATTCAATTGGTACAGCAAGCGTACTAAACAACATCGCAAATCTATATTTTGATTCAGAAGAAGTATTAATAACAAGTAAAGAAGAAGCTACTTCAGCATATGCTTATCTGGTGCAAGCTCTTCAATTTATTAATGAAGGCGATAGGGATGTGACTTTTGGAAGGATAAATGCAAACTTAGGTGCTATTCTCTATAGGTTGGGACGAACAGATGAAGCTTTAGGCTACTTAGAAAAGTCTCTTAGGTTAGGTATTGAAACTGACTCTAAAGTGATCCAGCAGATATCATATGGTTATTTGGCTGATATATATAAAGGAAAAGGTGATTTTCAGAAAGCAATCGATCTTTATGCTAAGGAGACGGAATTAGACAAGGAAAGAAGAAATAAGGAGGTATCTAACGAAATTGAAAATCTTAACATTAAATATGAAACTGTGCAAAAGGAGAAACAACTAGCAGAATTAGCTCAGCAAAGTGCTATTGACCGTGGTGTTAGAAATATCTTAATAATTAGTATAGTTTCTGTACTGGTAATTACTGTCCTAATTATCGGATATGTACTTCAGAAGAAAAAGAAGGATAAGCTGATTTCATTGCTTGAAGTTCAAAAATTAAAGGATGAGATAAATTCTAAAAACAAAGAAATAACTTCTTATACAATTAGTTTTCTTCAAAAAAATCAACTCATGGAAGAGTTGAAAATGCAGATAAACGAGATGAAGAAGACATCAGATATTAGCACCAATAAGGAACTAACAAGGTTCAATAGAATTGTGGATAGCACATTTAGATCCGACGAGGAATGGAAAACATTCGAGGTGACATTTAATCAGATGCATGATGACTTTTTTACTGAGTTGAAGCAAGCGTATCCTGATATAAGCAATGCTGAATTGAAATTATGCGCATTACTTCGATTAAATATGAATTTGAAAGAATCTGCCAAGATGCTTGGAATAGCACCAGATAGTGTAAAGACAGCAAGGTATAGGTTGCGTAAGAAGTTAAAACTAAAAACAGAAGATAATCTGATTGACTTCTTATTTCAATTTGAAAAGAATCATGTGTCTAGTTAATGAATTATGCTTGAAGGTCAATATGGAATGTAGTCCCCTCGCCTAGTTTCGTATCATAGGAAACTGAACCACCCATGCGCTCAGTAAATAGTTTGACTATGGAAAGACCAAGTCCTATTGACTCTTCTCCTTTTGTAGGTTTAGCGCTTAGCCTTTGATACTTCCGGAAAATCTTCTTCTTGTCTTCTTCTGAAAGTCCTGGGCCTTGATCTGCAACTGAGATCCGTGTCATCTTACCAATCGATGACGTTGATATCATGACAGTAGAATTCTCTTTACTATACTTTATGGCATTAGATATTAAATTATCCAAAATCTGTGAAGTATAGATCTTATCGGCACTTATGTATAGTCCATTTTTAAGGTTTTTATCAATAGTAATTGACTTTCCTTCGGCTCTGTTGTGATTGTCTTTGAGAACTTGCTCCACTACTCCTTCCACTGGAATTTTTTCAATATTGAGGTTGTGTCTACCGGTCTCAATAGCGTCGACATCCAATATCTTTTCAATCAATGAACTCATCTTCTTAGATGATTGAAGGATAAAACCTAACAATGTGCTTCCCTGCTCACTTAAGTTTTCGTTGGCTTCAATTATCTGAGATCCATTCAGGATGTTTGAAAGTGGTGATCGTAAATCATGAGCCAAGACTTGAATAAGGTTGTTCTTTTCTTCGTTTAGTGCCCTTAGCTGATCATTTGTATCCTCTACTAGCTTTTGCTGATGAAGTAAGCGATCTGTGTTCTGAGATTTGATTCGATATAAAGTGTAGAGTAAGAACAGGATAACTAAAACCACTATGATGATCGATATCAAGATTATTGTCAATCGCTCTGATTTCTGATCACGTTGTGAAGCTTGTAGCAGTTGTTCATATTGAGATTCTTTCTCTCTATTTGATAGAATAATCTCTTCAAAAGGTCCGATTTCGGCTGATTTGGATATACGCTCAATTATTTCTGTAGCGTTCGCACCAAGGTATTTCTGAATTATTTCATGCTTATCTATTTCAAACTGTTGACTTGCGAAATAGTCATTTACAGGTTCAACCCAATCACTTCCTTGCGGAAATATCATGGCTAGCCCTTCTAATTTTACAGGATAGAAAAATTGTCTTCTTATAGAAGCATTATTATCAATTGCGACTAAAAAATTAGCAATATCAATGTAACCAAAGCTGTTTTGGCGATTAGCTATTCGATCGATAATATTTCCACTATTTCTAACAAACTCAATATCAAATCCAACCGCGAGATCTTTTCTTAAAGACTCTAAAGATTCTACAAGGGTAGTATTGGATATTGAAATTGCTGTTTTACCCTGAAGTACGTTCTTCAGTTCATTTTCAGTTAATGCAATTGGTAATTCAGAATTAGTAATTAAAACTGCAACATCAGCCAGATATGGTGGTGTGAAATTCACATAGTTTTTGCGCTCTGATGTTATTGAAATTGATGATGATCCAAATGTGCCTCCGCTACCATTTTTGACTGTCTCGAGCACCTCTCCAAAACTGTTGGTTTCTATCCATTTTAAGTCAATATCTATTTCGTATTTATTATTGAGATAGACGATAAATGCGCGCGCCAAATCATGTTCAACTCCATCTATTATGTCTAAGGAATTCTCAACGACTACATTGTTTGGGTACCAATAAAACTCCACGGTACCTTGTTTTTCAACAATAATCTTTTTCCAAGCGTCACCATTGGCATGGAGGTATATATTACCGAAGAAAAGTAATATGACTGAAATGGATATTCTCCTTAACATGTAATTTAATGGCGGTATTACCTTAAAAATACGGTTAATTACTTATTAATTAATCACCTAAGTATCAATAGTTTCTGACTAAACTACGAAGTATACTATTGGTTGGACGAATAAGAATTGTTAGTCGTTTAGTTACCTGCAAATACAGCGTAAAATTCACTGAATTAAGCATCGTCGCACTTATATTTATGCAATGGAGCTAGAGGCATATTCTGCATTGGACTTTGAAACAGCAACCTGGAATCCTGCAAGTATTTGCCAGGTGGGACTCGTAAGAGTGGTAAATGGGATTGTTACTGAAAAGATAAATAGATTAGTTCAGCCTCCTAAAAATGAATATTTCTACAAAAACATAGAAGTTCATGGCATCAAACCTGAAGATACAAGCGATTCTCCTCTTTTTGAAGAAGTTTGGTTTGACTTTAAACATCTGATAGAAGATCAAGTAATAGTGGCTCATAACGCTGCTTTTGATGTTAACTGTTTGCAGAATGCACTTGCGTATTATGATATAGCTCAGCCAAATTTTGAAGTTAGATGCACACGCGTAATTTATCGTCGTGGCTTAGCATATCTAAGCAAGAGATATAAAATTCCACTGAAGCATCATGATGCATTGAGTGATGCTAATGCTTGTGCTGAGTTATATCTTAAGCATTTAAGAAGGCAAGCTTTACCTAGAACTGGATCACTATTTTAAGTTATTTCCAACTCTCAAGAATTCCAGGATCAACTACTTCTCTCCCACTCTTATCTCTCATTGGTGCTGGTACACTTGATTTAATCTTATCATTTAGTACTTCAAATAAGTGCTCCTTGCCTGTTAATTTTCTTGTAATGAATCCGACTTCACGCACTTTTTCTTCGAGTAGTACCAAATTCTGTTCTTGATGAGAATCAAGACTCAAGGTTGTTAATTCAGGTAATATTGTCATCCCTCCCTGATGATCTACCATTCGAATCAAAGAATCAATTGAGCTACAGTGATACGAAATCTGGGTACCTGTATTTTCATCTTTTAATGAACAAATATCACTTACCTGATCACGGAAACAATTCCCTTCTTCCAATAACCATAAATTTTTTAGGTCCAAATTGGATACCTTCAGTGTCTTATCAGATCTACCATCCTCTTTGTTCTGGTACATGTAAAATGACTCATAAAACAATGGGGTAACTGTAATACCCTGCCTAGCCAATGGAGTTGATACAATTCCTCCATCCAGATCTCCTAACCTAATTTTTTGTAAAATTTCTTCTGTAAGTAATTCATGAATTTCCAATGAAAGCTCGGGATACTGACCTAGAAGTGGATCTAAAAATAATGGAACTAAATAAGGAGATAATGTTGGTATAATTCCTAATTTGAGTTCACCACTAAATTGGCTTCCAAGTGTAAGCGCATACTCTTTTAGCTGCTTTCCAGCCATAACAATCTCTCCAGCTTTTAATAAAAACTTAAGCCCTTGTTCAGTTGGTTCTATTCTAGATCTTGATCTATCGAATAATGATATGCCTATTTCGTTTTCTAGATTCTTGATTTGAAGACTTAGTGCTGGTTGAGTCATACTGAGTGACTTTGCCGCACTCGTGAATGATCCTAGCTTTTCGAGAGTTAGGGCATATTCAAGTTGTTGCAGATTCATAAGAGATATCTATCATTAATTGAAAGCTATAAATATACCATATAACATTTCGGGATGCGGGATGATTCGTAAAGTCTTAGTAAAAATATACCCAGCGTTAATTATTGAACCTGAACTTCATATACTTGATTTTCTCACCTTTCGCAGCCCATATATTTTCGTACTTGGTTTTTATGCCATGGTGCTCTTCTAGCAGCGGAGAATTATATAAATCGAATGTGAATTCGTGATCTTTGATATCAAACTCGGTTAAAACTTGAAGCCCATATTCAAAAAGATCGGTGTTGTCAGTTTTGAACCTAAACCAACCATCAGGTTTTAAGATATGCCTGTATTTCTCCATGAATTGCTTGTTGCATAACCTGTGCTTTTCATCTCGATCTTTTGGCCTTGGATCTGGAAATGTTAACCAGATTTCATCCAGTTCATTCTCATCAAATGATTTAAGGATTTCAATGATGTGTGTTCTTAAGAATGCTACATTATCGAGATTGTTATTTTGAGCATATTGGCTACCTCTCCAAACCCTGTCTCCTTTTAGGTCTATGCCAACAAAATTTTTGTTTGGAAATTTTTCTGCCAATGAAATGGTGTATTCTCCCCATCCACACGCTAATTCAATAACGATTTCATTATCATTACCAAAGAATTCATTCCATTTACCGTGAATTGTTTCAAAAATTTCTTTTCCGGGTTCTATGACATTTTTGCTTGCCATATTCTCGGAAAACTTCGTTAACTTATTTTTTTTAGCCAATTTATTGTCAGATCAAGTAAAACACTATCAACCATGAAATCTCTACTCCTTGCATCGGTCTTATGCTTATTTACAACAATCACATTTTCTCAAGAAAATGAGGCGGATATTGTAAAAGCTATAGATGACTTAACTATCAACTGGGACAATGAAGCAAAGACGCTGCAAACTTATGAAGGGTTAGGCAGTTTTTGCGGTGAATCTCAGTATAGAAAGAAAATCATTACTATGCTTGATGAGATCCACCATTACGATACGCTTTTATATGGAATCGTTACAAGAAAGTTTAATGCTAATGGCGATAAGGAAGCAAAAGCTACATTAGATGATATTGAAACATTGGAGGTTGATTATACTACTAAGTCATTCAGAAGGTTTATTCATAAAGAATGTAATACTTACAATGAGATAGAAAATAACTTAGGCCGAGAGAAAGGCGCTGAATATAAGGCAGAAGTGAAAACGCTAGAAACAGAGCTTAAAAAGTACGTAAGAGAGATTACAAAACAGATTGACCTAATCGATGAACATGTGCATCATTTGCACTTAGGAGAAGACTAGAGATTCGCTATTTCTCCAACAACAAAGGTGCTACCGGTTATGATAATTAGATCTTCTGGTAGCACTTTTTCTTTTGCCTGGTTAATAGCTTCGTTAACATCTTTAAAGCACTCTCCTTCCAAACCATTCATAATGCCAGCTATAGCTAATTCTTCTACAGGGAGTGCACGTGGAACTTTTGCCTCAGTCCAATAGACTTTTTTATTAGTTGGAAACGTATCGAAAATCGGCTTTAAGGCCTTGTCTTTTACAGTACCAAAAATTATGTTAATGGTGCCATTACATAGCGTCTTTAATTGTTCGAAAAGTATGTTTAAGCCATCTTCATTGTGACTTACATCGGCAATTATAAATGGTTGTTCAGAGAGTATTTGAAAGCGTCCTTTTAAACCAGTTAGCTTGTTGATGTTTTCGATACCATCAGCAACATGATCTTTTGATATTTCCCAACCCTGTTTTATTAATTCTTCAATTGTTGCAATGATTCCTGAATAGTTTCTAACTAAATATTCAGGGACTAATTTTTTTGGATTCCAACTTAGTTGATTTGCTATGGTGAGTGTTGTATTCTTTTCTTGAGATACTTTTTGGAAAACAGGTAGTGTCTCAGGAGTAGTTTCTCCAATGACTACTGGCACTCCGGATTTAATTATTCCTGCCTTCTCACCTGCGATTAATTCTAAAGTATCGCCCAACATATCCATGTGATCAAAACCAATGTTTGTTATCAAACATACTTCTGGAGTAATAACATTCGTACTATCCAACCTTCCTCCCAGCCCGGTTTCTATGACAGCAATATCCACCTCTCTAAATGCAAAATAGTCAAACGCCATGGCTACTGTTATTTCGAAAAATGAAGGTTTTATCTGTTCAATAGCCTCTGCTATTCGTTGCACAAAATCAATGACATAAGACTCAGATATTTCATTTCCATTTATTCTAATTCTTTCAGCAAAGCTCTTTAGATGTGGGGAAGTATAGAGTCCAGTGCTGTATCCGGCGCTTTGAAGTATGGCTGCTATTCCATGTGCAGAAGTACCCTTACCGTTTGTTCCAGCAATGTGGATACTTCTAAACTTGGTATGAGGGTTATCTAAAACTTCAAGTAAGCGGATGGTGTTGGTTAGATCCTTTTTGTAGGCAGTCTTACCTTCTCTTTGATACATAGGCAGTCGAGTGTAAAGAAACTCGAGTGTCTCGCTGAAATTCATTTGGACTTAATAGTGAAAGTGACGATTCCTGTAGAT
Source organism: Ekhidna sp. (assembly GCF_963691765.1). Taxonomy (GTDB): domain Bacteria; phylum Bacteroidota; class Bacteroidia; order Cytophagales; family Cyclobacteriaceae; genus Ekhidna. Next base: position 4,085,347 of record NZ_OY829375.1, read on the forward strand.
AGTTGCGCTGACTTATTTAGCGAAGTTGGACTAAATGTAAGTTCTCTAACCGCTTTTTCATATCTTTTTAAAACTTCTAGAGTTACGGTATATGTTTTGGGTATAACCCTTCTAATTTCTCCTTTATCATCTATAGTTATCTCAAATACAATCTTGCCTTTATCTGTAGAATTATCATTAATTATTGGTGCTTTATCCCAAATCCAACCAGTAAGGTTTAGTTGCGCACCTTCAGAATTTCCTGTATTTGCTCCTTGACTTCCATAGATTGCGCGTTGATCTACTTCTTTTTCTTTTTCTTCTCCTTCTGATGGATTTTCGTTGACTTCATCACTTTCTGTGCTAGAAGCTCCCATCACAGCCCTTGAGTCTATTTCCTCAACTTTCGGTTCTTCTTCAGCAACTTCCTTCTCTTCGACCACTTCTTCGGTGCGAACAGGTTCAGAAGGATTCGTATCTTCCACTTCTACTGGTGATTCCACTTCAGAAACTGGAGTCTCTTCGATTACACTTTCTTCTATTTCTGCTGTTTCTGTAGCTACCTCAGAAACCGTTGTCTCATTAGGTGTTTCTTGTTCGACTGGTGTTTCTGAGACTTCTTGTACTGACTGGGATGGTGCAGATGCGGCGGGCGCTCCTGCAGAAGTAGTAAACCCTAATTCTATTCCATACTCAGGAATTGGAGGAAATGGCTCTTTCCATGCGACGATGAAGTAAAATAATACCAATAGTACAAGCTGCACTCCAACAGAAGTTAGCCAGCCTATTCGCTTATTTTTTTCTTCATTTTTCTCTCTATCGTCCATTACTCTGGTTTCGTAGCTATTGATACTTTGGCCTTTAAGGCAGTGGCTATCCCTGCAACTTCAACCAGCCTTTCAACCGGGACTGAAGCATCACAGTGTAATACCACAATTCCTTCCTTTCCCGCTAAATTCTTTTTAAGAACAGATTCTAAAGAAGCTCTACTTACGCGTTGATTGTTAACGGAATATGTAAGGTTCTTGGTTATAGTCACACTTACTTTCTGCAATACAATCTCCGAGGATTTCGAAGAAGGTAAGTTAACAGGAAGACCTGATGGGGTAATGAATGATGCGGTTAGCATAAAGAAAATCAACAACAGAAATATAATATCAGTCATCGACGACATGCTAAAACTAGCATTCACCTTATGTTTCGATTTTAAATCCATTACTTCTTAGGTTCCTGTAGAAGGTCAATGAAGTCAATTACGTTGGATTCCATGGTATGGATAACTTTTCCAACCTTAGAAACCAGGTAATTGTATCCCAGATATGCTAATATACCTACAAACAGCCCTGCTGCTGTGGTAATCATTGCTTCGTAAATTCCTGATGAAAGCAACTTTGGACTAACAGCTCCTTCTTCTTGTGCAATAGCTATGAATGCCTGTATCATTCCCGTAACTGTACCTAAAAATCCAATCATCGGAGCTGCTCCTGAAATAGTCGCTAAGAGATTTAAATTTTTCTCCAATCTATAGATCTCTAACTTTCCAACATTCTCAATGCTGACTTCAATATTCTTAAGTGGATTACCTATACGGCTGATACCTTTTTCGATCATACGAGCAACAGGTGTTTCCATCTTACTACAAAGCATTAATGCTCCATTGATATCTCCAGATATCACCATTGACCTTATTTGGTCTTTAAAAGACTCAGGTGTTTTAGATGCCGCACCAAGCGTGCGCGTACGTTCAACGAAGATGTAAATTGCCACCATCCATAATACAAGGATGGGAATCATCATATAGCCTCCATTTGTCAGAAGCTCCAACAAAGAAATTGATTCTGACTCTAGATCCTCAACCAAGGGATCTTGCATAACACTAATAAGCATATGTTCCTTTATAATGAGTTAATCGAATGGAAATACCATTCAAACAAACTGAACGATGAATCTGAAATATTAGTGTTTAGTATTTCAATATCCAGATATCAGAACCATATTCTCCCTTATATCCTTCTAATGCACTTTGTGATTCTGCTAACGTTCCAAATCCAGCAATTGCTACACGGTGAGTAACTGCTTTGCCAAAAGGAGGAATGATTGATGGACTCTTACCTTCATTTGATAACGAATTAGCATGATCCATTGCCATATCTCCATCTAAGAAACTTGCAATAACAATGTAGAAATTACCAGTTTTATCAGATAATGCATTTACCGTGCCAGGAGTTGCCGAAACAGCGGCTGGTCTATTTGATGCCTGTTGATTTCTATTATTTGACGCAGCAGGTTGACTTGTAGTTTGGGCAGGTCTACTTGCAGGTCTTTCAGCAGGCTTATTCTCAGTTTCACTTTCAGTATTAGACGTATTCTCAGCTTCAGTTGAGGCCTCATTTGACTCTGGCTCCTCTTTTGGCTGTTCTGCAGGCTTAGTCGTAGCTGGCTTCGGTGTAGTCTTCTCAGCAACAGGTTGAGATTCTTCTTCTCCACCGATTGGAGACATAACCCAGAATACAGTTCCGAGTGCAGCAAAAATCAATATTCCAACTATTACAACTCTTGCAAATTTACCTTTATTCTCTGCTGGTGCTGCTTTTGTGGCAGGTCCCTCGTCATAAGAGTCATCAATATCACTTAAATCATCACCTTCGGTTTCCATTAGTTCTTTCTCGAATTGTGCAAACTCATCTTCGTCTAACACATCACTATCAAAAACTGAATCAGGAATTTCTTCACCGCCTGAGTCGTCAGAACCTCCGAAATCATCGAAAGATTCCTCTTCATAAAAATCATCCATTGATTCCTCAGCGGCATTATCTTCAACTGTAGCTTTATCTTCATTAACATCAGACTCTGTTACAGCATCCAGATCTTCATCTGCAGTAGTATCATCAAACGAGTCCGAATCATCAAAAGAATCTGTAGAATCGTCAAATGCATCACTCATCGATTCATCATCAAATGCGTCGTCTAACGAAGTATCATCGAAAGCATCATCTAATGAATCATCTCCAAAAGAAGCTTCTAGTTCTTCATCTGAAATTTGATCCGGGATCTCCTCATCAAATGAGGCGTCATCAAAAGAATCATCATCGAATATGGAATCATCTTCTGAAGAAGCTTCAGGCTCTGGTTCTGATGGTGCTTCTGCAACAGGTTCAGGTTCAGGCGTAGGTTCCTCGACAGATGCTTCAGGAGTAGATTCTTCTACAGAGTCATCATCATCCAAAGCTTCATAATCTAATTCTGGTAATCCAAAATCATCATCATCTCCGAAGAAATCGTCCTGATCTTTTTGATCTTTATCGTTGATATTATCGTCTTTCGCCATAGTAATTTTTTTGACCGAACCAAGATATAACAATTTTCAATACTAGGAAAAATACTTATTAGAATCGGTATTGACCACCTAGTTTGAATGAAAGTCCCCTAGTTGGGTACCCCAAATATCGTTCGTATTCGTCATTAAGCAAATTATTAGCGGTAATGAAAGCAGATACTTGTTTAGTGATTAAGTACTTCGCACTTACCCCAATATCTGTAAATGCGGACAGTTTTACAGAACCAAAATCTACGTTTGCTGGTCCTCTGAGCCCACCTATGCTCGTAAAATATGCTGAAACAATGAGTTTTTCTTGAATATTATGACTCGTAAACGCTTGAATAACATAAGTTGGTTTGTGCCACGCTTTATCTAGTGATTCGACTGAAAAACTATTAATATCAAGCTTTAAACCGTACGTACTTATTGATGTTGGCATAAATGAAATGCTTGAAGACAGCGTTACTATCCCAACTGATTCTGAATCATAAGACAATGTATATCTTGATGAATCTGATGGCGAAGGAGTATAAAATGGTAGGCCTTCAACAGAATTGAAAGTCAATCCAACATCTAAAAGTATATTGTTGAAAGGCTTTCCTTTAAAACCGCCACCAAATGAAGTTACGTATTCTGAATGTACAATTGTGAGTGAATCATCGAGGAATTGATTTTCATTTAGTGTTGAACTCAAGCTATTCCATGATTGTCCACCTGATAATAGTCCATATATGGACCAATCATCATTAAGTTCGTATTTGGCACTTAAATCAGGATAAAATCCAGTTTTAGAGTTATCTCCTACTTTACCAGAAGATATTATGAAACCTGCTTTTATCGATAGTTTATCTACTTTATGAGTAACCCAAGGTTTAACATTAACTAATGAGCGATCGATCTGAATACCTCCATCATACGAAGCGCTATTGGCATTTAGATCAAATCCAGTATTGAATTTTTCATCAATCTTGTAGGATAAAGACGCATCAGTACCTATGCTTAATTCTTTGTTGCCAGAATTCTCAGGACTAATGCTTTGATTGGTAAATGAAAAATTTGGAGTAATCGTGTATGAAACATCACCCTTTGTTCCTGATAGTGCCACATCAAAGACAAAATCATTTAGAGAATTATCGTCAGGCTTTGATGAGTCAAAACCATTATTCACTCTATTTGCATTCCCATAGAAGTTATATTGCTGATTTGTATACTTCATTCGGGGAATAATAGCAATACTGTTTTTCTTATAGGTTCCAGACAATTCTATTCCACCATTAGAATTACCACTATTATCACCATTTACTGGACCAGATTTAAAGCTTTCGTAGAATACCTTAGCATTGGTTTCAAATTGGTTGAATTTTTTAAAAAATCCAGCTTCTAGTAAAGGTGAACTATAATTTCCGAATCCAAATTTGACGTAGTTTTGAAATTTTTCATGCGGATAATTTTCTTCTACTGTTTGGAAGGGCACATCACTTTTATAGTTAGGCCATTCGAATAAAGGTTCATTTATTTGAAAATCAATCTCTATTGGCGAAGTATCTAAGGTATTTGCTGTACTTCTTAGAAATATTTTTTCAGCTACTGGTAGTACTATTTTGTTGTCTTTTTCAACTACAACTTCGCCTGAGATAATTTCACCCTGCGTCTTAGTGCTATCTGATTGTCCTGCTGCCTGCCAGGTAAACAACGAGAATAATATTATTAGAATTATATACCTCATTAGTCCTTTATTTGAGTTGAATCTTCCTGAATTTTCGGATCCTCAATCGTTAAAAGAAGATTCTTAGAGTTTAATACAACTTGTTCATTTTTAGAATGTTGTATGATTGATCTTAAAGTTGCTTTGGCCTGAAAAAGCTCTTCTTTAGCAATGTAATTTTCAGCAATTAAGTAATACGATTTATCTACCCATTCTGTATAGCTTCCGTATTTGGCATTTAGGTCAAATAGTAGATCCAATGAATTGTCATAATTACCGTCTTCATATGAAATACGACCTAGATAATAGTTGGCCTCTGCTCCAATGATCCCTTCTTCATTTTCTAAAAGTTTAAAGTTCTTTTGTGCTCTTTCTTTTTCATCGATTCGATACAAAGACTTAGCCTTTACACTTATTGCATATTGAGAAGCATTTATGGGCTTCCATTCAGCCGTTAATATGTTGTCTGCACTTTCTATGGCTTGTTCGAAATCATTGTTTTCATAGAACAGCTGCATTAGTCCATTTAATCCATTATAAGTGTCTTTAGGTGTTATTTGAAGGCTTACGAGAAGTTTATATACTTCTTCCGACTCCTTGAATAGTTCTAGTCGCCTATTAATCTCTCCTAACCTATTCAATATTCTGCCTGTCAATTCACTTCTTAAAAACTTTAGGTCATCAAATCCAGTTTTAGATTTTTCTAATTCATCTATTCGATAGTATGAATCAGCCATGTAATACTTCGCTTCTGTTCTGTTGCTGCTGGATTGATAATTTTTCAAGTATTTCTCAAACGCTTGTGCCGCTTGCAAGTAGTTGAAATCAAAATATAGGTTTTTTGCTGATTCAAACTCAATTACTTCGAGACTTCCATCATCAGGGTGAGCCTGCCTATAATCTTTAATGTATTGATCTAGTTTCTTTATCTCTAGTCCAGATTGTTCCAATTCCTGCAATCCAAGTATTGCATTGAAAGCAAACTCTGAATTCATTCGATTTTTCAAAATGTCTTCATAATCAGACTTTGCATCATTTAATTGCCCCAAATTCTTTTTAGAAATCCCTCTATTTAGCTTTGATTGATCATATTGAGTTGAATTCGGATATTTATCAATAACCTGAGTAAAATAAGCATCAGCGTCGGTGAAATTTGCAGCTTCAAATTCAATCATGGCAGACTGAAATATTGCAGATGCTTTGAATCTATCATCAGTGGGTATTTCATTGAAGGAACGTATAGCTTCGTTTGTTCTATCTAAACTTTTGAGTACCAAGCCCCTTTGATACAGTATATAACTTGACTGGATTGATTTCGATAATTGATTATAGATGTCGAGCGATTCTTGATATGATTTTGTTGCATAAAGACAGTCGGCATGCCTTATGCTTGCATCGTTTCTGATTTCAACTTTAGCTGAAGTTCTTGCTTGCTTAAAAAATGGGATCGCATCTTGGTATTTTTGTTTGTTGTAATAAGCATAACCTATACCGTAGTTAGAAATTGCATCAATATTGGACTGCTTTTTATACGCATTAATGGCTTGATTAAACTTGCCTTCTTGCATGGAAATCTCACCTAAATGATAATATGAGCTATTGGTGAGATCAGCATCGATGTTGAATCTCAAACTTTCATTGAACCATTTTCTTGCCTCACTGAAACTTGCATCATTGAAGGCTAAGATTGCTTTCTGATAAGTGACTTGTTGGTAGATATATTGCTGCGTATCGTTCGATATTCCAAGCCTATTTAGATGATCTATTGCAAGGTCAAAATTGGAAGTCCTCAAGTATGACTGTGCAATAAGATTTTGCATTTTTTCAGAATCAACACCGTCATGAAATTTTTTCAAGTAGTCATCAGCAAAACTGATTGCCTGATCATATATTCCAAGCTTAGCATTTATACTAGCTGCCTGAAACAGAGATTCTTTTAAAATTTCATTGTCATTAGACGCTGACGCTTCGATATATGCTGTCAAAGACTTCTGATATTCTTGCTTTTTTAAATAAAGCCTACCTAGCTGAAAAGCGCTTAACTGGGCGTATTCACCACCTTGAATACCAGACTCTGTTAAATACTCGATAGCAAGCTCTTCATTTCCTATCTTGAACTTGGATACTCCTGCTTGATAATAAAGCGCTGCAGAAGGTTTGCCTGGATGTACTTCGATTGCACGTTGAAAAAAAGCATCAGCCTTAGCAGATTGATTTTTCAATGCATAAGCTTCACCAATGATTTGATTAAAACCAGAGTTAGTTATCGTTTTTTCCTCAGAAAGTTCATTCTGAGCCATTGCTAAAACTTCATCTATTTTACCATTCTCTAGATGAATTTTTGCTATGAAAAATTTTGATGAATTAGCAAATTGAAAGTCATCCTCTATATTCTGAAAGTATCCGAGAGCTTTGTCTTTTTGATTTAAATGATATGAGCTATATCCTTGATAGTAGTCTAGTTTATTGAGTTCCTCAGACTCACTCCTTCTAGCAAGCTGAAACAAATTGCTAGCATCAGAATACTTATTCTCATTAAGCTTCAATAAACCATATATATAACCGTATGAGGCTCGATCTTTTTTAGTTAAATCACCTGAGGAGATCGTAGATAAATATTTGTTGCTTTTGAGTGTATCTTGATTGTAAAAATAATATTCCCCTAAGTGATAGTGGACGAGAGATTTCATTGGATGCTGCGGGTTGTTAGCCAACCATTGCTCCGATGATTTTGCATCTGATTTTCCAGTCTTTAACTGACTTAGATTTAGAAGAATTTCTTCATCTTTCGAAAGACGTTCCTTAGTTTTTAAATCACTAATAACACTTTGGTATTTTCTTTCTTGAAAATTTTCAAAAGTTGTTAAACCAGCAAATTCCTGGCTTTCTATGGAACTCTGCGAAAATGCATTTAGAAAAGAATAACCTAAAAATAGCGTAATGAGAATTCTCAATGTAGAATTGTTTTTGACCATGAAATGCAACGAATATTCGGCACTAAATTGTATTAGTTCATCAATTTATATACCAATTCTGTTAAAACCGGACCTTCTTTTTTTGTAGCAAATCCAATGCCTTTTGATTGCATATCCGCTTCATGCAGATATTTAATGTTTTGAGCTACTTTATGCACAGGGTAGTTCCTTGCAGCCTGGAGATACTCTTTGACAAAAAATGGATTAACGCCAATTAAAGATGCTATTGCTTTATCACTCTTATCTGCTGAGTGATGTATTAAAAGTAGCTTGCTGAAATATGAGAATAGACTGTAAATTGTTAAAACTAAAGGGTTATTGCTTGGATTGGATGCAAAATAATCAGCGATTTTGTGAGCTTTTAATTTGTTCATTGAACTAAAAGCCTTTTGCAATTCAAATATGTTATACTCTTTGCTAATGCCTACATAACGTTGAATCATAGAGGAGTTAATTTCTTGACCATCTTTGACATTTAGGAGAAGCTTTTCTATCTCGTTAGCAAGACGTTGTAAATTATTGCCAATGTTTTCTGAGAGCATCATTACTGCAGCATCATCAATTTTTACATTTTTGGCTTTACAATACGACCTAATCCAATCTGGCACTTGATTGTCATAGAGTTTCTTTGAGTTCAAGAAAACAGACTTCTTATCTATAATTTTCCCAAACTTGGTTCTTTTATCTACCGATTTATACTTATATCCAAAAACGAGTATTGTACTTGGGAGCGGATTTTCAAGATAGTTCACTACGAGCGTTTGTTTATCCTCTTTACCCCAATCACGCATTTCTTGGGCTTCTTTTACGATTACCACTTGTCTCTCTCCCATCATTGGATAACGCCGTGCAGCACCAATTACGTCTGTCAAAGTGGTATCCTTCCCATACATGATCAGCTGATTAAAACTCCGTTGGCTTTCATCCAAAGCCGTTGATTCAATATTGTCTATGATATTATCTATAAAGAACGTTTCTTCGCCTTGTAGGAAATAAACTGGAGCAAAAGTTCCACTTTTTATATCTCTTAGTATTTCAGTATAATCAGCTGCCATAATTCAAAGGTAAAGGCTACCTTAGAAATTGAGAATGAGAAAATTTCTATTTCTTTTAATTATTGTCTTCCTCAGCCAAATGAGCTATTCTCAATCGGCTGAAATAGATAGTTTAAGAGGTGTCCTAAGTAATCATAAAGTCAAAGACACAACCTACGTCAATGTAATCAATGACATAGCATTCGATCTTATAATTACTGATCCGCAAGAAGCTATTTACTACATTAATTTGGCGATTTCAGTAGCTAAGGATTTAGACTATGAAGAAGGAGTTTTACGTGCCACAACGATTAAAGGAAACAGTTTTCTTGTGATTGGCATGCCAGATCAAGCATTATCCTATTACTTGGAGGCACTAAGTTATAATCCAGAAAAATACCCATTACAATATGCTAGACTGAGTAATAATATTGGAGAAGTATATCGTCGAAAGGAAGTTTATGATTCAAGTATAAAGTATTTCAATAGAGCTCTTAAAATCGCACAAGAAAATGTAAAAGAATATAAGCCTGTAATCATCTACTCGAATCTTGGAGAAGTAAGTTTGATGCAGGGTGATTTACATAAGGCAAAGTATTATTTCAACAAATGCCTGAAGAATGCAATCTCTGAAGATCATTTAAGGGGTAAAGGATATGGGAATTTTGGTTTAGCAGAATGTGCATTTCTAGAAGATAAAGTTGATTTAGCAATCCTTCTTATGCACAATTCAGTCAAGTTTAGAAATCAAGCGCTTGATCAGCGTGGCGTTGCTCAATCTTATTTGAGATTAGGATCCTTTTTCAATACCAAGCAAAAGAATAGTCCTGATAGTGCGCTACACTATTGGATGCTAAGTGCAGACTTATCCACCGAACATGAGACATATGACCTGTTAAGTGAAGTATATAGCAAACTATATAATTTCCACTTAGATAGGTTAAATATAGAAGCTGCTGCCAAGTATTTAGATCTGCACAAAAATTTGGCTGATAGCATCAGAAATGCTGAATTCATCTCTAATGTAGGTAAGATGAAATCCGCCCTGAAAACGGAATTGGTAAATGCAGAGAATGAGCTCCTGAAGCAGGAAAAGTTGCAAAGAGAATCTGAGGAAGATGCACGATTGATTGTTATAAGCCTGGCATTTTTGATTGTTTTGGGATTGGCAATAACTACCTATCAGCATCGTCAAAGACAATTGGCTTCTAATGAGGCGACAAGTGAACAAAAATTTACGCAAACCCTTTTACTCCTCTCAAATAAACTTAATGAATCAGATTTCAACCTATCGGAATTCATTGAGCATCTTTTGGAGATGTCTCGGGTAGCCTTAGAAGTTGACAGAGCTACATTCAGAAGATATGATGAGCATGATGATTCACTTAATATTAATTCTAAGGTAGAAAGCGACAATGCTGAAGGCACTCCTGTTGTTGACATTCATAAGCAAGACATCATTAGTTTTTTTGATGAATTCTTGACTAATCGAACAATAGCAATCACAAATATTAGCAATGAATCACGACTCTCAGATATATATGAAAGCTATTTCAAATCGGTTGGAATCGAATCCGTTCTATGTGGTCCAGTATTGATTGATGGGAAATTTGAAGGTTTCATTTCATATGCAATGATCAACAATATAATGCGTACGTGGAGCATACAAGAGCAGCGGTATGTTGCTTCATTGGCTGATTTGATTTTTGTTGCCCTTGAAAAAAGAAAGGGTAATATTCTAAGGAGAGAAAAGGAAGAATTGATAAGTAAATTAAAAACGAGAAATAAAAGTCTGAACGAATTCAATAGTGTAATTAGTCACAATTTAAGGGAGCCTTTGACCCAAATAATTGGTTTATCTGAAATTTTAAAAGATGAAAATCATTCTAACGGGGACTCACAGGAAATTATCAATCGAATATCTGATTCATCGAACAAGGTTGATAAAGTAATCAAAGAACTTAGCATAATTCTAAGCGAGAACGAACCAAAACCATCTGATTTCAGACTCCTGTCATTAGAGAAATTGATCAAAGAAGTACTTGATCTTTTAAAAAATGATATCAAGTCACAAAATGTAACCATCGAACAAGTTCTTGAGACCTCTAAAATAAGATCATACAAGCCATATCTATCTGATGCTTTGTATCATATCCTATCAAATAGCATCAAATTTGCGAATCCATCTAAAAGGTTACATATCAATATCCGTAGCTATGAAGATGAGTTTAAACAATACTTAGTTGTTACTGATAATGGAAGAGGCATGGACTTAGAAAAGTTTGGAGATAAAATTTTCAAAATGTACCAGAGGTATCATATTGATGTTGAAGGTAGAGGCATTGGATTGTTTATCGTTAAAAACAGAATCAATGTGCTCAATGGAATTATAGATGTTGAAAGCAAAGAAGGTGAAGGAACTTCATTTATGATGACTTTCCCAAAATATTATTCATCACTTAATTAAGATAGGTAGAAACAAGGTTTTGAAGCATATCTACAGATAACGGCTTCGACATGTAATCAACAACATTAAGTTTTTCATCTGCCAACTGCTTATCTGATGGATTTATGGATGAAGTCAACAGTACAATCTTATTAGACTTGGTTCTTTCCATAGAGCCATATTGATCGAGAAACTGCCAGCCATTCATGATTGGCATATTAATATCTAATAAAACGAGTGCATCTTCAGGAGAATTACTTTGATTGAAAAAAGTAAGGGCCTCTTCTGCGGAATCGAATGTTAAAACTTCATCTACAAGAGCTGAACGTTCAATTATCATTTTGTTCAGGTAGTTCGTTGTAGCGTCATCATCAATCAACACAATTCTCTTCATATTCAAAAAGTTGGTAGTATGAGTATGTCTGCAATTTCCATTTTTTAAGGGATCTAAAAAAGTAATAAAATACGTATTTCGCTCTAAGTATAATTATCAAAAATTAAAAGATTTATTAACAACAAACCATCATATGTTAATAAAATATTATTCATGTATAATCTTTCTATCAAGAAGAAAAAGTGTTGATGTTTTGCAGCTCGATTATTCCTCTATTTAAATCAACAAATCAGCTACATGAAATATCTGACAATCATTATTCTAATAACTGCATTTAACCCGTCTCATCAGACATATTTAGGTGATCCTGATGGATATGTTATTGTCAAGTCCGACACTATCTATGGGCGGATTAAGGTCAATTTTGAAACCGGTACTATTACTGTCAAACAAGATTCGATAAATAGAATGTTTCTCACCGACATACACCGCATTATACTGAATAATAAAGAAAGAGAAACTTATATTCTAGTTACTTTGAATGATAGAAAAACCTTCTATAAGATCTTAGTAGATGGTAAATACCCACTTGCAACTAGTGAAGGAGTCTACTTTGCTTTAGTGAATAAAATCCCTTTTACTATTAATTCAGAAAAGGATTTATATGAGTTTTTCGGAAAGAGAGATGTTAAAGAATATATCTTCTTAAGAGCGATTAACATCACAGAGCAGGAAGGATTGATGGATGTATTTCAGTATTTTAATGATAGCGCATATTAACTACCATCAACTATCTTTTTAAATACTGGATCTCTAAATGTTCCATTATCTGTGATCATGGAATATTCTACCTCGCAAATTATTGTTGGCTTCAACCAAATCGTTTTCTTCTCTTCATGAGCTTCAGCCTCAATGATTTTGGATTCAATAATTTGATTTTCAAAAGCATTAGATAAAGATTTCAATTGTGCATCATCGAATCCTGTTCCAACTCTCCCTCGATAAATCAGGGATCCATCTTGCTGTTCTGCAAGCTGTAAAGATCCGAATGTTGATTCTCTTTCCCCTTCACCAACTGTGTATCCAATAATAAAACAGTCTTTAGTTTCTTTTACCTTGACTTTAATCCAAGCATCACTTCTTTTACCTGAAGTATATTTTGCGTCTATCCTTTTTGCTACAATGCCTTCAATTCCATGTGCTTTCGTCGCAGCAAATAATGCTCTTCCATCTTCCTCTGTTTGACTAATCCGATAGTTAGTTTCTCCTACCCTCAGTGAATCAATCATCCACCATCTTCTTCGGTCTTGCGGGTCATTCATCAGAGATCTTCCGTCTAAGTATAAACAATCAAACAAGTAGCAATATGCGGGAGATCTCTTCGACTCGTGATCAAAATTTTTCTTACTCATGAGTCTTTTAATCACTTTTTTGAAGTTGGCACGACCTTCAGAATCTAAACAAACAATTTCACCGTCAAAGATTGCATTATTGATGCGAAATGCTTGATCAGGAACATTCAATTCTGGAAACTGATCTGTGATATCGTTTCCATTTCTACTGTATATTTTGAGTTGACCTTCATTTAGGTAAATAAGCGCACGAATACCATCCCATTTTAATTCATAGTAATAGTCTCCGACAGGAACCCTTTTAGATGAATCTGCTAACATTGGTTTCATCACTTGCTCAAGGAGATTTTGTTGAGGAACATCAACACGCTCTAATAACCACTCTTTATCCTTCATTAAATGCATACGGTATTCAGCACTCAGTTGCTTTCCGGATAACCTGAAATAGAATCCATTCTTTTTTTCCTTAGTGATCTCGTATCGTCCTGTTGCATATACCCACATCATACCACCTCCATATTCGCCTTTAGGTATCTCACCTTCAAATGTTAAATACTTGAGCGGGTGATCTTCTGTTTGTACTGCAAGTCTTTTAACACCAGGTACTGGAGGCATACCTCTTGGTATTGCCCAAGACTTCAAAATACCGTCTTGCTCCAACCTAAGATCGTAATGAAGGTGCGAGGCATGATGTCTTTGAATACAAAACCTACTTCCTGGAGAATCGCTTTCTGAAATTAAAGGTTCAGGAGTTTTATTGAAGTCTCTTTTCTTTTCATAGTCTTCGAGTTGTTTGGGGGTCTTATGTCTTTTATTCGGAGGTAATTCTTTTGCAATTGCTGTTCTTTTATCTGTGTGCAATGGTACCGCCCATCCCCTAATTTGCTCCCATGCATCGCCTTCGGAAAGTACCCTATCTACAGTGGTCTTGATATTCCAATCGGATAGATCTTGCAACTCATTCAGTTCCTCCCAGCTAATCGGTGTAGAAGCAGTGGCTCCCCTTCGACCTCTTAAGCTATATGGACAGACTATTGTCTGCGAAGGTCTGTTTCGATAAATATCTACTAGTACTCTCCCCTTCCTTGATTCCTTTTTTATGTGAAGTGTCGTTCTTTTCTCCTTATTAATAAAATCGCTTGCTATTTTTTTTGCAGCTTGGAAACACTCTTCGAAGGAGTAACGAGGTTCTATTGGAGTTACAATATGAAGTCCTTTACCTCCAGTGGTTTTAATAAACACATGATAATTATAGCGTTCAAGATGTTCTTTAAGGCCTAAAGCAATTTCCTTTAATTCATTTAAGGGAAAGGAACCGTCTTCTGGTGGATCTAAATCATATACTATATAATCAGGTTTGTCACTGTTCTCGGAAAAGCTGTGAATTTGATGAATTTCTAAACACGCTAGATTGGCTAGCCATACTAATGTAGCCTCTTCCCTAGCCACAACATATTCTTTCTTCCTTTCTTGTCCTAATCTCTTATAATCGATCCAATCAGGTGTCCAATCTGGTCTATGCTTTTGAAAAAATTGTTCACCATATATACCATCTGGATATCTTACTAAAGAAAGAGCTCTTCCTCGAATATGATTTAGAATTGTAGGTGCAAGCTTTAAATAATACTCGATAATTTCAGCTTTCATTATTTCATCTTCTGGATAAAGTACTTTATCCAAGTTTGAAAGCTCAATTACTCGCTTACCTACCTCGGCATGAATTTTTTGTTTTGCCATCTACCATTCTAAGATACTTGGTAGATACTATTTCTGCTTAACTTCTATAAAAATTAGTGAAAACTAAATCCAGCTAATGTTATTCACTTTTAACACACACTGTTTCCTGAATTTATAGGTTGATTTAATTTCTTCCCATGTTGGAAGGCTTGAATCCTGCCACCACTCATTAGCAGGTTTTTTAACATCTCTGTAGTTTCCTAGCATACGATAGCCAACACCATCAAGATTAAATGCCTTATTTGACTCCAAAGTAAGAACTCTGTCAGTTTCCTGATGATGATCTAAAATGATAAACGTATGGCCACCAGACCATTGTTTTCTCCAACCCTGAATAACCGTCCATTTATGTGGCTTAGCATCTGATTCAATTTCCATAGCCACATCTGTATTCACTAGACATGTTACAGGTGAATAATAATCTTCAACTGAGAAAATCATCATCTGTCCATGCTTTTTATTATCCCATTGAAAATTAGAGTGAGAATTTTGCCAGGCTCCAACTACAAGAGCCTCAACAAAAGTGCAACAGTTGTTCAATGATGGTGGTGCTTGTGGAAGATTGATTCCTTTCAATTTAAAAGGATATGTTGTTTTATGTAAATCATATATGAAGTCATTAAACAAAGGAAGTAAGTCTATCAATACCGATTCATCGATTGACATTGTGTCACTGCTAAAATCAATGTTTAGTTCTTCATGATCTTTTCCTCTTGTTAATTTGCCATATTCATCATCTTTCCATCTAAGGCAAATCCATTTCTTCTCTCCAGATTCTAATTGTACACAAGCGTAGTCTGTATCCTTTGTAGGGTGATTAACTTTAAGCTCTACTAATGAATATCGTCCCTTTTGGACTCTAGTGGTAGTAGAACTAGAGGTGTCTGGTTGATCATAAGCTTTAAGATTTTGATCTAGTTCAATGTAATATGTATCCATTGTTTTGAAAATATGGTGGTTAGCGTAATTATATTTTAAAGATGTCGAATAGAAATGACAATATTTAATATTGGCAGTAATAATAGTTATGTGCCAAAGAGATATTGAATCATTGTTTGTTCGAAAATGAAATCTTTTCGCATAATTTGGCCTTTAGTTCATCACAATTGATATAAGTGGAGCCAGCGGAGTTAGCAGCCAAATACGTAAACAACACAAATCGACATATTTTTCTGACAGGAAAGGCTGGCACAGGGAAGACGACTTTTTTAAGAAATATAATTGCCAATACTTATAAAAACGCTGCCGTAGCGGCTCCAACAGGTATTGCTGCAATAAATGCCTCGGGTGTTACACTCCACTCGCTTTTACAATTACCATTTGGTGTTTTTATTCCGGAAAATATACCGTTTGAGGATCGAGGAATTCAAGTAAACACCCCTTCATCTTTATTTAAGGATGCAAAGTTTGGGGCACAGAAAAGAAAACTGATCAATGAACTTGAATTGTTGATCATTGATGAAGTGAGCATGTTAAGGGCAGATTTACTCGATTGTATTGATCACACACTTCGGAAATTAAGAAAAAGACCGCATGATGCTTTTGGGGGTCTTCAGATATTATTTATAGGAGACTTAATGCAATTGCCACCGGTAGTAAGAAATGATGAGAGCTCCTTACTGAGACAATTTTACCCCTCTCCGTATTTCTTTGAAGCACGCGCATTAAAAGAGAATCCGCCAATAAGAGTAGAGCTCGACAAAGTATATCGACAAAGTGATCAACTATTCATTGATCTCTTAAATAGACTTAGACATAATGATCTTAATAATGAAGATGTAGACTTATTAAATAGTTATTACGAGACAGAAGCAAGACAAAATGAAGGTTATATAAACCTTACCACACATAACAATAAGGCGGATAAAATCAATAAGAGCAAATTGGAAGGTTTAACCACTGAGATACATTCTTTTATTGCAGAAGTAGATGGTGAATTCTCGGAAAATGCTTTTCCAAATGATTTTGATTTGAGACTTAAAGAAGGTGCTCAAGTCATGTTTATTAAGAATGATCCAAGTGGAAATGGTCAATTTTTTAATGGGAAAATTGGAACAATTTCTAGCCTCAGCGATACAATTAAAGTTGTTTTTGAAGATAATACTGAAGTGACGGTTGATCAATATGAATGGGAAAATAGCCGATATGTATTAGATAAGGAGAGCCAGGAAGTAGACAGAAAGGTTATTGGTACTTTCAAGCAATACCCTTTGAAATTAGCTTGGGCTGTCACCATCCATAAGAGCCAAGGCTTAACTTTCGATAAGGCTATTCTAGATCTAGAGGGAACATTCGCTGCCGGACAACTTTATGTAGCATTATCAAGATTGACTTCCTTAAATGGGCTTATCTTATCAAGTCCCCTGCCTCAAAAAGCACCTTCAATAGATGACCAGTTAAAATACTACATAGATAGCTTTGATAGTTCTGCTCAACTAGAACAGAGGCTAGAAAATGACCAATTAAGCTTTATTGCTGAGTATGCAGAATGGGCGTTTTTACTGGATCCAATGTTGAATGAGCTGGTGAATCATAAACGAACATTTAACAAAGATGAAAACAGGTCACTCAAACAAAAGCATTTACCGTGGACGGACGAATTGATAAATGATACCTTTCCCCTAAAAGAAATTGGAGAAAATTTTCTAAGACAGATTCGAAAAATCCTCATTTCAAAAGATCTGCACTTACTAGCGGAAAGGATGAGTAAAGCTGCTGATTACTTTGGAAATATCCTTAATGAAATAATTGATCGAATAGTAACTCAGCATCGAACATTAAAGACACAAACTAAGGCCAAAACTTATCGATCAGAACTTGCTGAACTTAAGGAGTTAGTAGCTAATCAATTAAAACAAATAGTTAAGCTAAATCTTCTGATTCAACATATGAATGAAGGTGTGCCCTTGACAAAAGAAACGCTAAGAGGAAATTCAAATCTTCGCCAACTTTCGAAGTCTGTTTCTAAAGACAAAGTTTCTACAGCGCAAATTACTTTTGACATGTTCAAAGAAGGTAAGTCTATACAGGTGATTGCTGAGGAAAGGGGTCTTGTGGAAGGAACCATTGAAAGTCACTTAGCTCAATTCGTTCAAAATGGTTTATTGGATATCGAAGACATCTTGAAACCTTCCAAAATTAAGGCTATTCTGAAATGCTACAGTCAGGGTTTGACAAAGTCAGGAGAAATTAAAGCAGCCTTGCCTGATAGCTATACCTGGGGAGAAATAAAAATTGGACTTGCACATGCTATAGCAAATGATCAGTCTGATTGAATGCTTTTAAATAAAAAGATTTCGCCCTCTGTTCTATCACATAATAAGAACAATTTTGATGAGGAAAGCCATCCATATAATTGAGTGGATAGTTAAGGATCCAGCATAGAAGTACTCTCATTGCTCTTCCATGCATGCAAATTAAGATATTCTCAGAATCACTTTCTAGCACCATTTTCATGGCATCTTTTTGTCTTTCCATTACCTCTAATGGGCTTTCTCCACCACCAACATTTAAATTTAATTCTCCCCTACGCCATCCATTAACAGTGTCAGCGTAAAGATTCTTAGCATCATATGAGGCAACCTTGCCCTCTTGATTCCCCCAGCTTATCTCATCAAAGCCATCATGTGATGAAACAGGTGTACCATTAAGTTTGAATTGGCCTACGGTCTCTTTAGTACGAATTAACTCAGAAGTAAATACACGGTCAAAATTGATTGATGATAAGTATTCTCCAGCTTTTGTTGCCTGTTCAATGCCATTGCTGTTGAGTGAAGCATTTACACCTCTCCCTTGCACCATTCCTTTTAGGTTAAAATCTGTTTCTCCATGTCGAAGAATGTAAATCGTCTTGTTTTTCAAACTTGCTTTACGTTGGTTTGCTTATATAATGGCAAATGAACGAATTTTCCCCGAATACCTTGAGCTAGATGCTTTGAATAGTATGTCGAAAGGTTGCATGGTAGATCATCTAGGAATAGTATTTACTGAAATTGGTGATGACTACCTGGTAGCTACAATGCCTGTTGATCATCGAACAAAGCAACCAATGGGCTTGTTACATGGAGGTGCATCTGTTGCATTGGCTGAAACAATGGGAAGTGTAGGATCTACGGTAACTATTGATTTAAATAAGCAATATGCTGTAGGGCTTGAGATCAACACTAACCATATTAAATCTGCCAAAGACGGACTTGTAACAGGTGTTGCAAAACCAGTCCACCTGGGAAGAAGCACACAAGTTTGGGGAATAGATATCAGAAATGATGAAAATCAACTTGTTGCAGTAAGTAGAATAACGTTAGCGATATTAGATAGGAAATAGTGACTGAGCTTCAAAATATAATTGAGGTAGATAAGCTTGATCAATTGATCAACAAACTCGAATTGGCAGGTATAGCTTTCGCTTTATGGAGGATGCCTAATTCAACTGATTATCAGTTAATTATTTCGTTGGAAGAGTGTAGAAAAGTTGAAGAAATACAACTAGAAGATTTAGATGCAGGATTTATCGTCAATGAGTTTAAAGATAATCACCCTGTATCCCCCTATTACATTCAGGCTGACATTGTCATTAAAAATGAAGAGTTAAGTGTAAATCCTAGAGTTACTGATTCTCAGATTGATGATTTTAAAGCGAAGATTAATTCCATCATCGCAAAAGAAGCTTCCTTGCAAAATGAGATTTTTGAAAACCCTATTGGTGATTTTAACGAGAATGTTCAAGAAGCTGTCAATGCTATCAAGGATGGATTATTTGAAAAGGTAGTTCTATCGAGATATAAAGATTTAGAGCTTGGCAATGAGTTCTCAACATGGGAGTTTTATAAAAAGATCTCCAATAAGTATCATAACGCTTTTGTGAGTGTAACTTTTATTCCAGATAAAGGACTTTGGATTGGGGCTACTCCAGAACTACTGTTATCGGATGATAAGAATGTTTTTAAGACTGTATCATTGGCTGGAACAAAGAAGCTATCAGAGGATCAAAATTTGAGTGAAATAGCTTGGACGCAAAAGGAGATTGAAGAACAAGCATTTGTTAGTAGGTATATCATAAACTGCTTTAAGAAATTACGTCTAAGAGAGTTTCATGAACATGGACCAAAAACCATTAAAGCTGGAAGTCTAGCACACCTAAAAACAGAGTTTGTTGTCAATTACAATGAAGTTTCTTTTGACCGATTATCCGATCAAATGATGGAACTACTTCATCCTACATCAGCAGTTTGCGGTATGCCTATTCGAGAAACTAAACCTTGGATAGAAAGGATTGAAGGTTATAATAGGGAATTGTATTCAGGCTTTTTAGGACCAGTAAACAGTGACGGTGCTACAAGTTTGTTTGTTAACTTAAGGTGCGTGAGGATCAAAGGAAATATCGCTAGATTTTATGCAGGAGCTGGGATCACTGAGGATTCTAATCCTCAAAGAGAATTTGAAGAGACTGAGATGAAGATGAGTATTTTAGGATCACTAATTGACAATAACTAAAGTTTCTCTTAACACGTGCTTCACCCTACCGTCTACAATACCTCTCAGATTTGCTACCAATTAGGAGTTAGACAAGCAGTTATGTCACCCGGGTCTAGAAATGCACCACTTACCGTTTCATTTGCCAGAAACCAACAAATTGAAAAGCGAATCATTCCAGATGAAAGAGCCGCTGGTTTCATTGCTCTTGGAATTGCGCAGATAACACAATCGCCAGTTGTTTTATGTTGTACTAGTGGTACTGCCCTCCTAAACTATGCACCAGCAATAGCTGAAGCATATTATCGAGAGATACCTCTGATTGTTATTTCTGCTGATCGTCCACCAAGGTTAGTGGATCAAAGAGATGGACAGACAATAAAGCAGTTTGAGGTGCTAAAGAATCATGTTAAGCTTTCTGTGCAACTACCTGTAATTGAAAATGAATCAGATGCTATTCGATATGAAAGGGAACTGATAAACGCATTAAAGAATAGTCAAAGTCTGCCAAAGGGTCCTGTGCATATTAATGTGCCTTTTGAAGAACCATTTTATCCAGAGGAGAATGAAGAGTTGAAATTTAATGAATATCAGTTAGAGTTAGCGGATAAGAAGGATTCTGTAATAGGGAAATACGATTTGAATGGTTTTTCAAAAGTGTTGATTTTGTTAGGACAATATCCTTATGACAGCACATTGAATGATCAACTCGCTGATATTTCTAAGAAAGTACCGGTTCTGAAGTTTCCACTAAGTAATCTAAATCACGGTATTTCGAACGTGGATCTATTTATAAACCAGCAAGACGAACTCAAGCCAGAGCTTTTAATCACATCGGGCCTTTCGGTGCTTTCAAAAAAAATGAAACAGTTTTTAAGAAAGCAAAAACCAGAAAAGCACATCCATTTAGATCCTGCAGAAGTCAATATAGATACTTTTAGCACGAATCCAGAAATACTCAATTATGGATTGGTTGATTTTCTTAATGAGCAAGATTTTTCTTTTGTCAACGCTGAATTCTTAGGAAAATGGAAATCATACAGTGATACAGTAGATAAATCAGTAGCTGAAATAATTGGCAAGTTAGACTATTCAGAAACCACTGTTGCGAGAGAGGTTTTGAAATCTATTCCAGAAGGATCAAACCTTCACCTAAGCAATTCAATGCCTGTCCGCTATGCAGATATGTTTGGTGTGCCAGATAATGTGATCTGCTATAGCAATAGAGGAACTAGCGGTATTGATGGTTGTACTTCTACAGCTCTTGGTAGTGCATTAGTCACCGAAGAATTGAATGTGCTAGTTACTGGTGATCTTGCTTTTTTGTATGATAGAAATGCCTTCTTCCATAATTATCAATTATCCAATTTAAGAGTCATTGTACTTAATAATCAAGGAGGTGGAATTTTTCGCTTAATTGATGGGCCTTCCAACTTGCCCGAACTTGAAGAATATTTTGAGACAAGACATAATAGGACGGCAGAATATATTTGTGCTGAAAATGGTTTAGTGTATCAACAAACTCATGATTTGAATACACTATCAGAATGTCTGGAAGAATTCTATCGGGACAGTGAAAGGTCAAAAGTGTTAGAAATATTTACCAATCCAGAGGTAAATCAAAGTGTATATCGAGAATTAAAAATGTATATAAATGAGCGAATCAAAAATTGATTGGATTAGTGCTGAAGGGTTTGAAGATATTACCTATAAGAAATGCGGTAAAGTGGCTAGGATCGCATTTAATCGTCCAGAGGTAAGAAATGCTTTTCGTCCAAAGACAGTAGCAGAATTGTACAAGGCATTCCTAGATGCCAGAGAAGATGTGAATATTGGTGTTGTTTTGTTAAGTGGAGAAGGACCTTCAAAGAAAGATGGAGGTTGGGCATTTTGTAGTGGTGGAGATCAGAATGCCAGAGGTCATCAGGGATATGTAGATGAAGATGGAATGCCACGTTTGAATATTTTGGAGGTTCAACGATTAATTAGGTTTATGCCTAAAGTTGTAATAGCCGTAGTACCAGGTTGGTCAGTTGGCGGTGGTCATAGTTTACATACCGTCTGCGATCTTACTTTAGCTAGTAAGGAGCATGCTATTTTCAAGCAAACTGACGCAGATGTAACCAGCTTTGATGGAGGATATGGATCAGCATATCTTGCTAAGATGGTAGGTCAAAAACGAGCCAGAGAGATATTCTTTTTAGGACGTAACTATTCTGCTCAAGAAGCATATGATATGGGGATGGTTAATGCCGTAATCCCGCATGACGAACTTGAAAATGAAGCTTTTCAGTGGGCGCAAGAAATACTTGCAAAATCCCCTACTTCAATCAAAATGTTGAAGTTCGCATTTAATCTTACTGATGATGGAATGGTTGGTCAACAGGTTTTTGCTGGTGAAGCTACAAGACTTGCCTATATGACTGATGAGGCTAAGGAAGGCAGAAATGCTTTTCTTGAAAAAAGGAAACCAGACTTTAATGATATAAAGTGGATACCATAAGAAATGAAAAAGGGGTGCTTAACACCCCTTTCCTTTTAGTATCGCTTTATTGTTCGAATACTCATATTCGATTCCGAACGTTCGTGCTATAATTTCTATAGCATCTTTTGGCTTCTTTTTATTGAACGTAGATGTCAATTTACATTCTTTGAATGCTGGATTTTCGAAACTTACATCTATTCCGTAAACATCTTCTATTACCTTCTCTACTTCAGACATTGGAGTTCCATCAAACACAATGACTTTTGTTTTCCATGCCAGGTAATTCATATTATCATTATTGGTTTTGATAATACCGATGTTGGAATTTTTAACGAGACCTTTTTCGCCTTTTTCTAATTTGACTGAAACTGATTCTGACCCATTAACATTCTTTGAAAGTTCAACTACACCAGATTCTACGCTTACTTCAGTGACAGCATCATAGGTGTCCACAACAAATGAAGTACCTAACACTTCAACAGTTGCATTATCGGTGTGGATAATAAAAGGTCGACTTTCATCTCTTTCTATATCGAAATATGCTTTGCCTGTCACTCTAACCTCTCTGCTATTTTCATCAAATTTGATGACTTCTAATTGAGAGTCTTCGTGTAATGCAATCAAACTTCCATCAGCAAGTGATTGATTGATAACATTGGTTCCGTTGCTCCCATTTTGATTTAGCACAAATAGCAATGAAATAGCCAACACCAATACTGCAGCGCTTGCATATTTCACCCAACTCTGCATAATAAAAGGAACTTGTTTGCCTTGAGGTTCATCCAAAATTTCTTTCAAAACATGAGCTGGTGGTGCCATCTCAGGTTGAGAAATCACCCAAGCAGATTTAGCATCAAAAAATGCTTCCGCATTGGTTTTAGATTCCGATCTCCACTTTTCAACTAAGGATATTTCGTCCTTGGTTGCTTCTCCAGAAAAATATTTTGCTAGTACTTCTTCCATTTTCTTCTTATCGTCTGGTTATTAACAACTTACACTTAACAACCCCCTATTTATTTTTACAAATTATCAAATTTTGGATCATAATTTATTGGCACCAAATCAGCTGTCCGTTCCCAAGCCCAATATCCATATGTTGTAAGTCCAAATCTGTCCATTACTTCGCCTGACAAATCTAATCTAACAGACCCTCGTAAAAGCCTTAAAACAGAAATTTGATTACCAGGTTCCTTAACTAAAAATCCAGCAGGTCCTACATATTCGGAGTTGATCGGTCTGATGAATCCATCACTCTCCAAAAAGACTTCACTTTCTTGCTCTTTACGATATTCGATAGCCAGGTAATTTTTAAAATCAAGTTCATAGTGGTCTCCTTTAAAAACCAATATGTCAGATTCAGAAAGCTCAAACTCTTTTTTTACTTCAAGCTTATTCAGGTTCTTTATTTTATAAATCCTAAAGCCTTCTTTCTTTAGCTCCCCATTTAGCAATGATTTCTTAAAATGATTGTATGACCCGTAATAACTCTTCTTTCGATTTTTCTTCCATTTTCGCCGCTCACCCCCATTTACTGGTGTGATATTTCGAAATCTTATTTTGCCTCTGAAGCGAAGATCAGTTTCTTCTTTTTTAAAGGACTCTAGGAAATAACTTATTCGATATCCGCTAGCATCATTTCTTATTTGTAAGGGCTCTTTCAAAAAGGCATGCAGTACATTTTGGTCATCGTCAAATGTAAAGTCTATGGCTTCAGGATTTTCAATTACAGATTCCTGAGCATTTTTAGATTGTCCAAGTATCTCTTTTTTAAAGACAGAATAATGTTGTTGCCACATTTCCTCCGAGCGGCTGATACGGTTTGATATAACTTCCACCTCTTCCAACTGCTCCAAATCAAGAGTCATTCTATGGTTTTGAATCCTTGCTCCGCCATTTGACTCTGATATCTGATAAACAGCATTTTCATACCCAACATGTGAGAAAACTATGTTATAAAAACCTCCAGGAATAAACTCCAGCTTATAGTTACCATCTATATCACTGCTAATACCAATTGTAGTACCGTCTAAAAAGACATTAACATTATTGAGTGGTTTGCCATCTTCATCGTATACTGTTCCCGAAATTGAAAAGAAATTCTTCTTTTTTTCAACTTGTGCTACCGGTTGATAATTCAGTATGATTTGATCTTTGTAGAATGAATACTTAAGTCCAGTTCCGATCAATAAACCGTAGAGGAATTTATCTATTGGGGTGTTTTCAGCGGTAATAGAGAACAAACTTCCTTTGGGTAATAAGTCTGAATTATAACTAAAGTAATAGTTTGTCTGAGCACTGAGGCTATCAAAAATCACATGAAGAGGAACGTTTTCAAAAGTTCCGTTGATCAAATCATTCTTTTGGCTTTGACCAAATCCAAGGTATACTAAGCAACAGAAAGCTACAATTAATTTAGCTCGCATCTCTCAGGTTTTTTAGATCCTGAAGACTTTCTCTTAACACCTTTAACGCTTTACCCATCTGTACCTCTACAGTTTTCACAGAGATTTCTAAATGCTCAGCTATTTCCTGATATTTTAATCCTTCAAATCTGCTAAGCTTAAAAATCTCAGCACATCTAGGAGGTAACTTGTCAATTTCACCCGTTATTCTATTGCGTAAAAAATCAGGATCACTTTCATCATACTCATTTTGGTAGGTTGATTCCATAAAATGAATCATGTGTTGCCTATAGCCATCTTTCACTTTTTCGTGCTTTATGGTATTTAAGCATGAATTATGAACAGATCGATAGAGGTAGCTTTTTATTGATGAGTCTTCCGAAAGAGTATCACATTTTTCCCAGAACTTAACGAAGACATCTTGAGCAATTTCTTCTGCCTCTTCCCTTGTATCCATAAACCTAGCAGCATATAAAACCATTACATTATAATACTGGTTGAATACGAGTTCAAAAGCCCGCTTATCTTTGTTAATTAACCGATGTACTATTACCTCTTCGTTTTCCAAGCGTTGTGATTATTAGATCAAATAATTTCGTCCTAAAGTTAGAAGAAATTCTAAAAGATAGTCTTCCAACAGAAAGATATAATGAGCACGAAAATATAGTGTTGAACATTATTCGTAGTTGGTTTTCCAATGCAAAATCGTTTACACATCATAGTTCAGGCTCTACTGGTAGACCCAAGAAAATAGAGATTAGTAGGGAGAAGATAGAAATCAGTACTAAAGCTACTCTAGACTTTATTGATCCTGATAATGCAGTTAGAAGCTCCTTGCTGTGTCTTGACCCATCGCATATTGGTGGAGCAATGGTTGTGTATCGTGCTATGATAGCAAATCACGATTTGTATATCATCGAACCTACATCCAACATAATTTCAATAATAGGTGCTAGTTCATTTGATTTAGTCTCAATGGTACCACTCCAATTCAAAGCATTGACAAACTCACAAATTGATCAATTTGGCAAAATTTTGATTGGTGGAGCTCCCATGGATTCAAAAAATGTTAAGACTTCTGCCACTATTTATTCTACGTTCGGAATGACTGAAACTGTCTCTCATATTGCTCTGAGATCACTATCAGAGGATGTATTTACCACCACAGGAGATACAATTGTTAGAATCAATCAAGACGATACATTAGAGATAAAAGGTTCAATTACTGATGCCAAATGGTTGAAGACAAATGATATAGTTGAAGTCATTAATCAAAAGACTTTTAAGTGGATCGGACGAAAAGACTTTATTATCAATACAGGGGGTATTAAAGTCAACCCAGAAGAAATCGAACAGGTCCTTAATGATCAGATGAACGATGACTTTATCATTTGCTCCTTATTGGATAGTTCTTTGAATAGAAAAATTATCCTAGTGTCAAGTGGTCCCGAAAAAGAACTTGATTTTAGTAACCTAAAAAAGTACCATGTTCCTAAAGAACTGTACTTTGATCAAGTAATATTCAAGACTCCCTCTGGAAAATTGGATAGATTAAAAACACAAAAAGTTTTAGAAGATTCCCTATGAATTTAGTCTTTTCATATCAGCAACAACAACTACCCCCTCCCTTTTCATATGCTGCTGTAATGCGACTGGAATTCGTCGCAGGTGCTGAATCTATTAATGTTGAATTTGATCTCACTTATCTTAATAGGGAAAGTGTTTCTGAGTCTGAATTAAAGGCGGAAGGGTTTACAAATGATGATGATTTGAAATGGGAAGGTACGATTAGTTCTCGATGGCAAGAGGATTTAAGTGAAATCAGTCAAAGTAATTTTAGTAATGACCCTGATAGTGAGACTTACATCCATGTATCGCTTGATTCAAAATCACTTGGATTTCCTGCTGATGTTGCAAAAGCAAACTTTCTATTTCAAGAATTATTGCAAGCAGTATTGGAGAAATCAAATATCGAAGCTCCATTAAATGTTGTTTGTTATTTAGATCAAATGGAGTACAATCTAACTTGGTCATTCTCGGACCGTACGATCGATTGTAATGGCACTGTGTCTTCCGATTGGGTACATTGTCGCAAGTTGCTCGAACACATATACTCATTGGACTTTGAATCCTTCGTCCCAAAAAAGAAGAAGAAAGAGAATTCAATATCTCTTGAATCTGATGTTTGGTTTTATCTGGATGATACTAATTATGCTGAAGAGCTTAATAGTCTTATAAGACATGTTGTTAATTAGTTCTACTTCTACTTCATTTTGTTATTGAGATCTGAAAAATGTATCTTAAAGGTGATTAACACTTTGTATTTCAACCTTTAACCCAACCTTATGAAAAGATTAGGATATCTCGGCAAACTCATGTATGCCGGCCCAATGGCGATGTTTGGTGTATTCCATTTGATGGGAGCAGATAATATGACCGGAATGGTTCCAGATATTTTACCAGCCCCGATTTTCTTCGTTTATTTAACCGGATTGGCATTAATTCTTGCTGCTGTTGCAATTATTATCGGCAAAAAGGCTAAGCTCGCAACTCAGCTATTAGGCTTGATGCTGACATTATTTGCTGTTTTGATTCATTTATCTGGTTTTTTAAATCAAGATCCTGTAAGTTCGTCAATGTTTTTAAAGGATATTGCGTTGGCTGGTGGTGCATGGTTTATGAGTTCGCATCTTTCCGACTAAATTGAATAACCTTAATCTAGATTCTAGATAAGTATGAAGAGAGGCCCTGACAAATTCTTGTCAGGGTTTTTTTATTAGAATAGACTGTAGTTGCCACCCTTTCTAAAATGAGCGATGCTTAAAGGCTGAAATGCACGTCCTTCAAAATACTTTCTTTTACTCACCTCAAACAAATTCCTAATCACCTCAGCAATCTTACCTTCTCCTCTCATTCTCCTGCCAAAATTTGAATCATTAACACTTCCTCCATGTAACTCTTGAATTTGGTTCCATACCTTCGTGGAACGATCTGGAAAGTTCTTCACTAGCCAGTCTTTAAAGATTTTAGATATCTGACCATTTAACCTCACAACAGTGTAACTCGCAAAGTCTGCTCCTGAATTAGCAGAATTCTTCAAAATGGTTGGTATCTCATGATGATTAAGCCCAGGTATCAAAGGAGCGTTCATTACCCCTACGGGTATTCCTTCACTGGCAAGCGTTTCCATAGCCTTGAATTTTTTGGTCGCACTAGCAGTTCGAGGCTCTAATTTTTGCCGTAATTTTTCATCCATTGAAGTTATTGAAAATATTACCTGTACAAGTTTGTTTGAGGCTAGCTCTTTGAGTAAATCAAGATCGCGAACGACAAGTGCATTCTTCGTTATTATTCCCACAGGATTTTGGTACTTATTAAAGACCTTAAGCAGGTTTCTTGTGATTTGATATTTCCTTTCTAGTGGTTGATAGCAATCTGTATTTCCGCTCAACATAATTACTCGAGGTTTATATGATGATTTAAGGAATTCATTTTCCAATAGTGATGGAGCTTCTGGCTTTACGATAATTTTAGTTTCGAAATCAATGCCTGCGCTGAATCCCCAGTATTCGTGAGAATTTCTAGCATAACAATAGATACATCCGTGTTCACATCCTTGATATGGATTTATCGAAGTGTACATGCCTACATCTGGACTATTATTCGTCGATATAATCTTTTTAGGAGTTTCTTTAAAAACTTCTATTTGAGGTTTTGTATCAATCAATTCTTCATCTATCCCATCTAAATCAGATGTATCTATGTCATACTTAGAATACTTATTAGATACATTGATTTGTGCACCTTTCCCTTTGATATAATCCATTAATTAAAATTACTAAAAATATTAGTAATTGTTAATTCTTGTTTTGGAAATGGTATAGGCTGTAACTAAACCAACAACTGCTCCTAGAAGATGAGATTCCCAACTTATGCGTTCATCAAAGGAAAATAAACCATAAGCCATGCTACCATAGGAAAAAATAATAATGGCACTGATTACAACAGATTTGAAGTTTCTTTTAAAGATTCCATAAAAGACTAAAAAGGATGCCAATGAATAAATTAAGCCACTTGCACCAATGTGATAAAATGGTCTTCCAAACACCCAAACTAATAAGTTGGTAAAAAAATAAGCTTGCATGAATACTCTTCTCGCTATCTCAGGAAAAAAGAAAAAAAGACTTCCCCCAAGTACCAATAATGGGATAGTATTAGAAGCTAAGTGATTGAAATTTCCGTGAATCAATGGAGCCAAAGCTACTCCGATAAGTCCCGTTAGGTGTCTGGGGTATATACCCAATTGACCAAAATCCACAGGTAAATAAAATTCAACAGTGAATACAAGCCACATAAAAAAGCAGAGCCTGAGTGGTGGTACTATTCCTGACTTTGGCATTAAAGTAAATTAAATAAAAAACCCTGACCTCTATTGAAGCCAGGGTGTATTCTAAAATTTTTATGATTAAGCAAGCTCTTTAATCATCTTTAATTCCATAAGCTTTGATTCTTCATAGCTTACTGATAAATATCCTAATACTCCTCCAGAAGCTTCTGCAATTTTCTTGGCTAGATCTTTTAAACTAGCATGATATTTTACTGCAAAGTTCTTGTCAATTTTAGGAAGTATGAAATTTAACTTTCTAAGCTCAGTTGTAATTGCTGAGATTCTCTCATCTGTTCCAGATGGAAGTTCATCAATCAACTTATTAAAATGCTCTTCGAAGTGGTCGCCCACTAGCTTATAGAATTCATGCAGCTGCTCACGAGATCTACTTTGTTTACTTCTTGCTACTTCAATAGCTTCTTTTCGTTCAGACTTATCAATTTTTCCGTCTGCTCCAGCAATTAAGATTGCAACATATACAGGTGCTTGAAGCATAACCTGAACTTCATCTTCTCTTAGTGGTTCAAATTCTGGGATCATTCCTTAGGGATTTCAAATTTTCGGCTCGAAAATACAAAATTATTTCTGTGAAGAAGCTGACATCCCACCTAAATTTTGGTATGTTTTTTACCTAGATGGTATACTTTTATAACAAGGATTACAGAGAACTATGCCAAAAATCGATTTTACATACCTAGAAGTATTGAGTGAGGATGAC
The DNA here is from genome assembly GCF_963691765.1 of Ekhidna sp. Lineage (GTDB taxonomy): Bacteria > Bacteroidota > Bacteroidia > Cytophagales > Cyclobacteriaceae > Ekhidna. Next base: position 4,115,692 of record NZ_OY829375.1, read on the forward strand.
GATGACTTCAAAGCTGAATTCATAGAAACATTTGAATCTACCTATAAGTCGTTATCTAAAAAGATGATGACAGAATTAGATGCAAATGATATGGATAACTTATCAAAGTCGGCACATCAGTTAAAACCGTCTGCCAAAATGATCCAATTACCATGTGCGGATACATTAGAGGACATTCAACACCATCCTGAGAATGCAACAAAGCAATCCTTAGATGAAATAACATCGCAATGCGAAGATGCTCTACAACAATTAAAAAATTGGGCTAACCTCTAATCGGTAATTCAATCTTTTCGCCTAAAAATTTAGGTTTACGTTGGAAGACATATAAGTCTAGTACTGCGATTGTTCTTGCAAGTACTTCTCGTATTGCTAATGCATTTCCAATAGGTCCCCCATCATCAGCTGACACAGCTATGGCCTCCATTCCCAGGTAATTAGCAATAAATAAAGATCTGTAGCAATGAAATTCTTGCGTTACAATAGTCACTTTTTTCTGTCCAAAAACCTCGCTACACCTTACAACTGAATCCAGCGTTCTAAGACCGGCAAAATCAAGTGACACATCTTTCTCTGGTATATCAAGATCTCCCAGTGCTTGAAGCATATCTCGTGGTTCATTATAGTATTTTGATCTATTGTCACCACTGACCAGGATATGCTTTACCTTTTGCTTCATGTGAAGATCTGCAGCAGCCTGCATTCGTTCTTTAAAGAAGCGATTTGGATTGCCTTTAGAAGTTCTCTTACTAGTTCCTAAAACCAAGGCCACATCATTTAAAGGTGCTTCGTTTGCACTATATATTCTGGACTTTGTAGACTGTACGACCCAAATGTTCGATCCTAGGACAAAAAGAAATAAGCTTAGCCCTGACCAAAGTATAAACTTGATGAATCTCTTTACTTTTCTATTCATTTAAGACACCTTTAGTCTTTAAAATGAGATCTGCCTCTCTTACAATTTTTCGATACCATAAAGCTTTCAATTCCAATTGCTCCTCTTCTGTAAGTTTTGGCCACTCGATGAGTTTCGATTTCAACACTGTTAAACAAATGGCAGCACTAACGGATAAATTATAGCTTTCAGTAAATCCTCCCATTGGAATATGAACAAATCCGTCTGCCTTTTCCCCCACTTCTTTCGTTATTCCATCTGCCTCTGTTCCAAAAACAATTGCAGTTTTATCATTTGCATCCAAGTCATAGATAGACCTAGAAGTTTCATGTAGAGAAGTCGCATATACTTTATATCCTTCTTTTCGTAGCGAATCAAAACAGCTACTTACACTATTGTCTTTGCCTTCATAGTGATTCAATGATACCCATTTAGCAGCGCCTTGAGTTATAAGTGGGTTGACGGAATAACTGTTTCTATTATTGATAAAGTGTAAATCTTGAATACCCATACACTCGGCGGTGCGCAGTACTGCGCTTACATTATGAGGCTTTTCTATGTCTTCAAAAACCAGCGTAACATGTTTGGTTCTTTGCTTTAGCACCCGCTTTATTTGCGTCTGTTTATTTTCAGATACAAATTCCTCTAAAACATCGATAACATCTTGCGCATTCATTTACTCTTTCTTTTCACCAAACAGCCCTAGTTGGTTTTCTTCTTCTTCTACTTCTGTTTGAATCGTACTTTTGATTGCTTCAATATCAATGGCAGGTTCTGGTTTCTCGTCTTTTAGTAAGTCTACAGAGATCACCTGCTGAACAGGGAGCTTGTTACCAATCGCTTTCCACCCTTTGATATCAATCAGGCTCATTAGATCTAACTTCTTCTTTTCGTGCTTGCGTCCTTCTTTGTAAGTAACTTCTACGTCCGTCTCGATACCTTTAGAAATGAAAACTAGTTTGGAGCTTTTAGCTTCAGTCACAAACGGAAACCGCTTGTTCGCTGTATTGGTTTCTATAATGAAACGTTTAACAAAAAACGTTTTGGTGTCGCCATCATAATGAATTGCATTGAATGAAGAATCTTGATCCAATTTATAGATCCCCATTACGCTGTTGAACTCATAGTGATTGGTAAGCTCAAATGAAGTTGTTTCATAGCTACCATCTTTATAAAAGACTGCTATTTGATCATCCGACATAAAATTGCCCAGATGATCTCCTCGTTCTTCTCTATTTAATCTCCCAACGGTAGGGTCATACCAAATATCTACACCTCCAAGAGTAGACTTACCTTCCTCTTTCAATACGACTTTCCTTACGGGATACTTTGTTAGAATATTGCCTCCAGCTCCACGCCCCTTTATCTCTAATTCAGCAAAATCAAAATCAAACACTTTTTTTCTTGCTTTGCTGGCTTGTGTCAGCGAAACAGTAACTAGTTCAGCTTCACCATTTGGATTTGCAGTAAAGTAATGCACTTTACCCTTCCCACCTTTTGTTAGGTCGTAAGGCCTATCTCTGGTGACTGACAGCACTTGAAAACGCTTCACATAGCTATTCCCAGACTTGGCATCAACGTAAGCCATATTGTAAACCATACGTTCATCATTCTTCTTAAAAACTCCGGCATAAAGAATGTCTTTACCAACGAAAGTCTTGTCTTGAATTTTAGTTACGATACACTTGCCATCCTTCGTAAAAGCAATGATATCATCAATGTCGGAGCAATCAGATACGAACTCATCTTTCTTCAATCCGTAGCCAACAAAACCGTCTTGTCGATTGACATATAACTTGGCATTATTGGCAGCTACTACTGTTACATTGATTGTGTCGAAATTGGTAATTTCTGTTTTACGTTCTCTACCTTGACCGTATTTTGAAAGTAGATTTTGGTAGTAGGATATTGCATAATCTGTTAGGTTATCCAGGTTATGATCCACTTTCTCAATTTGCTCTGAAAGATCCTGAATTTGTGCATCTACTTTGCTTGTATCAAAGCGAGTGATACTACTCAATGGCTTATCAATCAATCTCTTATAATCTTCGTTCGTTATCTCACGATAGAACAAATCAAAGAAAGGTGTGAACAAGGTGTTTAGTACCTCGTAGCATTTTTGAAGGTCACCAGAATTCTCGTATTCTGGGTGTTTATACATGCCCTCATTGATGAATATCTTCAATAAGTTGCTAAAGAATATCTTCTCTTTGAGCTCTGCCTTTTCAATTTCCAACTCTTGACGTAACAGATCTACCGTTTGATCCACAGATTGTTTCAAGATCTCTGTTATGCCTAAAAACATCGGCTTGTCGTCTACAATGACACACGCATTAGGAGATATTGAAACTTCACAATCTGTAAATGCATAAAGTGCATCCATTGTAATATCCGGTGAAATACCAGAGGCAAGGGTTACCAATATCTCAATTTCTTTAGCAGTATTATCCACTACTTGCTTGATCTTGATTTTACCCTTGTCATTTGCCTTTACAATAGACTCTATTAGTGACGTTGTAGTGGTTCCATATGGGATATCTTTAATGACTAAGGTTGACTTATCCTTTTCTTCTATTGAAGCCCGCACCCTTACTTTCCCACCACGTTTCCCATCGTTATAGTCTGTAACATCAATCTTGCCCCCAGTTAGGAAGTCAGGATATAATTTAACTTTCTTTCCTTTGAGTGTGGCTATGCATCCTTCTAAGATTTCGCAAAAATTGTGTGGCAGCATTTTGGTAGATAAACCAACAGCAATTCCTTCTACGCCTTGAGCCAGTAATAATGGGAATTTGACAGGAAAAGTAACAGGCTCTTTCTTACGACCATCATATGACAGCTGCCACTCTGTAGTTTGAGGGTTGAAAATTACCTCTAATGCAAATTTGGATAGTCTGGCCTCTATATACCTAGCTGCTGCTGCTGAATCACCCGTACGAACATCTCCCCAGTTACCCTGGGTATCTATAAGTAGATCCTTTTGACCAAGATTTACAATTGCGTCTCCTATGGAAGCATCACCATGCGGATGGTATTGCATGGCACTACCGATGATGTTTGCCACTTTGTTGTAGCGACCATCATCCATCTCTTTCATTGCATGTAATATCCTTCGCTGTACTGGTTTCAATCCGTCATTAATTGCTGGTACAGCTCGTTCCAGAATTACATATGAGGCATAGTCTAGAAACCAATTTTCATACATCCCGGAAATCGGGATTACATCGTGTATCTCTTGTTCGTTTTCGTGTTCTTCTCCCATTTAAAAAGTATGTTGACTTAGTAGGTAATATCCAATTACAATTAATACTGAGACTAGATTTCCAGTGAGGAAATAGTCATTTGAAATCTTATCATCATCTTTCAGACGAGTTGCTATTTTAAGTGCACCAAAGAAAGCCATACCTTGTGGTAGACTGACTAATAGAATTACATATAGAAATCCTCTTTCTAATACACCTCTTAAAACACTACTAATGGTGAGGTCTCGATCAAATATTTTCGTAATCAAAAAAAAGAGGCCTAGTGCAATAATTTCTCCTACAAAAAATATGGCGCTATTTATGATGTAATCATTCATTGATCAAATGATGTACAAGTTCTTTACATAGTATATACTCATCAATAGATAGGCTCCTCCTCCGTCTCCAAAGGCTAGATTCATCCTTAGACTCAATTTTAGCCATCTCCTTATAATCATGTCCTTGCAAAAAGCCTGAAACTGTGCTACGATCTTTGGGATGCCAACTATCAATAAAGTGCTGAGTAACTCTCATCATTTTTCCAATTTCTTTCCCTCTTTTAATGGACATTAAAAATCTGCCATTGTCTTTCTTCATCTCTGTAAGTTTTTTACGAGCACTTGTTAGCCCTTGACCGATCATTTCATATGCCTTATCCTCGTTTATTGGTGTATCTATCACACCTTCGTGTAAGACATAGCGTAGTTTAAATTCAAATTCAGATTCAAGGATGTATTCTTCCATGGCAAGGATAATATCTACTCCTTTTGAAGCAGAACTGACGATTCCTTGAAATTCATCTCCAAGTGTAATCGTCAATGGGGATTCAATTGAGTCTCCATATATTTTATTCGCCCAACGAACTGTAGCTTGAAAGTCCTGCATTAGGCCTTTACCTTCTTTTTCGCGACTATTCACGATGTCCGCCATTAAGATGAATTGTTTCATAATTTTTTACAAAACACAATTTATTGTAAAATTTATACAAAAAAATAATTATTGCATATTAATTACAATAAAACTGGTTATAATGCTTAAATAAGGCTATGCAACTTTAGCGTCTTTTACTAAATCTTTTTCTACTCTTAGTTTATCGATAATAAATTGCTGACGATCCGGCGTATTCTTACCCATATAAAAAGTTAACAGATCCTGAATACTTGTATCCTTTTGCAGGATTACGGGATCCAATCGAATATTATCTCCAATAAATTCAGCGAATTCTCCAGGACTGATTTCACCTAAGCCCTTAAATCTGGTTATCTCAGGTTTGCTTCCTAGTTTTTCGATGGCATTTCTACGCTCCTCTTCAGAATAACAATAAATCGTTTCTTTCTTATTTCTTACTCTAAATAGAGGTGTTTCAAGTATGAAAATATGATTGTTCCTTACTAATTCAGGGAAAAACTGTAGGAAATATGTGAGCAAGAGCAGTCTAATATGCATTCCATCTACATCAGCATCAGTAGCTATGACAATTTTCCTATATCGTAATCCTTCAAGACCATCCTCTATATTGAGGGCGTGTTGGAGCAAATTGAATTCTTCATTTTCATAAACCACTTTTTTGGTATGTCCAAAGCAGTTAAATGGCTTCCCGCGAAGTGAGAATACAGCTTGGGTTTGAACCTTTCTTGATTTGGTAATGGATCCACTTGCAGAATCTCCCTCTGTAATGAAGATCATCGTTTCATCTTTGATCGTTTCATCCCCTTTCTTGTCGTTGAAGTGGATTCTACAATCTCTTAGTTTCTTATTGTGAAGATTAGCTTTCTTAGCTCTTTCATTAGCTAACTTCTTAATACCGGCTATTTCCTTACGCTCTCTCTCTGATTGTTGAATACGCTTTAGCAGTGCATCAGCTGTTTCCGAATTTCTGTGTAGGAAATTATCAAGTTCAGTTTTGATGAAATCATTGACAAAGGTTCGCATCGTTGGTCCATCTGGTCCTACGTTTTGAGATCCAAGTTTCGTTTTAGTCTGACTTTCAAAAACTGGTTCTTGTACCCTAACTGCGATGGCACCAATGATTGCAGTTCTCACATCCGCAGCATCAAATGTCTTACCATAAAACTCTCTTACAGTTTTTACTACAGCCTCTCTAAATGCCGCTAAGTGCGTACCACCTTGAGTCGTATACTGACCATTTACAAATGAGTAATATTCCTCACCATATTGATTAGCATGAGTCAATGCGACTTCAATGTCATTACCTTTCAAGTGGATAATTGGATATCGAATATTTTCAATATCTGCCTTCCTGGTTAGTAGGTCTTTTAGTCCATTTTCTGAATGATATTTTTTCCCATTTAAGACAATGGTTAAGCCTGCATTTAAGTAGGCATAGTTCCACATCAAATTGTCTAAATACTCAGGAATAAAATGATAGTTTTTGAAGACTGAATCATCGGGTTCAAAAATGATTTGAGTACCGTTCCTGCCCTCTACTTTTTGGACCTTTGCGTCATTGGTGATCTCACCTCTTTCAAACTCTGCTAACTTGGATTCACCGTCTCTATAACTCTGAACTTTGAAGTAATTCGAAAGCGCATTAACGGCTTTGGTACCTACACCATTTAATCCTACTGACTTTTGAAAAGCACCGGAATCGTACTTACCACCTGTATTGATTTTACTAACGCAATCCACCACTTTTCCAAGCGGAATACCTCGGCCATAATCCCTGACAGTTACACGATGATCAGTCACCTTCACCTCGATTGTTCTGCCATGTCCCATCATGTGTTCATCAATACTATTATCGATGATTTCTTTCACCAATACATATATCCCATCATCAGGAGAGCTTCCATCTCCTAGCTTACCGATATACATCCCTGGTCTTAGTCGAATGTGCTCCTTCCAATCCAGAGATTTAATACTATCCTCGGTATAAATCGCTTCAGCCATCTAGTAAATTCGTTAACAGTGATTTAATTGTCTACAATTCAAAGTAATGATAAAAATCCAATACTTACACGTAACAACCTAACCCCAAAAGGTAGTGTTACTTGAAATAAGACAATTTAATAATCTGAAATAGAGTGAGTTCTACTTCTTTTTAAAAATGAAAAAAATCAATCCGATTATCCAAACAACTAAAAAGATTGGTCCTAAAAAGTTTAGATACGCATAGCTTTCAGGGTTGATATGCCCCGTATTATTGACTACACCAATGAACCCAATGATTGTCGCGAAATAGAAATTGACGATGAATAATATGGACCGAATCCACCCCCCTAGTTCTTGAGATATCCCCTTCGTTCCGTAATTGATTCCAATTCTTAAAATGAAGTTTACGACTACAAATGCTCCGAATAAATAGTAAAACAAAGTCTGCTTGTGAATGTCTTTGACACCTTCCAAATTGACATCAACCATTATCGGTAAATAAGCATAAACCAAAAGAAGTACTCCAGAGAAAAGAAGTATCGAAATGGTGTTAAGAACTTTTACAGCTTTGATCATGCCCGCAAATCTAACCAGCTGCAGACATATTATGAGACTCAATCATTAATTTTGAATATGGATTTCAACCCCGTAATACTTTCCATTCCCCTATACTTCATTCTAATTGGTTTTGAGCTGGTTTATCAGCTAATAAAGAAGACCAAAATTTATCGTACGAATGATGCTATTACTAACATCAATTGTGGCATATTCTCGCAGGTAACTAATGCTGTATGGGGAGTCTTGTCTATAGGTATGTATCAGTTCGTTTATCAATACCTATCGATTGCTCAAATCGAAAATTCTTGGTGGAGCTACTTGATTCTTTTTGTGCTTGTTGATTTCTTTTATTACTGGTTTCATAGAGCGAGCCATGAAATTAACTTTCTATGGAATACGGCTCACGTTGTCCATCATCAAAGTGAAGATTACAACCTATCAGTTGCGCTAAGACAATCTTCCTTTGGTGGCGTCTTTTCAATGATATTTTATCTACCATTAGCAGTCATTGGATTCAATGCGTATGCTTTTCTAGCTGTAAAAGGAATCAACCTCATTTATCAATTTTGGATTCATACAGAAGCTATAGAAAAGCTGCCTAGGTGGTTCGAATATCTCTTCAACACCCCTTCGCACCACCGTGTACATCATGGTAGAAATCCAAAATATATTGATCGTAATCATGCCGGCACTTTGATGATTTGGGATCGAATATTTGGGACTTTTCAAGAGGAAGAAGAACGTCCAACTTATGGAGTAACTACACCAACAAATAGCTGGAACCCTGTCTGGGCTAATATTCTTCCTATTGTAGGTATGGCGAATCAAATTAAATCAACACCTGGATTTCTAAATAAGCTTAAAGTACTCTTTTATAAGCCAGGTTGGAGGCCTGCTGAATTAGGTGGTTATCAAGCAGCTCCCGAAGTAAATAATGAGTCATATACCAAATTTGATATACATCCTCATATCGCACTAATTAGATACGTATTTGTGCAATTTGTGGCTGTGTTGTCTTTTACGGCCCTATTCCTTTTTACACATGCTAACTATGATTTATACATCAAACTTGCTTTAGCTATCTACATCATGTGGTCTATTGGACAATTAGGAATACTTATGGAAAACAAATCCAAATGGATTCCTGCAGAGTTCATTCGCCTAGTAGCTACTTCGGCTATTTTAATTTACCTTATAAATACACCGATAGGCTATGTAATAGGGATACTATTTACACTGCTATTTGGTTTTTGGCTTCTTCGTGTTAGTTCATTCATCCAAAATCATAAAGACGCTACTTAGCTATATGCTTTTTAAGGATTGGATGATATGTTAAGATAACCTTGCTTCATAATCATCTTCAAGCTGCATGTGTCGCGGCCAAAAGCTATTCGCTTCGATGTTATTAGATACATCTACCAGTATATCCAAGTGAGTATGCCATCCAGCTAGCGTACCTATTCTTGCTTCAGGTGTATCTGCAAGGTTCTCGTGTGTCAAAGTTAGCTTGACTTTATCATCTACTTCTTCAAGTTTGAATGTGACTATGCCCTCCCATTCTATGACAAAAAGACTAGGCTTTTCTGCTTTAATAACTCGAGCTGGCGATTCAAAACCCTCACCATATTCTTTGTATTTAGCTGGCGTATCAACTGGAGGTGAACCTAGTGTTGAATTGTGAAAAACAAACTTAAATTCCTGATTTGGAATCAGACCGGAAGTGCCGCCACAAAACCATTTACTTCGTTTTTCTGCATCGGTAATAAAATCCCAAACACGGTCAATTGGACCGGGTAACAATCGCGTAAACAATAATGTCGTTGGTGTTATTAGTTCTCCGTAGTTATTCATCTTATTGTGGTTTATTGTTTTGATCTTCTTTTAAAGCTTCTTCCAATTTATCAAGGCTAGTATTCCAAAATCGCCTGTATTGATGGACCCAAATGGCTATTTCACCCAATTTCTCAAGATCAGCATGGCAATACCTTTCCCTACCCTTCTTTTGAATTTTGAGCAAGCCACATTCCCTTAAAATCTTTAAATGCTTGGATACTGCTGGCCTACTCATATCAAAATTTTCTGCTAGCTCATTCACATTAAGTGTCTGATGAGAAACCAATCCAATTATGTCTCTCCTGGTTGGATCTGCTATAGCTTGAAATACATCTCTTCGCATAATATGTAACCTTTCAGTTACAAATATATATAAAAGAAACCAATTGGTTACACATGGAACCACTATACTATCTAACTAGCATTTATCATCTTTGCATCATGTCTCATATCAACGATACCATTACGGCCCTTGCAACACCTCCTGGACAAGGTGCATTAGGAATTATACGAGTTTCTGGATCTCAGACAATTCCCATCGTAAATAAACTATTTAGAGGTAAGGATCTTACCCAGGTAGATTCTCACACGATACATCTTGGAACTATCAGAGATGATCAGAATACTATCATTGATGAAGTGTTGGTATCAATTTTCAAGGGACCACACTCCTACACTAAAGAAGATGTGATAGAGATATCCAGTCACGGTTCTCAGTACATCTTGCAGAAGATTTTGAGTCTATTGGTTACCAATGGTGCTCGATTAGCCAAACCAGGAGAATTTACTCAGAAAGCATTTCTAAATGGCAGATTTGATTTAACTCAAGCGGAGGCTGTAGCTGACCTGATTGCATCAGAGAATGCGGGCATGCAGCAAACAGCAATGAAACAGATGAGAGGTGGCTTCTCTGATGAAATTAAAAACCTGAGAGAGCAATTAGTACACTTCGCTTCTATGATTGAGCTAGAACTTGATTTCGCAGAAGAAGACGTGGAGTTTGCAGACCGTGGTGGATTGCTGGAGTTAATAGAAAAGATCCATGTGTTGATACGTTCATTGATCGCCAGCTTCGAGTATGGAAATGTCATAAAAAATGGTATTCCGACTGTTATTGCTGGGAAACCGAATGCTGGTAAGTCAACACTTCTCAATGCGCTACTAAATGAGGAAAAAGCCATTGTATCTGATGTAGCAGGAACTACACGTGATTTCATTGAAGATCAGATTTACTTAGATGGGATTGCTTTTAGGTTCATAGACACCGCTGGAATCCGTCAAACGGACGATAAGGTAGAAAGCATTGGAGTAGAGCGCACGTTAGAAAAAATGAAGTCTGCAGGATTGGTAATCTATCTTTTCGATTTAGTCAATGAATCCTTAGCATCCATAGATGAGCAATTGAGGGATCTAAATACTTCGGAGGCGCCCTACTTAATCGTCGGTAATAAAGTAGACCAGGCTTCTGAAGAATTAAGGGAAAGATTAAGCAAAGAGAATGCTGTATTTATATCAGCCAAGGAACGAGATAACCTGGAGGAGCTTAAACAACGTCTAAAGACCTTCATAGATGTGCCATCACAAAGCAATGTAGTGGTTACGAACACAAGACATCTTCAGAGCTTACAACAAACGGATGAGGCTTTAAATCGAGTGGTCGAAGGCATCAACATGCAAATGAGCAATGATCTGGTGGCTCAGGACATCCGCCAGTCCCTATTCCATTTAGGTGAAATCACTGGAGAGGTAACTACGGACGATTTGCTCGAGAATATTTTCTCTAAGTTTTGTATTGGGAAGTGATGATTTAATCAAATATGTGAATTAATGAAGAAATTTAAGTTACTCTTGATTGTCCTTTTTTTTGGCTCTTCTTCCTCTACCGAGCATCAGCTTATAGGTTCATGGAAACAATGTAATATACGAGGGGAGTACATTGAGCATAGATTCTTTGATGATTATGTTCTCTATGCCACAGAAGGTTACTGGTCACCCACCACTTTTCCTATAGAAGTCCAAGATGACACATTCAAGATTCGGTCACTCGGTCGTATTCAAAAATTCAAAATTGTTCCGCTATCTGAAGACTCCCTGATGTTACGTAATGATCAGGATACCATACTGCTACTACGCCTTACGGAGGAAATTCCTATAGTAGATTCATTAAATCTTGATAAGTGGCTAGAAACTTATGAAGCAGACTTTAGACGAAGGTCTAGTGAATGGACTGAATGCGTTCAAGTACCAATGCCAGAACTTCTTGATCTTGGAGAAGTTGACGATGATTTTGAAGATATCGTTGTACCAGACTTAAGTGAGCTAGATAGTACTTATGTTCAATAATATGAAATGACTGAATGCATCAATATGCAAATGAGCAATGACCTGGTAGCCCAGGACATTCGACAAGCGCTCTTCCATTTAGGTGAGATTACTGGTGAGGTTACTACCGACGATTTGCTCTAGAATATCTTCAGCAAGTTTTGTATTGGGAAGTAATCTTACAAAACGAATTCACATGATCTTCCACATACTTGTATTCTCTAAGTCAAAGAATAGTTAATTTTCAGATTAGCAGTCAATCAAAGCATTAATAACTCATGATCAAGACCACAAATAGCCAACAAGGAATTATCATTCTTATATTAGTTTTATTCTACAGCTTCCAGGCTTGCAATCCGAAGAATAGTACTTCTAAAGAAGAGGCTAAAACATCATCGATCAAGTCAGCATTAACATTTTACGCCTCTTTTGATAGTGGAATAAACGCAGATTTTTCGTTAGGCGACAATCAGCTATATACCTCTCCTATTAAGTCCATAGACTCGGCCAAAGTAGGCCTGCATAAACCGGATATAATGATTGCTCAAGATGAAGGGCTCATTGGAAGCTGTCTGAAATTTACTGAACGATCTTCTGGATATATTTTTTACCGCAGTGAAAAGAATATTGTGTATGACACCAGTGATTGGAGTGGTGCTATCTCTTTTTGGTTAAGCCTTGATCCAGCAGTTGACTTACAACCTGGTTTTTGCGATCCCATCCAAATTACCGATGTGAGCTATAATGATGCTGCTATTTGGGTTGATTTCACCAAAACTAACCCTCGAGATTTCAGACTTGGTGTCATTGGTGATAGAAATAGCTGGAATCCTTCTCCGGAAGGTCCCGATAATGAAAACCCTATTTTCATTGAGCAGTTACCCGTTGTTAAAGAACCACCATTTGCATCAGGAAAATGGACGCATGTCTTGATCAATTTCAATCACCTAAACACAGAAAATGGAGTGGCAAGCCTTTACCTTGACGGTAAATTAGTGGGAACACGTTCTGACATTGTAGATCCATTTACCTGGGATTATGAAAAGTCCAACATTCTATTGGGGCTTAGCTATATAGGTTTAATGGATGAGGTTTCAATCTATAACAGGTTGCTAACCGAGGAAGAGATTACAACACTCTTCCAAGAAAAAGAACATATTAAGGGACTTCTATAACAAGATCTCAACTCGAATCAATAAGTCTTAATGAAAAACACGGCCTATCTCCTATTGATCATTGCAGGAATCATTCTCTTACTAATTCTTGGTAAAGGACTTTTGATCCCTTTCGTATTTGCATTGTTGTTTTGGTTCATCACACGAAGAATTCGGCTGCTACTCGACAAGATCCTTCTCGCGAAAAAATATCTTCCGAATTGGGGAAAGAATGTGATCATATTCATATTTATCATCTCTGCATTTGGTTGGATAGCTGACGCATTGAGCCACAACATCAAGATTTTATCCAAGTCTTACGAAAGCTATGAAGCCAATATACAGGCGATCATGCATCAAGCAGAGTCACTGATTAACATCAACATCAATGACCTCTTGTCTTCCACGGATCAATTGGATTACGGAGCGCTTTTTGGCAGCATCGCTTCTGTTATTACAGGATTGTTGGGTGATACATTCATGATCATCATATATGTACTCTTCATTTTTATGGAAGAGACCAGTTTCAAAAAGAAGATGCAAAAGTATTTTGCTAAGAAAGAGGATGGCAATCAGATCAACACCACACTCTACGAGATAGAGGAATCCATTTCAAATTATCTGGTATTGAAGACATTGGTCAGCTTATTGACGGGATTCCTATCCTACCTGGTCTTGCTCTTTGTAGGAATTGACTCACCGCTATTTTGGGCTTTCCTCATCTTCTTACTCAACTACATACCGACCATCGGTTCTTTAGTTGCTACCCTCTTCCCTGCAATTTTCAGCTTAATTCAATTTGGTGAATTCACCCCCTTTCTTGTCATTGCGGGAGCAGTTGGGGCAGTTCAGATCATTGTGGGTAACTTGATAGAGCCTCGTTTAACTGGAAAATCCTTGAATCTAAGTCCCATCATAACTATCATGGCATTGGCTGTTTGGGGTAAGATTTGGGGGATCACCGGTATGATCCTCAGTGTTCCAATTACTGTCATCATGTTGATAGTCTTTTCTCAATTCGAGTCTACTCAGACTGTTGCGTTGATTCTTTCCGGAAATGGAGAAATTGGTAAAGCAAAGGATAAAAAGGCTTAGCTAATTGTAAAGTTTCCCCTATGCTGATTTCGATTGTCAAAATGTTATTTGCCATTGGTGTAGGCATCAATGTGTTTGTAATCATTCAGTTGATAAGAAAGGAACACGTTCCTTCTCAACCGGCAAGAATAGGGTTAGCAATTGTGTCTTTGTGGGCTTTAAGGTTTTTCTTTCTCTACGTCAAGTTTGAACCTTGGGCGATTGAATATCCAGTGTTCTTTATCGTAGATCAATACTTATTCCTGCTTGATCCTGTACTGCTTTGGATGTATGCCAAATCGATTATTCGACTACTACAATGGAAATGGACCCTATTGCTTCATTTCTTACCTGTTTCTATTGGACTCTTTTTGGGAATCAGTAGTGCTATTTTTTTTACTGAAGAAATGGCAAATGAGTTTACTCAAGCTGTAAATGCGATGATAGAAGGTAAACCTATTGTTGCTACTGAAGAGATTATCATTATAGTTATCATCGTATCTACATCATTATTCTATTTCATTAGGAGTGTGCTTGATGTGAAAAATTATGATTCATCATTAAGGGATACCTACTCCAATATTGAAAATCTTAAAGTAGGATGGGTAATTTCATTTCAGCGATTATGGATCGTACTGTTTTTAATTCCGCTACTCTTCTATTTTGTTAATTACATCTTTCCTTCTATCGACATGCTGATATCTGGTGGATTGTTAATGGTTACTTCTATTTTGCTATCCGTATTCTTTAATCTGAATCTTTTAAACCAATCCTATGCAGCCACTACAGTTACCAGAGCGAAGACTGAAAAAGAATCCTTTTCGCTGGGTCAGGATGATGTTGCCCAAATAGAAAATCTACTTGATACACTTTCGAAAAAGCGCTATTACGAAGATGAGCAGTTAAGTTTGGACAAACTAGCAGAATATATCGAGCTAAAGCCAATAGAACTTACAGAGCTTATCAAAAAGAGCGAATACGAAAACTTTTACGATCTAATTAATTCATTCCGCATCGATGCAGTGAAGCAATCTTTAGCTGATTCTAAGGAACAAATCATCGTCATTGCCTATCAGTGTGGGTTCAACAGTAAGTCCGCATTCAACAAAATCTTCAAAGAAAAAACCGGCTTTACTCCACGAGAGTATCGATTATCATTGAAATAAGTCCATCTAATCTTAAGTGGACTTTTGTAATCTGCATGTTCATGTCCTTAGCAGAAAATTAAATCTCAACAGACATGAAAAATCTTTGGAACAAATTTCCAGCTTGGTTAAAAGCAACCTTACAAGGCGTAGTATTACTATTACCTATTATCCTATTCAATCAAATTTTGGTGTTTAACAACCTCACCTCTGGGCATTCCATTCCATGGGCACTACCAGTTGTTATAATCGCGCTTTTCATTTACTGGAAGATTGTAAATCGATTTGATGCTAACAAACAAGAGAATGATATCAAGATAGATCTGAAGTTGGAACTTAGTAAATCTACAAGTTGGTATCAGATTTTAGGATTGATATTCCTAACCTACTCTGCTATTGCCTTGGTATATATGTTCTTTCCAATTGAAGGCACTCCACAGCAGCAGATGCTTTTGATGTTTCGTGAGGCAGAACCTTTGATCGCTATTTCACTATTGTTAGCGCTTGCATTACATGCTGGAGTTGTAGAAGAAATAGCCTACAGAGGATTTATGCAAAACACCTTGCAACATAAATATTCAAGAATTACTAGTTATTTAATCATTGGTATACTCTTTGCGATTTCTCACTTCTTACCCTTTGAATTGATAGTTCCTTATTTGTTGGTGTCGATGGCTATTAGCTATGTTGCAGATATGCGTAAGTCAATTGGATTGAACATATTCAGTCATTTTTTAGTCGATGCGATCCTCTTCATTGGAGCATATTTTGGTATTATCAATTTAGCGTCTTTCAATTGGATGAATTTTACAATCAATATTATCCTACTCGTACTTGGCGTTATATTCATTTTTGGTAAAAAAAATCTAAGTCAGAAACTTAATTCGCCAATTGGATAGGAATCAACAACAATAGTAAATGCCTCTCATCTCGAGTGGCATTTAGTTTCTCCGGTCGGGTAAAACCTTCGTCAACATCTTGCCATTTACCCAACCACCTATCAAGCCAGTTGTAATCCCAACAGATAACCAAACAATGGTTTCATCGATAATACTTGTTTGCAGTTCTAATTCAAACAGTTCCAATCCCACAACCATTGTATAGAGAATAAGCTGACCAAGGAAACTTGCTATTGGAAAAGCGACTAAAGCAATTATTAACTGTAAAGAACGACCCTTAAATGATAGTAAACCCAACCAGCTACCTGAACCCAGCACTAAAAAGGCAAATAAGATATCATAGTCTGGTCCATCTGGAATAAAACGTTGATAATATCCGAACCAAAAAAGCGAAACGAAGAGAATAATTGAAGCGATGATCCTCTTTGAAGATATTTCAATGTAGTGCTTAAGTACTCGTTTCTGAAAAAAGAAAACCAGTGCAGAAACTACAACAAGTCCGACAGAATGAGCAATGAGTTGCCCTGAACTTAAATCTCTTGTGTGATGGCCTGTTAGTCCGTGAGCTATTGGGGTATAAACAAGAAATGCAATGATAAAACCTATTGTATTGTTTTTCACCCAGCTTTTCAGGAATGGTTGATTGGCATTCATAAGCAATGAGTTTACAATTAAAGATAATCAAAAGACATGAGTCAAATTTTAGCTACCGATTCAATAGAGACTAATGTTTTAATTGTCCCATGCACAACCTTAGCTTTCATTATAGCTCCTAACCTCCATTGAGGCATCTTCAAATTCTTTAATATCGCATTAAGACAAAATCAAATGAACTCATGAAGTACTTATTAGCTCTACTTATCACGTTGCCAAGTCTGACTTTTGCTCAAAGAAACTGGGATGCTATTGAAGTCAAAGTCAATAAAGTATCTGATAACATATCGTACCTTGTTGGAAGCGGTGGAAACATTGGTGTGATACATGGTAATGATGGTGTTTTAATAATTGACGACCAATTTGCTCCATTGTCTGAGAAAATCAAGCAAGCAGTAAAAACGCTCTCTTCGGAAGATATCAAGTACGTTCTTAACACGCATTATCATGGAGACCATAGCGGTGGCAATGAAAATTTTAAAAATGATGGAGCCATTATTGTTGCTCAGGATATGGTTAGACAAAGGCTGAGCACTACGTTTACAAACGAAGTCTTTGGAAGAGAAATGCCAGCTAAACCTGATTCCTATTTACCTACAATAACATTCTCAAAGGACATGACATTTCATTTCAATGATGAAGAAATGAAGTTTGTACATTCTCCAAGTGCCCATACTGATGGAGATGCCATTATACATTTTAAAACGAGCAATATTATTCATGCTGGCGATTGCTTTGTGAGATATGGATATCCATATATTGACATCTCTGCAGGAGGATCCATAGACGGAATGATCGATGCACAAAGAATGCTTCTTAAGATTGCAGATGCGGAGACCAAAATCATCCCCGGCCACGGAGAACTTGCATCTATCAAAGAAGTGCAAGAATTGCTTGAAATGCTGCTGGAAACTAAAAAAATTGTATCCGATGCCAAGGACTCAGGTGAATCTTTAGGAGCACTGGTTGACAGAAAGCCTTTTGCAAAATTTCATGAAGACTGGAGCGGATCATTTATTGATTCAGACCTTTTTGTAAAGTTGATTTATGAGAGCCTATAATCTCATAAATCAACCTTAAAAGGTATATTATCTACTATCTTCACCGCCATCATTGTTGTTACTGCTTCCTTGCTTCAAGTCGTCATTTGATACTTTCTTGACCTTCTTAGAAGCTCTTTGAGTAAGCTTGCCTATACGGTAACTGAAGTTTATTCTGAAGTTTAATAATTGAAGCTCTCTGGTACTTCGTTGCACAAGCAAAGGAGTGGTAACTTCAGATTCAAGGTTGCTTCTTGGGTTTAAGAAGTTGTTAGCTCCTAAACCAATACTCCCTTTCTTGTTCTTAAAGTTTCGATTAATACTAAGGCTATAGATATAAAATGGATTGCTAAACCCTTGAAGTTGTACTCTTGAACTTCTGTAAAATCCAAACAATTGAATCGTCCACATCTCGCTCAGTTTATAGCTTCCAAAAACCCTGGTGTTAAAAACAAATCCTTCATTTTCTGCATTAAAAATTGGATCATCAATGTTGTTAGTTAACACTGAATAAAACGCATCTATTCCTCCATTGAACGTTACTTTTCCCTTTCTGATACTTCCAAACGCATTGATACCATATGCATCTTCTTCTCCAATGTTTTGAAAGGAAGTGTATACAGTGTCCTGACCAATTGTTTCTCTAACAGACTGAATGCTACCATTAGTAGATCTTACAAATGCTGACACATTTAAAGAGAAAGTCCTCTTAAACTTACTCAATGATATCTCTATTTGGTCAGTAAATTCTGGCAATAAATCTGGATTACCTTGCGAAATATTGAGTGGATTAGCAGCATTAATGTTTGGATTTAAAAACTGTAAACTTGGACGCGCCAATCTTCTAGAATATCCTAATTTAAGCGTGAGATTATTCTTCAACTTTTTTGACATATTAAGACTAGGAACAAAGCTTCCATAGTCTCCAATTTGCAAATCTTCACCACCGGCGAAATTCGCTCTTATGGTTGTATATTCATACCTTACTCCAGCCTGCACTGTGTAATTAGAAGGAAGTTCCATAAGTCCTGAAACAAATCCTGCTGATACATTCTGCACATATCTGAATGAATTGTTTACACTTGCTCCTGCAACTTCACTATAAGGGTCACTTCCCTCACGCCTCAATAAAAGAAAATCACTTGAAACCGTTCTTGATATATTCTTAACTCCTGTTTCAAACTTAGCTTTATCACCCATTGGTTCAACATAGTCTAGCTGAATAGTGAATTCTTTATTGATGCTTCTATTCTCGTTTTTAGTACCAATAGGGTTCGTCTCATTTACTTCATCTATGGTAAAGTCATTGTTTCTATTATCTTGACTATAGAGTGAGATTAAACTTATCTCCTTCCCCTTCTTCTCAAACGACCGTATGTAGTTGAAATTAAGATCCACACTATTAGAGTTTGTTAGTGTAAAAACATCTTCTGCAATGGATCTCGAGCCACTGTTATCTATCAATTCAGTAATTCTGTCATCTTGGTCATTTCTCGAATCAAATATTCTGTAATTGACTCCACCTCCTACAAAATGGTATTTATTGAAAGTATAATCCCAACCAAAATTGTATCGCCCGGAAATACGAGAACTTACTGTTTCAGCAAATTGATTTGTTTGGGAAAGCTCCGTACCATCGGTATCTCTTACGATCTGTGAATTATCAAGTGATCCAATGATATTGTAGCCAGCATATCCGTTACCACCAAGTGATAGCCCAAGTTTTCCCGTACGATAGCCTGCATTTAGACCAAGATTCGAACCTCTATACCCTACGCCTGTATTAATAGAAAGCGTTCCTCCTTGAAGGTTATTCTTTTTAGTAATAATGTTTATTATGCCACCAGTTCCTTCAGCATCATATCTAGCAGATGGAGATGTTATTACTTCTACAGATTTAATTTCATCTGCCGGTATTTGTTTCAACGCGTCGGCTAGGTTACCAGCAGTTATAGTTGACGGCTTACCGTCGATTAAAACAGTAATGTTGCTGCTACCTCTCAATGAGACATTCCCTTCTAAATCCACAGACAGAAGAGGAACACGTCTCAATACGTCTGAAGCATCACCTCCAGCAGTAGTGTTATCTTGTTCTGCGTTATAGACAATACGATCGACTTTATCCTCAATCAACTCTCGCTCGCCTTCTACAACTACTTGTTCTAGCTCCGTAGCAGAAGAAGTTATCACTATATTATCCAGGTTATATGATTCCCCTTTTCCCGTAATTGTGAATGGACCCTTGGTTATTGTTTCATAACCGATAAAGGAGATATCAATAGTAAAATCTCCTTCTGGAATATTCTTTATTACCCATTTACCATCATCATCTGCAATAGTTCCATTTATCAATTTTCCATCTTTAGCAGAAAGCAATCTCACAGTTGCATAAGGTACTGGCTCTTTGTCGCTGTCAAGCACAACACCGCTTATTTTTCCATAGCCCACTTCAGGAGCTTTTTTTCCTTGATATCCACTGGGCGGACCTGAAGGTCTTTGCGAGTAAACAGGTGATAGCGTGCCTGATAGGATTATCAAGAATGTTACAGATTTGATTAGTTTTTTCACTTTACTAGGTTTAGATGCTATTGTGACAAACGAACGGGGTTGTTTGTTTGAATTCATCTTAGAATTGTGATGAATGGCATCTAGCATTCATGTTTGGCTTATCAGTTCTTTTAATTAAAAGACTGAATAATTAGTTAGTAAGAACGTAATTGTACTATTTGAATATTATGATTGAAAGATTGAAAGGAATTTAAGTGCTTCCGAAAAAATACCCCCGTGGAGTCAGATGATTTTTAATTCAGTACTCTATATTCATCCAATCACTTGATCTCATATTTATCAATAATTATGAATAGAACACTGTGAGCGTATTTAATTAATACGAACCACACATGATACCGCCTAAAAGAATTGTAGGATATTTTATTCTAACAGCTTCATTGCTATGTGCACATGCACAAAGTAGTGTAGGTGTTAATACTACTACTCCCAACAGTAATTCTGTTCTTGAACTTGTATCGCCAAACTCAGATCAAGGTTTTCTAATACCTAGATTAACCACTTTTCAACGTTTAAGCATGAATGCCAATCTTTCTGTGAATGAAAATGGATTGATGGTTTATGATCAGGATGAAAATTTCTTTTACTATTGGAGAACAGATGAGTGGATTCCGGGTTTGGGCGCTTTAGAAATAACGGCTGCAGGCGGTGACCTTAGCGGATTTTATCCAAATCCAATAATTAGAACAGGGGCAATTACAAATGAAAAAATACGTGATGAAGCAATATCAAATCAAAAGTTACAAGACCTTTCTATATCTACGATAAAAATTCAAGATGGAGCAATTACTCAATCGAAGCTTCAAGATGTAGGAGTCTTACCAGGCCCTTACGGAAATTCTTATTTCACATTACAAGTTGAAGTCGACATTAAAGGAAGAGTAGTAGGAATTGTAGAAAAAGAGATTATCGTCAACGGAAATAATATTGAAGATTTAAGTATTCAAAATGTTGACATCAAAGATGGCACACTAACTATATCTAAACTCGATACTGAAGAGAATGCAAATAAAATTTTAGTGGTTAACTCTCAAGGAATACCCCAATGGTTGCCTCGTGAGCAATTTCAAACGTCTTCATTGCAGAGAGATCACTTGTTTATTGGAAATGACGATAATATAGCAGAGTCTTTGCCAGTTACAGGTGACATTTCGCTTACAAGTAATGACAATTCAATTATAACTCAAATAGCAAATGATGCTATCACTTCAGACAAAATAGCAAATAATCAAATTCGAAATGAAGATTTAAATAAAAGCTCAATACCTATAAGTGGTTTCGCTATAGCACAGAACTCAATTGATCTTGGCAATAATAAAGTAAAAAATATCGCAAATCCTTCGAGTGCTAAAGACGCAGCTAATAAAAGATATGTAGATAATGCAATAGCTACCAGCGAATCGGGCGATGATGACAAAGACGACACCAATGAACTCAATACAAGTCTATCCCTGGACGGTACAGTATTGAAGGTTACTGATGCTGGAGGAACACTCGAACAAGAACTTGACGATACCTTCGCTACTAATGTAGAACTCACCGCTTCGGACAATGCAGATCTGGATAAAGATGCTACCAATGAGTTGATCACCGCATCACAATTGAATGGCACTACGCTAGAGATCACCGATGCGGGTGGCACGCAGTCCATAGACCTTAACCCTACCTTCACTACTGACACGGAGCTAGCCAATGCAATAGCTACCAGCGAATCGGGCGATGATGACAAAGACGACACCAATGAACTCAATACAAGTCTATCCCTGGACGGTACAGTATTGAAGGTTACTGATGCTGGAGGAACACTCGAACAAGAACTTGATGATACCTTCGCTACTAATGCAGAACTCACCGCTTCGGACAATGCAGATCTGGATAAAGATGCTACCAATGAGTTGATCACCGCATCACAATTGAATGGCACTACGCTAGAGATCACCGATGCGGGTGGCACGCAGTCCATAGACCTTAACCCTACCTTCACTACTGACACGGAGCTAGTCAATGCAATAGCTACCAGCGAATCCAGCGATGATGACAAAGACGACACCAATGAACTCAATACAAGTCTATCCCTGGACGGTACGGTATTGAAGGTTACTGATGCTGGAGGAACACTCGAACAAGAACTTGACGATACCTTCGCTACTAATGTAGAACTCACCGCTTCGGACAATGCAGATCTGGATAAAGATGCTACCAATGAGTTGATAACCGCATCACAATTGAATGGCACTACACTAGAGATCACCGATGCGGGAGGCACGCAGTCCATAGACCTTAACCCTACCTTCACTACTGACACGGAGCTAGTCAATGCAATAGCTACCAGCGAATCCAGCGATGATGACAAAGACGACACCAATGAACTCAATACAAGTCTATCCCTGGACGGTACGGTATTGAAGTTTACTGATGCTGGAGGAACACTCGAACAAGAACTTGACGATACCTTCGCTACTAATGTAGAACTCACCGCTTCGGACAATGCAGATCTGGATAAAGATGCTACCAATGAGTTGATCACCGCATCACAATTGAATGGCACTACGCTAGAGATCACCGATGCGGGTGGCACGCAGTCCATAGACCTTAACCCTACCTTCACTACTGACACGGAGCTAGTCAATGCAATAGCTACCAGCGAATCCAGCGATGATGACAAAGACGACACCAATGAACTCAATACAAGTCTATCCCTGGACGGTACAGTATTGAAGGTTACTGATGCTGGAGGAACACTCGAACAAGAACTTGACGATACCTTCGCTACTAATGTAGAACTCACCGCTTCGGACAATGCAGATCTGGATAAAGATGCTACCAATGAGTTGATAACCGCATCACAATTGAATGGCACTACGCTAGAGATCACTGATGCAGGTGGCACGCAGTTCATAGACCTTAACCCTACCTTCACTACTGACACGGAGCTAGCCAATGCAATAGCTACCAGCGAATCGGGCGATGATGACAAAGACGACACCAATGAACTCAATACAAGTCTATCCCTGGACGGTACGGTATTGAAGGTTACTGATGCTGGAGGAACACTCGAACAAGAACTTGACGATACCTTCGCTACTAATGTAGAACTCACCGCTTCGGACAATGCAGATCTGGATAAAGATGCTACCAATGAGTTGATAACCGCATCACAATTGAATGGCACTACACTAGAGATCACCGATGCGGGAGGTACGCAGTCTATAGACCTTAACCCTACCTTCACTACTGACACGGAGCTAGCCAATGCAATAGCTACCAGCGAATCAGGCGATGATGACAAAGACGACACCAATGAACTCAATACAAGTCTATCCCTGGACGGTACGGTATTGAAGGTTACTGATGCTGGAGGAACACTCGAACAAGAACTTGACGATACCTTCGCTACGGATGCAGAACTCACCGCTTCGGACAATGCAGACCTGGATAAAGATGCTACCAATGAGTTGATCACTGCATCACAATTGAATGGCACTATGCTAGAGATCACCGATGCGGGTGGCACGCAGTCCATAGACCTTAACCCTACCTTCACTACTGACACGGAGCTAGCCAATGCAATAGCTACCAGCGAATCGGGCGATGATGACAAAGACGACACCAATGAACTCAATACAAGTCTATCCCTGGACGGTACAGTATTGAAGGTTACTGATGCTGGAGGAACACTCGAACAAGAACTTGACGATACCTTCGCTACTAATGCAGAACTCACCGCTTCGGACAATGCAGATCTGGATAAAGATGCTACCAATGAGTTGATCACCGCATCACAATTGAATGGCACTACGCTAGAGATCACCGATGCGGGTGGCACGCAGTCCATAGACCTTAACCCTACCTTCACTACTGACACGGAGCTAGCCAATGCAATAGCTACCAGCGAATCGGGCGATGATGACAAAGACGACACCAATGAACTCAATACAAGTCTATCCCTGGACGGTACGGTATTGAAGGTTACTGATGCTGGAGGAACACTCGAACAAGAACTTGACGATACCTTCGCTACTAATGTAGAACTCACCGCTTCGGACAATGCAGATCTGGATAAAGATGCTACCAATGAGTTGATCACCGCATCACAATTGAATGGCACTACGCTAGAGATCACCGATGCGGGTGGCACGCAGTCCATAGACCTTAACCCTACCTTCACTACTGACACGGAGCTAGTCAATGCAATAGCTACCAGCGAATCCAGCGATGATGACAAAGACGACACCAATGAACTCAATACAAGTCTATCCCTGGACGGTACGGTATTGAAGGTTACTGATGCTGGAGGAACACTCGAACAAGAACTTGACGATACCTTCGCTACTAATGTAGAACTCACCGCTTCGGACAATGCAGATCTGGATAAAGATGCTACTAATGAGTTGATAACCGCATCACAATTGAATGGCACTACGCTAGAAATCACTGATGCAGGTGGCACGCAGTCCATAGACCTTAACCCTACCTTCACTACTGACACGGAGCTAGCCAATGCAATAGCTACCAGCGAATCGGGCGATGATGACAAAGACGACACCAATGAACTCAATACAAGTCTATCCCTGGACGGTACGGTATTGAAGGTTACTGATGCTGGAGGAACACTCGAACAAGAACTTGACGATACCTTCGCTACTAATGTAGAACTCACCGCTTCGGACAATGCAGATCTGGATAAAGATGCTACCAATGAGTTGATAACCGCATCACAATTGAATGGCACTACACTAGAGATCACCGATGCGGGAGGTACGCAGTCTATAGACCTTAACCCTACCTTCACTACTGACACGGAGCTAGCCAATGCAATAGCTACCAGCGAATCAGGCGATGATGACAAAGACGACACCAATGAACTCAATACAAGTCTATCCCTGGACGGTACGGTATTGAAGGTTACTGATGCTGGAGGAACACTCGAACAAGAACTTGACGATACCTTCGCTACGGATGCAGAACTCACCGCTTCGGACAATGCAGACCTGGATAAAGATGCTACCAATGAGTTGATCACTGCATCACAATTGAATGGCACTATGCTAGAGATCACCGATGCGGGTGGCACGCAGTCCATAGACCTTAACACTACCTTCACTACTGACACGGAGCTAGCCAATGCAATAGCTACCAGCGAATCGGGCGATGATGACAAAGACGACACCAATGAACTCAATACAAGTCTATCCCTGGACGGTACAGTATTGAAGGTTACTGATGCTGGAGGAACACTCGAACAAGAACTTGATGACACCTTCGCTACGGATGCAGAGCTACTGAGCACTATTCAATCCTTAATGGATGAAATAAATAACTTAAATGAAGTTGTAGCATTCGAAGTGTACCTCAATGGATCAACAAGTTCTCAAAGTAGTGGTCCCATTGAATTTGACAGAGAAGAGTTTGAGGAAGGTGGTTCATTCATACTGAGCGATCACTACTTCAGAGTTCCTAGCGATGGAATTTATCATTTTGACGCACAAATTACGGTTTCATTTACTAACAACTATACGAGAGGCATATCACTTTACGTGGACGAAGATGAAACTGGTAGTTTAGACGGAGATAGAGTGTCACGAACTCTAATCGACGAAAATTCAGATCAAGTTATTTCACTGAGAACATCAAAAACAATAAAAGTAGAGGAAGGAAACAGAGTTTACGTTCGATTTGAAGGTCCTAATACTGCAATCTTAAATGGAAGGGCAAATACATTCTTTAGTGGTCATAAAGTCAAATAAGTTTAGTTCTCAAACTTTATTCTCTCAAGAATCTCATTCTTTCTTCTTAACAATTCTGGATCAACCTTATCCTTGTGTTTTTTCTTATCAGAAAAAATGTACTTGTATTTAGCTTTGGTGATTTTAAAATCATAATCCTCTGCTTTACCAAAAATATCTATCCCGGTTTTGAATGGAAGTGGGGAATCAAGAACAGAAATATGATACTTATATGTAAGATCTAGATTCTGTATTCCGCCTATGGCTACTTTGTATCTATCCATTACCACCAATGATGGGAATATTTCAAGTACACCATTTTCCATAGCCATTTCTACAGCAAGTGTATCCAATGTGTTCTTTTCTCGATTTTTAAACTTAAGAGTTTTTGCCAAATACTGAAAGGTCTCACCATCAAGCAAGACTAAATTTTGTCCCTCCATTCTTGCAACCGCCTGAAGAGAGGATTCATTGATAGCCATATTTTCTCCAATTTTTGCTGAGCCACGCATTCCCAGATTGACTACACCATCAAAGTCCTTTGCCATAGGTAGTAGTGTATCCATAAATGGCATTATTTCAATCATATTATTAACATCCACATCTGTTAATCGAATATTAAAATTCGTAGAAGCCTTACTCTTTGACTTAGCGGTATAGCGTGCGCTCGCATTAAGATCCGCTGCCTTAGTTTTCATTTGTAGGTTGTTCATCTTAACGCTTTGATTTTTGAGAACCACGTTACCCTTGACATCATCCAGTGTCAAATCACCGTATCTTACTTTTAGCAAATCAAGTCTAAGATTAAAATCAATATTCTTAGGTACTACAAACGTTTCTATTTCATCTGAATCGCCAGCATTCGTCAAAGTGTCCAATGAAGCTAAATCGTGTGTCTCGCTAAGTGTATTGGCTTGATCTAATACTTTTGTAACAGTATTAAGGTTTAAGTACTTTGATTTAACGTTAAGATCTGCTTTCAAGGACGTAGTGTTAGACAACGTCTTCTGCAGATTATAAATATTGCCTGAAAGATTCAAGTTAGATTTCCCTAGTCTTATAGTTGCATTTTTAAGCGTAAACTTGTTAGTAGCTACTCGCACACTTGTTTCCTTTACAACTACTTTTCGAGGAAATGCCTCGGCAAATAAGTTTAGATTTTCAAATTTAAACTCTCCTTTCATTGGCCATTTCTTACCTTTTTGTACCAACTGGAATTGATACTCAAAGTTTTTCAGACCAGCCCTGTTTAATCCGGTAGTTACTCGCATAAACTCACCATTTAATTCAGACTTAATCAAAGGCACAGTTGGTTGATTTTTAGCAGAGGTCAATAAAACGAACCCCTTAATTGCTTTTCCGCTTACAGTTAGCGTATCTCCTAATGTTGCACTCCCATTATATAAATTGACGTTTGCACGAATTGGCGAGATCCGAGTAGTATCTTCTAAAGGTGTTGTTCGCATGTTAACGTTCAGCCTCTTAGTGTTTACCTCTGCCATGTGTTTAACATTGAAAAGAATATCAGAAAACTTGATCCTACAATTAAGGAATCTTGCATTTTCCTGACCTAGCTTAGATACATTTTGAGATTGGCCAAAGGTGAGCTTTGAATTAGTGGTTTTAAACTTGATACTATCATTTAAATAATTAAGATCGATATCCGAAAGAACAGTTGTCCCTGTTACTCCTATCTTTCCATAATTATAGTTTACAACATCTTTTAAGTACAAATCACCTTTCAAGTCAAACTCCGCGTTACCAGTAGCATCTAAATCATCAATAGGAAAGGTTTCAAGAATATCATCAAAATGGAGCTCTCCTTTACTTCCAAAAATGATGTGAGGATCTGTGAGAATCTCAGTGACACTACCATTTAGATTTAATGTCACTCCATCACTTACTATATTTAGCTTCGAGAGGTTTATAGCAGATGACCGCTTGTTAAGGTAGTCAATCTTAGCTCCTACATTTGTCTCAAATAATTCGAGCTTTTTTGAGAAACCATCATAAGAGGCCTCTCCATCACTAATATTTAAATTAAGATCGACAACAGGGAAGCTATTACTGTCATATTTTCCATTGATATTAGCCTCAAGGTCTACTTCTCCCTTACCTTTTAATCTACTTAAATCCATGTATCTTAAAGGAATTAAGTCGAGGGCTTCTCTAATATTAGAAGTAAATATTCTACTCTCAAGATCTACTATTATAGATCCTATTGAATCTTGTTCTATTGTTCCTCTAGATTCTATTTCTAACTCATGATCAACAACCTTGAGATTGACAGTGTCAATACGAATTTTATTTGTAGATAAATCAATATCGCTTCTTGAATGAAAAGAAATTGTTACTGGATTGAGAATAGCCTCTTCTTGAAGTTTCAAAACCATATCTGTTAGTTCCAGATCCAGATCACAATCTAAGTGATCATTCAAGTATGAGACTTTGCCAAAGATGTCGACATTTTCAACATCCATGGTGAAATAGTTGGTAAAATCTTCGAATTTAATAGCACCATTTACTATTTGAATATCGTCAATAACAAATGTATCTCCACCCTCGGTACTACTGGTCTCAATGGCAGTTACGCTATCCACAGCTGTTGTGTCCTCTTTGAGAATACTCCAGTTAGTAACTCCTCCTTTGTCTAAATTGGCATAAATAACAGGGGCGACAATAGCGAGTTTATCAACGTGTATCTTTTCATCAGAAACAATTGAAACAGGATTCAAGAAAATATCTAAAGATTCGAAAGAAAGTAGTGAGTCAGAATTACTGGAGATAAGCAAACCATCTTTAAGTGTAACCTCCAAATCTGGAAATGTCGAGAAAAAAGTAAGCTCTACGCTACCCAAGTCTAATTGACCATCTAAATAGTCATTTGTAAGTTCTAGAGCTTTAGGGGTCAACTTTTCTGGTGTGAAAACGAAGTTTATAACCACTCCTATTGCAATGGAAATTACTAGAAAGACGGATAAAAAAAACAAGAGTGTTCTCTTAATAAATTTTTTACCAGAAAAGGCCATTGTTAAGATTTTATAAGATTTCCAATTTCTTAGATTGAAGTTAATAACATGTGTTTACAACATCATTCATTTAAACGGAAAAACATAGATAATATATATGATACAGCAAGGGAATGATAATGCGACTGTCGAAAGAGTCTAAAATAGTTCCATCTATTGAAGTAAGAAATTACTTTTGCGACATTCAACTGCCCAACCCAATGAGACTAGGACAATTCGCCAGAAAATATGATATCCGTGTTCAGGATCTCATTTCCTATCTAGAAAGTGATTCAAATGAAGAAATTCATTCTAATACTAAATTGAGTGAAGAAGAAGAGAATAGTGTACTAGACTTCTTTGGTATTGAACCTGAAGAGCTTGCGCCTGATCCGCTACCTATAGTTGAAACAATTGCCGAAAGTAAATCTAAAGAAGAAGATGTAGCAGAGATTGAATCCAATGACACTCTGGTTAAAGCTGAGTGGGATGCAAATGATTCAGGTTATGAAACGTCATTAGACTCATCCTTGCATGAAACACCACTTGAAGAAATAGCTTCTGTAAATGGAGAAATTGAAATTAAATCAAGTAAAGAAGATGAATCGATAAAAGCCGATGTTCCTGCTGAAGTAGTAAATCAAGTAGTAGATACACCAGCACAAGATGAGGTTATCCAAACCGACAAGCTGCTTGAGATGCTAGAATCTGAAGAAAACCCAGCGGATCTCGATAAAATCAAGTTAATTAAAGCTCCGAAGAAAGAACTTTCTGGATTAAAGGTTTTAGGTAAAGTAGAATTACCCGAGCCCAAGAAAAAAGAAGACAAGAAAAAAGAGCCACCTACTGAAAGTGAGTTTGTAACTGAAAAAGACCTAAGAGAATACAGACATCCAAGAAAGAAAAGGCAACCTCTAACAGCAGAAGAGAAGGAAAAGCGTCGATTGAAGGCCAAAAGAAAGCAAGAAGAGTACGAAGCAAGAAAGGAAAAAAGGAGAAAGCAAAAGGAAAGTCAAGAGAAGAAAGCCAGAAAGGAAGCACACTACAAACAAAAATTAGATAGTGTTAAAGCTGTTAAGGAAAAGCGTAAGGCAAAAGAACAGACTCCTGTTTTGATTGAAAACACTGATAAGAGACCGGCTCCTAAGACCATTCTCGGCAAGTTTTGGAGATGGATGAACACCTGATTTGTGTAATACTCTTAATTAGCTTTTATATAAAAATGTAGGTTGTTAATCCTTGACCCTACTTCTTCCGTCGTATTTTCATTATTATCATTTGATAAATTGACGGTTATGGTCTTTATTAGTTAATTAATCAATGCCATCAGCCTACCACTTGTTGATTCTTAGAAGCTTAACCATACTTATCATTTGCAGTGTTGCTATTACGCTAGCAATTGCTCAGGATAATACTGACAGCCTTTGGCGTGTTTTTAATGAAAGCGATGATCTTGTAATAAAAGTAGAAACACTTAACTCCATTGCCTATTCTTTAAGGTCTTCAAATCCTGATAGCACACTCCTACTTGCTGAAAAAAGTGAACGTATGGCTCAAGCCGCCGGATATAGACTGGGCATAGCTGATGCTAAAATGCGTGCTGCGATAGCACATACAAATCTGGGCAATTTTTATCGTGCACTTCAACTCTATTTAGAAGCACAATCAACTTTTGAAGAGCTAAATAATAATGAACGTGTTGTTGGATGCACAAATAACATAGGCAGATTATACAACTTTTTAGGAGATCATGATCGCGCATTAGAATACTATGAAAAAGCGGTGAGAGGCTTTAACATACAGAATGACCCTCGTGAAGGGAATGTACTGAACAACATAGGATACATTCACAAAATCGACGGCAATTATGATTTAGCTCTTGACTATCTAAGAAGAGCTTGGGCTATCGCTAGAGAGATTAATGATCCAAGTAGTGCCTTATACCCTATTTATAACATAGGCAGTGTTTATGTTAAGTCAAACAACCTTGACTCAGCGAAAATATATTTAGATAGCGCAATTAGTCTATCTAATATGCTACGCAATCAATACATTCTAAGCCTTGCAAAGATTGATCAAGGAAAAATGCATCTAGGTCTTAATCAAATTAGTAATGCTGAAACATCATTTAAGCAAGCATATAATATTGCATCAAAAGCTGGACTAAGGTCAGAACTTAGAGATGCAGCAAGATACCTTGCTGATGTTTATGAGATGCAAAACAGATTGAAGGAAGCTTTACAATTCCATAAGACCTACAAGTCTACCAATGATTCATTGTTCAACAATGATCTTGCTAGGCGCATAGCCTTTCAAGAAGCAGAATATGAATACAACCAACTTCAGATTCAGCAGGAAATAGAACAAGAAAGAGAAAGACTTGAACAGGAAAATGAATTAGAAGTAGCAATCTTAATTCGTAATTCGCTCATCGCGGGTTTATTATCAATGTTTGTGATCACTTACCTCCTATTTGTAAACTACAAGCGTAAACGTAAAGATCATGAAGCCCTTCAAAAACTTAATATTCAAATAGAAAAGCAGTCAGAGGAATTGCAGCGTGCTAATCATGAGATTATTGTCATGAACAACAACCTTGAAAAGGTCGTAAATAAGCGCACCGAACAACTTAAAATTCGAAACCAACAACTTAAGGAATACCTTTCTTCAAATTCACATATTGTACGTGCTCCACTAGCAAGAATACTTGGGTTGGTAGACCTATATGATCCAGAAGATTCTGTCAACCTACCATTTATCAACGAGAGCCTTCAAGAGTCTGCGACCGAACTAGACAATGCACTAAGAAGCATAAATGAAAAGCTAAGTGACGAACAAGAAGCTTAGTTAATTTTAACTTACTATCTAAGAGCTAATCAATAAATCCAACTCCGTTCTAGCCTAGTATGAAAAATCTTCAAAAGATTACCTGTAAACAAGGTAAGGACCTTTAGTACGCAACTCTTCTTCAAGTTCTTTGTATGCAGATTTATTCCAGTCTTTTAGATGAGGAGTTTTGTCATCTGTTTTTTTTAAAGTAGCTCTTGTAGCAACAGGAGAATTGCCTTTGTTATAGGTAGTCAAGTACCCACCTTTTTCAGTAGCTCTCAATATCGTAATTGCTACTGGACGCTTTTCAGAATATGCTTGAATAATTACTTGCCGTTTATTCTCATATGGAACACCTCCAACGAAGGTATCTATCCTTTCACCACTCCCTTTAGAATTGACATATTGCTGGCATTCTACACCCTTTTTTTTATCTACACTTAAAAAGAATCGTTCAAATTCGTCCGTAGCACTGTTGATATAATAGACATAATATGTTCCTGAAAACTGATCTCTTTTAACATTGTGTTGATTTTGAAGCTTGGCATAGATTCGATCGTTACCGTTTTCTATGTATTCTTTAACTATTTGTGTTAAACGTTCCGCATCTTGATTGCATAAATCACTATTCACAAACTTATCACGCACCATATCCCAGGTTTCAGGACCCCCACGCTTTGCTTTATCTATGGTAATTGGTGAGTCTGAGAGTTTTACCATAATCTCTCGTGTGACTACTGGATGAGAATCCGAATTTTCTCTAACAAAGGTTGATGTTAGCCCCTTAAATACTCCTTCTTCTTCATCATCCATGGCCATAAGATGCTTTCTTTTGCCCGTTGGCACTAGATCTACAAACTCATTGTGAATGATTCCGCTTTGAGTTAGCAAAAAGGAAATGAAATCGTGACCATACTTTACTGTGCCTTTATAAAGCTCTTCATTAGAGTCACGATATACTTCAAAACTTTTTTCATTCTGGGTTATAGACCACCTAAATGAATAAACATTGTTATCGCCATAAACTGTTGAAAAAGAAATCCAGGTTCCAATCATCTTTTGAAGCTTATTGATTTGTAATCGCTGCATGAGCTTCTTATTGACTTGTCTAAGTCCTTCAATATCATGATCGGTAAATTGCGTTAGCTTTATTCGCTTTGCATCATATTGCAGGTAGTTAAAGATCTCTTCCAAATCTGGATCCTCTTTGCGATCCTTCTCGTAAATAATTTCGCCTTTTAATTTGACTGTTTCTTGGTTAAGAGAAATTTTTCTAATCAGTCTATTTGAGCAAATAGTATCATTTCTGTGATCAGTCCCTAGATGGAGTGCATTGAACAATGAACTTTCTCTATTATTACTCAAATATGATATGATAAAGAGCACCTCTCCTTTTTCTGTATCCAGAAGTGTTAGCTCCAAGATATTTCCTTTGACAGTTCCTTTACCTTTATAATTTTTTGTCTTTCCTTTCGAGTCTAGTGAGTAGTATTCTGCCTTATAAAATATATCGAAGTAGTCATCTCTTACTTTTATTTCACGAAGTACTAGTGGAGCTCTGACAAAGGTTTTTCTTATTGGATTGATGTAATACATGTAGTAGTGTAAAACATTGGTACTCCGAGAACCAACATCCGTCCAATCTTTAAAGAACTTTTTATCTATACCTTTTTGACTTTTCTGAAGTAGTCTATTAAGTAAAAGACCAGCAGAGGTGGTTGTTAATATACCTAAGAATATTCCCTGATATTGTTTAATTGAAAGCGTAAAGAAATCTTTAAGAGATCCTAAAAAGGCATCGATGGTTTCCATAAAAGTGGACTTAGGTATAAGCTATTAGCTTATTTAGTTTGGTGACATGCAATTAAATCTAGCATAAAACCATTAAATACCAATTCAATACTCCCATCAATCTGAAAATATCCAAAGAATAATCATCTAAACTCCACATAAGCGACTTCAAACTTGAAGTCACCTTCACGCTTTTCATCTGTAATAAAGCCTACACGTATAATGTCATCCTTGACATCTTCTGTAAAAGATTTGCCAGTAAAAGTACCAAGTCTATATTGTTTAAAATCAGCTAATTTGAATGTCTTTGTGACCCATTCCTGACTTTTAGAAAGACTCATTTTATAATTTGGGATCCAAAACCTTCGGCTCGTTTCCATAGTGAAAGCAAGCTTCATTCCCTCACTTCGATAACGTATTTCTACTTCGTGATATTCTGAAAGATCATAGGATTTCCATGGCCCTCTATATGAAGTAAAGCCGCCATTATTAGCCAGTGAAACTGAACCGAAAAACAGAACTCCTTGATCCGTTTCAACAAGCTTTCCTTTGGACAAACCTCCCATTACACCATCATTAAGCACATACCACTCATTGAGTGTATCATCAGAAAATTTTATAACTGTAGATTGAGTTAGCAGAAGTGCAATACTTAATAATGCAAGTGTTTTCATAAGACGCTGTTTGATCAGTATAACAAGAAAAACAACTCACTGTTTAAGATTGATTAGCTCATTAACTCGGGCAACTCGTAAATGGATTGATATAGTCCTTCTTTTTGAACATAATCCAGCATAGAAGAATAAAAGGTATCTCCCCCTAGTGTTGCAGAATCACCGATCATAACAAGGCGTAGTTTAGCTCTTGTCATAGCAACATTTAATCTTCGATACTCTTTCAAAAAACCAATCTCTCCTGAAGTATTACTTCTTACTAAAGAAATATAGATCACGTCCCTCTCTTGTCCTTGAAATGCGTCCACGCTATTTATATCGACATTTTCTAAAACGCTTGAAAGTTCCTCTGACTTCTGGATCATTTTGGTTAAAACTTCAACTTGTGCTTTATAGGGAGCTATAACACCTATAGTTAAGCCAACTAGATTTTCGCTTTCCATTAATTTGGTCAATAGCATGGCCTCGCCTTCATTATATGTACTTAGAGTTTCTTGTTTTACCTTTTCTTCATACCCTGCACCTGCGGTATCTATAAATCTGATGGAGTCTTCGAATCTGCTATTTCTACTAAGGATGCTTTCATCTGCAACAAGTTTTCCATGATAAAACTGTTGGGAGGAAAATCCCATTATGGCTGGCTCCATTCTATATTGGGTTTCCAACATTACAACACCTTCTGTCTGAGATTCAAGCCCGCGGGCAAACAGTGTGTGTTCTAACCCATCTTTGGCTGCTTCGATTGATTTAATAGTCGGTGGTAATTGGTGATGATCACCAGACATAATGACCCGGTTAGCCCTAACAATCGGTATCCAAGCAGCAGCTTCCATCGCTTGAGAAGATTCATCAATAAAGACGGTTTTAAATCTCCGATCTTGAATAAGTGAATGAGCAGCTCCTGTTAACGTACAAGCAATGACTTGCGCACGATCTACGAGACTATCTGAAATGTAATTTTCCAAGTGTCTTGATTCAGACTTAAGTGCACGTGCCTCTTTATAGAGCATATCCCTTTGCTGCTTCTCTTGCTTACCAAACTGCCTCTTGAATTTTCCTGCGAGTGCACGGTATTCTTCAGATTGCTTTCGCATTTCTTTTAACCGACTAAAGTCTGGATGTTTACTGATCCTTACATCTAAGCTGTTTTCAACAACATCTGGAGTTAAACGTGCTGGATGACCCAATCTTAATACCTTGACATCTTCCATAGCCAACTTTTCAACCAATAAGTCTACAGCAGCATTACTTGGTGCACATACCAACACTTGCTTTTCCTCTTTGACTACTTCTTTGATGCACTTTGTTAGTGTTGTTGTTTTACCTGTTCCAGGAGGTCCATGAACAAACACCACATCTTGAGCATGTAAAATTTTAGTAAATGCTTGATTTTGAATGTGATTTAATGCAGGTATTTGGAATGTGTGTCCACTTTTAAAATAAGCTTGATTTTTACCATACAAAATATCGCGAAGTTCTGCTAACCTATCATTTGAGGCATTCATCACAGAATGCAAAGTCTTATTCATTTCACGATAGGTACCATCATCAAAAAGTAGATTAACACCGAGTTTATCAGTACTTACCCACTCAGGGAGAAATGACTGATTTAAAACAATGCGCATGACACCTTCTTTAAGGTATCCAACTACTCCTCCTAGCGTCTTATCTTTTTCTTCTGAACCTGAAAAAACACTAACTACACCACCAACTTGAAAAGCATGTTTTTGCGTTTCTTGATTATTCTTAGCTATTTCTAAGGTTATCCTTTCCCCCGTGCTTATAAAGTCTTTCTCTATCCTAATTGGATACCAGGTCACTCCATTTTTAACACGATCCTTAATATTAGTATTCATCATACGCTCTTCATAAAGCGCATAATCTGCAGCCTTCTCTTTCTTTAGAAGCTTTACTTGGTGTTCAAAGCTAGCGCGAATGTCTCCTTCATCCATTCGCCGAAAGTAAACACAAAGGATGAATTACTAATTCAATTTAGTCCAATCCTCTCACTACCAAATCCATTACTTCCTTCTGCTCCGAAATCGACCGATTACTAACTTGCTTTATTTCAATAGGTTTCTCTGATTCCACTTCTTGTGCAACAAAAACTGGCGTTGGAACCTTAACTACCTTCTCCACAAAAAGCGTATCCACCTGTCTGATTTCAATAGTATCACGAACCATTACTTCGACTATTTGATTTTGTGTAACAACACGTTCAGCCTTAGGCATGAAGAATATGACATATATGATTATTGCCAGTGAAAATGCATGTGTGTAAGCTGGTAATTTGAATTGTATTAAAGCAAATATCCCACGTCTCTCTTGCTGTTTAAATTCAGTCATTAGCGACGCCTTCACATCCTTTCTGACTTTTATTTGTTCACTAGCTATTTGAGTTATTCCATTTCTTAACTCCTCGTAAGTGTCTTGTCCCAATTCTGCATCGACAATAGCTTTCTCATCGGCTGTCAAAGAATGATAGGCTTTGGTTTTTAGTAGGGATTCTATTTTTTCAAACTCTTTCATCTCAATATTTTAATGAAGTTCGTATTTTCTCTTTTGTATAAAATAATCGTGACTTGATTGTTCCTTCTGAGATATCCAGCATCTCAGCGATTGTTTGAATCGGAAGTTCTTGTTGATAACGAAGAAGGAATAACATCTTCCTTTCCTCACCCATCTCATCCAGCAATTCATGTATTTGATCTGTCAAGACTACCTCATCTAATTGATGTTCTTGTAGCTGGGTAATTGGCTCTTCATGAAAGTGCGCCTTCTGATATGCTTCTTCAAAACTTCTCTTTCGATAAGCATTTTTGCACATATTAGATGCAATTCGAAAAAGCCAAGGTTTGACCATGTACGATTCATCATATAATTCTGGTTTGTTAATAATCTTAGAAAATAGATCATGAACAAAATCTTCAGACATTTCACGATTAGACCAAAGCATCCGATAAAAGAATGCATTTAGTCTGTCGGCATATCGATTATATAGAATAGAAAAAGCCTGATGGTTCCGGTTTTTAACCAGCACCATCAGCTCTTCATCAGTCCTATTTACGTGTTTATTAAAGATCATTACTCTTCAATCACTTCCATAAATAATCGAAAACCAACACTAATATCCGACCCCTCGTAATTTGTAATGCTTTGAATAGTAGCTTCTTCAGCTGAATGATTCCAACTTCCGCCCATTGCCTCTCCAGGAGTTTGCGTCATTTCTGAGATATTCCCCACAACATCATATAAGCCCATGCCATTGGCAAAGTAGCTGCCTACTGGCGCTGCAAAAGTGAACCCATCACCTTTTACACCTCCAGCACATATAACATCCTCAGGTACTTTAATATTTGCTAAATAACAATCCTTTGAATTTTTAATGTTGTTTCTATAATTCCACGCACCATTGTACCATGGATAAGAAATAGTATGCTCGGATAGATCGTAAGAGTTAATTGGTGCCTTTCCTTCTTTTTCCTTGGCTTTAACCGTATTTTCCTCAAGTTTCCAAGATGTAAAGTCTTTATAGCCTAGAGCTGCTATCATCCATTCTTCCTTGGTTGGTAATCTGAATTCTACCTTTTTGTACTTTCTTTTTTCTTGAGCATTGTATTGTACAGTTAACCATTCACAATACGCTTTTGCTGTTTCATGCGTGATATCAATTACGGGATAATCAAGGTAATTGCCCCCTCTATCCACTTTAACAGACTGTGCATTTGCAGGACTATACTGATAGTTAAACAAAAGAGCTTTAGTAACATCGTCGTATTTAGATAAATCTGGCTTAGATTTTTCATATAGTTCCGAGTAACCATTTGTTCTTAAATACTCCATGAAAAACCAAAAATCATTATTGGTGAGTTCGAAATTTGAAACAAACAGATCGTCCTTCATTGGCTTCATGCTTTTATCAATTTTCTTAGTTTCAAGCTCTACAATCTTGAAAGTACGAGACGCTTTTCTTGAATTTAAAAGCAATTCTACGCGAGTCTTAATCTTCGATTTACCGGCTATAGATAAGATTTGATCTCGTATTTCTTCCGATCGTTGGTCATTGTTTAGGTTATCGTAAAACTCTTTCAACAGAAGAAGAGGAACGATATAATTTGAAGAAAGGACATTGCCTGTCGCATACTTTGGTTCGCCATTAAAATCGATTGTCAGATAATCTAAAAGAAATCGATCTTCGATATTTTCTCTTAGTATTTCAAAGTGATTAAAAGACTTATCTCCATTTGTCGAAGCTAGCCCAATCACGTATAAGTTGTTCTCGAGATTTTCAAGACGCTTTCGAGGTAATGTAAGCGCATAGAATACTTCAGCTTGATTTTCAACGCTCATCAAATCGTCAACACTGGCTTGAAGGTTTTTCTCTTCTAGAACATTGGTTACATAAGATTCATCACTAGCCAATTCAAGGTTGAGTACGGATACGTCTTTACGAACCCCCATTACATCTTGCAAAACCCAGATTGGAATTGTAGTATGAATTGCATCAGTTATTAAGATACCATTGTCACTTACTGACATTAGTAAATTATAGTTGTAGTTTAATGTACTACTATGAATAAGACCTTCATCGAATACTTTTTTAGAAATCTCAGACTTATCTTGATCGTTTTTTAGGTAGCTAAGAGCTAAACGGTCTTCTAATGCACGAACACCAGATTTATCAAGGTCTAACGCTTGTTCAAGCTGAATGATTCCATTCTCATCCCATCCATGTTGATGAAACGTTATGTAGTGGCTAGTGAATGTATTTGGAAACCGTTCCTTGACTTCATTTACAATTTCATCTAGAAGGTTGTCTGGTTTGCCAGCATATTTGGAGGCCTTGTAATAGTTTACCCACCCCTCTTCGTACTCGGGATTCACTTCGAGGTAATCTTTCCATGAAAGTAAAATCTCCCGATACCACTTATTGGTTCTTAATTCGGTGATTTTAGATGGCACATCTTCAGGTTTATCAAACCCAAATAAAACCGATGTGCTAAGTATAGCTATAAGGTAAATTAGCTTCTTCATTTTGATTCTGATTTTGAATGTTTGATAAGCCATACACTTCAAACTCAGCCAGGTTCAATTGAGAAGAATATTTTTTTCTAATCCCTTATTCCGAACGGTTTTGGCTGAAAATCGACACTTGTTTCTTTATCCTCTCTTGTTTTATTTGGAGTACCTGGTACAATATTCACATCTCTGTAAAAGGGAATGTTAGAAATAGGACGACTAAATGATGAATCTGATGGCGAAGAGATCTGCAATTGATGAAGACCCTCTTCAACATCACCAATGTCTATAAACGTAAGAAAGCCTCTTTGCTTAGAAGATTCTTTATAATGAAAATACCATTTTGGAACTTCTACTTCTTTTTGATCTATAGCCACTTTGAAATAGTTTTTGACGGCCATCAAATTGAGTGCAGCTTTTGAAGTATCAGGATAAACTTTCCGAAGTGAATCTACGGAAGTGATTTCTAACATTTTTTCCTCGTATGCTATCTGAGCGACTACAAACAATTTAAGAACATTGCCTGAAATTACATCTGAAGGAATGTGGGCTCTCCAAGACGGAAAATCTTCATTTCTATCGTCGTAATATCCTGTGTATGCTGTGTATCCCTGAGTAGTACCCCATACACTTAATCTTGAAATACTATCACCAGGATATACCCTATTAGAATAATTTCCGGCACCAGCAATACTTACAAAAGCAAAAACTACAAGGAAAACAAAAAAGGCCCATTTGTTGAAATTGGTAACGATACCATAATATATCGGTCGATAAAAACGTGACAATGTAAGTGCACTCACAAGCTTATGAATTGGCCAATATATTTTAGCAAACCATTTAAATCTTCTAAAGTATCCAAGTGTAACAAAATCCGCTAAAGCTAGAAATGCAACACTAATAACTATAAATACATATACTTGAAATGCGTCAAAAAAAGCACCCTCAAAACCTATATCAAAGTAGATATAAGTTACGGTAAAAGGAAGTATTACTAGTACAAGGAAAAAGAAATAGCCTCCTATTATGCTCATGAAAAGCATAAAAGAGACACTAAACAATGAACTACTTATTTTTTCAAGCCTAACAACGATCTGTTCGTAGGTTGGACTTTTATCAACCTTTTCTTTGAACTTTTCTTTATAACTAATCCGATCTCCACGTATTCCAGTCGGAAATGTGTAGCTAAGGCCGACCATACCAATCCATATTCCTCGACAAATTAGATGAAGAATTAGCCCTGTGATAAGCCAATAAATACCCATTTTAAAAAAGGCAATCAGATTATTAATGTCTGTAGAATTTCCGAAGATGTTAAGTTTAAAAAACATCAAAAAATCATCTAGAAGATCTGGTACTTTGAACATACCATAGAGCACTATACCTGACAGAAGTATTTCAGGCTCCCAACTTCGTTGCTGAAGTTCTTCCAGCCATTTTGGAACGATTGGATGTTTTTCATCTTTCATATGCAATAAAGCTAATGAGAAATGAAATCTATAGAAAGGATAATAGAATCGAAATAAAAAGGGCAGATCTCTCAATCTGCCCTTAATAATGTCTATTCGGTTCGCAATAATTCTGCCGGATTGACCTTTATTGCTTTACTAATTTGACCTGCTACGGTTACTATTAATGTTATCAAAATGATTGCCATAGCCACAATAAATGGCAATGCGGTTACTTTTTCCGGATCTGGAAAAATGGTTATTACAAGGTTTATCATTCCTATTGCACCAAGAGGTGCGCCAAGTAAAAATGAAATAAGTAATACCCAAAAGTATCTTTTGCTAACTATTCTAATAAGCGATTTAGATTCAGCACCAAGCACTTTCCTCACGCTGAATTCTTTTAGCTTTCCTTGTACATTAAATGATAGTAAACCGTACAATCCTAGACATGCCAATACAATGGCAATTGTTGATATAAACATCAGAATTGAGGTGTTTGCAGTGTTCTCTTGATAAAAATTATCAAATGCATCTTTTTGAAAAACGCGATCAAATGGATCATTAGGTGCTATCTGATACCAGGCTTTTCTTGCAAAAGATTCGAGATCTAACAATTTTTCTGGAGAAGTTTGTACAGTCAGATAATGTACTTCATTAGCGTTTAATCCACTGATCATTACCGGTTCGATAGCTGAGAAGAAATCGTAGTAATGAAAGTCATTAACAACGCCTACAACAGTTCTTCTTGTACTATCATGTGTGAAGACTTTACCAATGGGTTGTTCCCACCCCATTGATTCTACAAATTTTTCATTAACTACGACACTTCCTTTTTGGTCGCTTGCCAAATCTGTCAGT
The DNA here is from genome assembly GCF_963691765.1 of Ekhidna sp. Classification (GTDB taxonomy): domain Bacteria; phylum Bacteroidota; class Bacteroidia; order Cytophagales; family Cyclobacteriaceae; genus Ekhidna. The sequence goes on from NZ_OY829375.1 coordinate 4,157,324, forward strand.
GCACGTCCCTCCTTCATATTTAATCTGAATGTCTTAAAGTAATTTTCAGAAACAGAAATTTGCCTCACAGACATTTGCTTATCCTCGATTTCCATTGGACTCCTAGGCGCCCCCTCCCAATCAGAAAATTTGATGCAGTATAAAAATCAACAGCTGGATGGGCAATTAATTCATTTTTTAATAATTCATACTGTTCTTCTCCAGTCACATAAATTGACATTGTACCTGAAGGATCATACCCCCAGTCCTTTTTCCCCAGATAGATATTTTGCTCAGTCATCACGAAACACCCGACGACAGTAACGATTGCCAGAAAAAACTGAACACCTAGCATGATCATTGAAAAAGCGTTCTTAGAACCAAATTTTTGATTCCCCTTGAAAATGGTTATTGCATCAAATTTCGCAATGTAAAATGAAGGATAAGCTCCGGCTATCAAACCAACAATTAATAGCAGACTCACTAAGAAAAAAACTAGCGTTAATGGGTAAGCAGTTCGAAATTTTAACTCCATCTCTGGAATCATATAATCAAACCATGGGACTAAAAGGAAATATGCCAATAATGCACCCACTATTAATGCAAAAAAGCATTGTAAAAGATTTTCAACCATGAACTGCTTCACAATCTCTCTCTTAACGCTACCCATTACTTTTCTTAGAGCAATTTCTTTCAACCTCTTAGATGCACCTACAACACTTATATTCATAAAGTTGAAGCAAGCCATACTCAACAGAAATAACGAAATTACTGTCAAAGCAATTCTACCTGCCGGATGTCCACCTCCAGAAACAGAACCAACTATTTTATAACTCGAAGTTGATAATTCGGATAATGGTAGTGCTTGAAAGGATTTAATCTTCCATTCTGGATTGCTGCTGTGTTGAAGTTCTTTATAACCATCGTACGATTCCTCTATTGAGGTAATACTTTCCCCTTCTTTTAATAGAATAAAGGTAGCATCAGTCATGAAGGACCACCCTTTAGTATTTTCAAAATTGAGATCATAGAAATTGTCTATAGGGATATAAAAGTCGTAAGCAATACTTGTATTGTATGGATACTTATCAAGTATCGCACCCACCGTAAGCCTCTTTATAACACCATTAGTAAACTTGAATGACAACTCCTTGCCCATAGGATCTTCATCACTGAAGTATTTTATTGCCATGTTCTTGCTAATTACAACATGGTTCTTATTATTCAGAACATTTTTATTTCCATTTATCATTGGGAAATCAAACATCTGATGATATCCAGGATCTACAAATAGAACGAGTTCGTCAAAAACATCTGCTCCAGACCTGACGCTTGCAGATCTAAATTCCACTCTTGAGAAATTCTCTACTGAAGGATTGCTACTGGCCAAGTCAGGCCCTAGTTCAATTGGGGAATCTCCCCATAATTCTTCACTCCCGTCTTGCTCTACATAATTAGTAATTTGATAGATGCGATCACCATTTGTATGATAGCCATCCATATTTAATGACATATCCATAAATATGAATATTGAAATGGCAAAACATATTGAAATTGCAAGTCCGAAAATGTTGATAGATGAGGTAACTAAATTTTTGCGGATATTCCGCATTCCTAGCTTGAGGTAGTTACTAAAAAGCATAAATTGATTCATTGTAGCATATTTTGAGTTTGTCCTTTTAATATTTGACCACCTGAAAAAGCGAAACACATCCCATACAAACTTTGCCTTAGCCAACTTATGGTTTTGAATTTCTATTCTTCTTTCAAAGAGTTCATAGATGTCCCCTTCTATTTCCTCTAAGAAGCGTGGATTGCAGTACCACCTTAGAAATCGATCTGCCCATTTTGGTGGCTGAACGTTCATATTGAGAAGTTATAAGTGATATTGGGTATTCGTTCATACAATGACTGTCGTAGAGCGATGCTATTATCTAATGCAAGCTTTCCTTCCTTAGTCAATGTAAACAAGCGCTTTCTCCTACCACCTCTTTCATTGGTAGAACCACCCATTCTGGATTTTAAGAGTCCTTTTTCTTCAAGACGTCTTAATACTGCGTGAATTGCACTAATATTCATATCTCTACCAGCCTTATTTCTCACTTCATCCATTACAGCTACGCCGTAAGCTTCATCGAATAAAGAACCGACTGTTAGCAGTATTAACTCTTCTAACTCCCCGATGTGTGTTCCTTTCATTTGGTCAATTTATTTGTTGTAGAATACGTGAAAGTAATCAATTAGTTGTATAAAAAGTACAACTAACTAATATTCAGCTTGAAAAGCTTAATGTAATTAGCAAATAGCTGCAAATACTTCACTCAATAACTAGGATGTTTACATCTAGTATACCATGCTTGTTAAAATGGTCATTTCCAAATCCTTAAGTTTACTAATTGAATATTCAAACAATTCTATGAGAATATGAAATACAAAGCCTATCAACTAAAAATTGAGTTAAGTCAAGAAATTACGCCTTTAGGATGGACATCACTTATTTCAATGGCACTACCCGAACTATATGACAGCAACACTTACTTTTCAGCATATAGAATTAACAAGATGACATTATGGGGAGACAGTGAAATAGAAATTATTCAATGGTATTTTGAGAAAATCTATAATAAAAAAATACCAGCATTTATTTTGAAGAATAGTGAGTATCATAAAAACCACTCTTATCTATACTCTCTACAAATTATTAACAATTCATATATAAACTTCATCCAAAGAATAACGAGACTTTAAAGTATGCATAAACTAGCCTGTTCGTTTAAGCACTTTCTTAATATTTAAAGGATTAATCTGCTTGGCTTTATAAAAAAAAGGCAGTGTAAAATGAAAGGTAGTGCCAATACCTTCTGTTGATTCAAGCCAAATATTTCCGTTGTGCAGTTTTATAATTTTCTGACAATGAGCAAGACCTATTCCACTACCCTCATATTGCTTACCATGAGCTCTCTCAAATAACTTAAATACTCTTTCTTGCCTTTTATGAGGTATACCCACGCCATTATCACGAATAGATATTTGGAGTTTTTGTTCCTCTTGTAGAGATCGATATGATATGGTAATTATTGGAGTTTGATCAACGCTCGAAAATTTGATTGCATTCGTTATGAGATTTTGAAATAGCAAAGATAATTCTGTACGAGAGCCGATTACACTCGGCAAATAGTTAACTACAACTTTAGCTTTAGACTCTGCTATAAGAATACTAAGATCTGCCTGCAAATTTCTAATCAACTCGTTGAGATCGACCTCTTCAAATTTGATATCCGCCCCGAGTTTACCATGCTCTAACAGTGTATCAATCATGGTTCGCATTCTTGAAACACTTGTTTCCATAAATGAAGCCATTTGTCTTGCATTAGCACTTAATTTTGACTCTATTTCTTCGTTAAGAACATTAATGCAACTAATGATTGTGTGCAAAGGAGCTTTTAGATCATGACTGGCAACGTAGGCAAACTGTTCAATTTCTTTATTCTTTACTTCCAGTAGATTAGACTTTTCTTCTATTTCTCGACGTTTAAATTCTAAGTTTTTTAACAACTGCTCCTTCGCCTTAAAGTTTCTATACATTACGATGAAAAGCACTAAAAAGAGAACAGCACAGCCAATCGCATATTGAAATTTCAGATTAGCCATTAGTCTCTTTTTTTCCAATAATAGAATTTTTTCCTGTTTTTCAATATTGGAATTCTCAAGATCTAATATTTTAAATTTACTTTCTATTTCAGCACTCTTTAATTCGTTTTGAACCTTAGTCTCTTGGTTTAAATGATTATAAGCATTTTCAAAATCTGCTAGCTTGAGGTAGACCTCTTTTCCCATTCTGTGAATTGACTGTAACGTATATTTATTTTCGATGGTATCGTTACCCCATATCGCAGAGTCTAAATACGAAATACTAATCTCGTATTGCTTCTTTCTAGAATAAGCCCAGATCATATTCGACACAATGTCATTAACCATGATGGGATCATTAGTGGAAAGTAGTCGAGCTCTTTTCAAATAGCTTATGCCTTCGTCCAGTGTTGAATCAAATTCACATAAAATCACACCTAGGTTCAAGTAATTGAGCCTAGTTCCATAATCATCTTTTAATTCGATCTTCAATTGAAGTGCTGCTCTTGAATGCTGAAGGGCATTTGTAATTTCATCTTGGTAATAATAGAATGTAGCCAAATTGGTATGCACTCTTGAGAGTATCTTTTGATTACCTAAAGCTAACCCTATCTTTTTAGCAAGCTTACAAGACTCAATCGCTTTGACCAAATGATCCATGCCATGATATACAGCACTCAGACTAAGCAATGCATTTGCTTGTAATACCTGCTTATCTAATTCTTTAGCTATTTTATAGCACTTCTGTAAATGATATAGTGCAACATCATTTTTATCATATGCTGACAGTGTTCCTAAATAATAGTGTGCTTCAGCCTCTCCATTAGAATAAGATTCCTTGAGAGATATTTCAAGCGCTTTTTCGGCCAATGTTTTTGCTAACGAAGGATCAGATTTAAATAGCGATGAAGTAAGTAAATTGATAGAATCTATCTGATCTATTGGATCATTCAACTCATCTAAAATCATATTCAAAGTTGAATTACTATTTAAATTTTGGCTGTATCCAAATATGATTGAGCACCAAGCAGCAAACAACCAAGAAATAAAATATTTAATCACCGAATTTTAACTTTTAATAGTGCTAAGACGTGAAACTTATTTCTCAAAACTCTCCTTAAGGAGTGAGTTAATAACACATTATTGAGTTAAAATAAATGTATGTACACTTGTTGTAGTCCTTGATTTAGTACCATCGATAAATTAGAATCTCATTCAAAAACACGCTGCCTATAACGTATTTATCTATACTTGCTAGCTGAAGAATAATCATATTGAATCGGCTTATCAGAATTATACTTTGCTCGGTCCTAACATGTCTGTGGATTACTCAAGTATTTGCACAAAGTGATACTGTATATCTTCACAAGAACCAGGTCTTAGTTCTATCTGATTCTCTTTTTACAACCAAGAAAGATACTTTTTTCATCATCCACGATAGTGTGGATTATCAGGTATTAAGCGACAAATATGTGCTGTCAGATGGCTTCTATGACTCTATTTATTCAGTGGCCAAAAAAAACAGAGTAACAAGAGAGCTATTCAACCTCTTAATCGTGAGAAATCAAAATCAAAATGCTCTTTCAAACACAGAACCTGTTAAGAGTGAAGATTTTTTCAAAGCTTTTAGAGGAAAAACTATTTCAAATATTAGGTATGCATCTGTTGATCTTTTTGGGGGCTCAATCAATGACACTACAATTAGGGCTGATAGCGGCATTGGCAAATTAAGCAACAAGCTGCATAGAAACACATCATTTGAAGTGCTTGAGCAATACCTCCTATTCGACATTGGAGACCAGGTAGATATTTATGAAATGGCAGATAGTGAAAGAATTATCAGATCACTCGATTATATAGTTGATGCACGTATTCAATTGACATTGGATCCAGGAAATGCAGAGGCAGTTATAGCTACACTTATTGTGAAAGATCGATTTCCATGGTCTGTTGATTTTTCATTAGATGATAATTCTGCTCTTCAAATTGGGTTTACAAACCGAAACATTTTAGGAACAGGGAATGAATTTAGAATCGGGTACTTAAGGAATAGAAACGAGTTGCCCATGCATGGATATGACGCGCAATACACGGTCCGAAACATAGAGAATACATTTATTGATGGTACCGTTTTTATCTCCGACAACTACTTAGGAAAAAGTAAAGGGTTGACTTTCAGGCGAGACTTCATTTCGCCTGAGATTAAATATTATGGAGAAGCTACGGTAGAACATGTCCAACCAATACAAGATCTGATATTCGCCGATTCACTGTATGAGGAAAATTTTCAAGTAGATAGAAAAAGCTATGATGTATGGGGAGCACGGTCCTTTCAATTGAATAGTCGTAAAAACTTAAGTTTCGCTCTAAGAGTGCAGCATGATAATTTTTCTGAACGACCTATAGTCCGACAAGACAGCAATGTACTCTATCACAATCATCACTTCTTAATTGGTGGATTGTCATATGGTAAAATAAACTTTCTAAAATCCAAGAATATTTTATCCTTCAATATCACAGAGGATATTCCTACAGGATTTATTTATACGCTCCTACTGGGTAAAGATTTTGGTGAGTTTGGAACAAGAGATTATAGAGGATTTCGTGCTAGCTATTCTTTTTATAATAACACAACCGGCTATTTTCTTTTCGATTTGGAATCTGGCTATTTCGTGAACAATAATGAAAGAAACGATAGAACGGTCCAGGTTAATGGGAGGCACTTTACACCGTTGATTAAAATAGGTAGAGCATATTCTAGGGTTTTCACGAGACTCTATTTTTTTAATGGAAACAGACTTTCTATTCCACAAGCTCAAAGTTTAAGAGGTGAAAATAGAATTAGGAATATCACTGGTAATCAAATCATTGGAGATAGAGCATTTACCCTATCAACGGAATATGTAGTATTCCAACCATGGTATTTTTATGGATTCAGATTTGCCACATATGCGCATTTGGGAGTAGGTAATGTTCGTGAATCTAGAATTGAAGAGCCATTTTCCAGAACGTATTACACGATGGGTGGTGGAGTGAGAATAAGAAATGAAAGCTTAGTATTTAATACGTTTGAATTTAGGGTATCTCTGATCCCAGAACCTCCAAATGAAGGCCAACTATTTTTCTTTAGAGTAACACTATCTGCACCTAAATTCTTCGAAAGTCCAAACTTAACGAAGCCTAAGGTGGTAGGATTAGACTAATCCCAAAAAACCCTGAAAACTAGATTTGGAGTGAATCCTAAGGAATATACACGTGTGTCAATCAATTGATTATTTAAAGAAGGTGTTGTCCTGAATTCACGATTTAGTAAATTCTTCTTGTTGTACAAATTCAATATAGAAAGCCCAATTCGATACCTCAAGAAGTTGTTTTTCTTGGAATTGAATTCTTTCATTACTGACATATCTAATCTATGGTAAACAGGAAGATTATTTTGATTTATTTCATCATAAAAGATTTGAACCGGTCCTTCTGTACTTGTATTTATTACATCAGTAAATGATTTGCCAGTATGCCATATCCAGCCAAGTGAAAATTCCCAATCATCTAAATTGTAAATATTGGACCATCTTATGGTGTGCTCTATACTCCAGCTCCCAGGAAAAGATCTGTTTTCATTGACATCATCAAATGAATTTTCAGTTTTTATGTATGAATAGCTAACCCAACTTTCATATTGGGGCCATATTTTCTTAAGTAATAAATCTGCACCATGTATTTGACTCTCGCCCTCTCTAAACTGATTTTCCAAACCATTTAGATACCCAAATATCAAGGTTGTGACACCATTCAAAGACTTACGATAAGCTTCCAATTCTGTAAACCAACCATCTTTGCTAAAACTAAGTCCAGAGGAAAACTGAAGGCTTTTAATTACGGGGAATTTATCAGAGGAAGCAAGTGCCCAAACTTTGTTTTCTAAAGAAAGATCACTAACAACAGATTCTTTTATTTGACTTGCTATCTGAGTTCGATATTCGGTGGAAAGTGATAGTGCAAAATGACTAGCTAATTGCTTCTGAATATAGAGTCTTGGTTCAACAAAACTTTCATTTAACTGCTGATAATAATTAAGCCTAATACCTGGTCTAATCAATAGGGATTTATTATCAAACAGATACTCTATAAACCCAGAATGTGTATCGACAATGGAATTATCACTATCCAAAACAATTTCATATGAAGGAGCTTCTGTTTCATACGCATATCTAATTTTAGAATTTGAATAATTATAGCCAAATGCCAAACTATGCCCATCACTCAGGTTATAATCACCATTCAGCTGATAGTTAGATTCTTTAACAAAATTCTTCTTACTTGATAGTGTTGTGGTGTCAGGGACAGATCGAATAAACTCATATCGCAGAATATATCTTGACAAACTTCCACTAGCTTCAAGTCCAAAGCGGTCATTTAATTTTCCAATCCACTTTATGTTGACGCCCTCATTTTCGTTCAACAATTCATCGCTGAATGTCTCGATTCCTAGTGCATCTTGAGATTGAAACTGTAGTTCATTTTTATTGTATAAACCACTCAAAATGAATGTGTTATTATTGTTTAATTCATAACTAGAACTAAATGAAAAATCTGTAAAGTAAAAGCTATTCTTAGATTGCGAATCACCTGAAGTTTCATCCCCTATTTTGGTGTTTTGAAATACGCGATCCGAAATTTGATTGTAAGTAGGCGTTTGTAAAATATCTGTAAATGATCTTCTCGCTGATACTTCAATTGATAACTTATCTTTTAGTAATGGGATTTCAACAAATCCATCTGAAAATAGGAGATTGGTTCCTATACCTCCAGAAATATTTTTCGCTACGCGCTGACTTGAATTAATGTCTATTACTGAAGAGATTCTGTCACCATACTTCGCTGAAGTACCATGTTTTATAAATGAGACTTTATCAGTTATGTAAGGATTAAATGCTGATATCATCCCAAAAAAATGACTATGATTATAGGTTTTAATGCCATTCCATAATACAAGATTTTGATCGGGCAGTCCCCCACGAACATGAATTCCAGCGGCTGTTTCAAACGGACTATTGACACCTGGTATTTGCTGAATACTTTGCAAAATATCTGGTTCTGCCAGACCAGAAAGTGTCTTAAGCGTATGCGGGTTTATCTGAATCTCGTTGTAGTTTTTTGAGATGCCTGCTGCGAGGTAGTCACTAACAACTATCTCATCCAATTCTTCTATTGATTCGGACATCTTAATTTGAACACACTCTTTGAAAGAGAGCCTTGATACTTTTAACCTTTTAGTGGCAAAGCCAAGATAGCTCAATGTGAGCCATGATTCATATGGAATAGAATCAAGCTTAAATCTTCCATTTTCATCAGTAAACACTCCTTCTGAACTAGAGAAACCAATGGATACACCCAGAAGTGGGCTTCCAGAATGTGATTTAATATTCCCGCAAATGGTTACAAGGTCATCTCCCCGGTAGTTTCTAACTACTATGTAATCATCGTTAAGAAATTGAAACCTTAATCTGGTATCTAGTTCCAGTTTAGCAATGGTTTGTTCTAGTGTAAGCGTAGAATCCACTATTGCCATTTTATCAGAAATTGCCTCATCGGTAAAAGAGAATTGGATCTTATGCCTTTCCTGTAAAGACAATAGAATATCTCTTAAATCTTCTTTTGAAGATTCTTGTGACCAACATATTGATGGTACCAATAGTAGTAACAGCAGTAGGTTATAATACTTCATCAGGGAGCGCTAAGTACGACGACTTTTCCTTCCTTCTGGTAATTTACATTAGTAGTATTTAGTACAATGCCCAGCGCTAAATCAAGATTATCATGTGGAAAGGTCCCATTGAATAACTTATCTCCGATTGACTCAACACCCTTAAATGAGACGTCATACTGATTGCTTAACTCTTTTAAAACGTATTTCAATGGTACGCTAGCAAATGATGATTCATTATTAATCCATGAAGGTTCGCTTAAAGAATGATTTCTTAGAATAAACTTCATACCACGTATTTTTCTCAAACCTTGTTTTGGTTTTAGCACTTCTGATTCATCGCCACTTTCTACTCTTACGCTACCTTCAAAGCATTTTACTTGAAAGAAATCATCTAGTTCTTGAATAATAAACTGAGTCCCTAAAACAGTTACTTTTCCTTGTTCTGTTTGTACAATAAAACGATCCCCCTTTTGTACTTTGAAATACCCCTCACCCTTTAAATTCAATTTTCGGTCAATCTTCCAATCCTCTTCGGAAAAAGACAATGTAGTATTCGCATTGAGAACTACTTGTGAACCATCAGGTAATTCCACCTCCATCTTCTCTCCAAGTGAAGTCTGATAGCTTATCAAATTGTTAGAAAAGAATACATTGTAAAAAGCTAAGCCAAATACCAAAAGAACCGATGCCGCAGCAACATATACCCTCCATGTTGGAGTTGATTTTTTTGTACCAATAGATAACTTCCTATGCTCCTTTATCTTCTCAAGAATTGCTTCCTCATCAAAATCGGGTGATTCAAATAATGCAGCTCCTTCTCGTATTTTTTCAAACTCATCATAGTCTGGTCTTTTTTTGAAAGCTTCTAATTCTTGGTTTGTCAGCTCTCCATTCAGCCATCTTGCTAAAAATGTATCGTCTTTGAATTCACTCATATCTATATCTTATTCTCAAACGCGCATTGATGCATATACCCTACCTCTACACATTACCGATTTTTTCTCTCAGTTTAACAAGAGCTTTATGCATTGATTTTTCTACTGCTTTTACAGAAACACCAGACAATTCCGCGATTTCCCTGTATGTCTTTTTTTCAATTCTATTCAATAGAAATACTTCCCGCTGCTTGTCCGGTAATTGCGCTATGGCATCGGACAATTTTTCCATGAATTCTTTTTCAAGTATCAAATATTCTGGAGTTTCTATATTGGAATCCACCTTAATTGCTCTCTCAGCATACTTTAAACGAACCTTTTCTAATCTTTTTAAACTCGTACTAAGATTGATGGCGATTTTATACAGAAATCCTTTGGCAGTATCCATAGTTACCTTCGCGCAGTTCTTCCACAGGCGCACAAATGCTTCTTGCACCACATCATCCGATTGCTCAGCGTCTCCGAACTTATAGTATATGAAGTTCCTGAGTGCCTTGACATTCGAAGAGTAGAAAGAATCGAATTGTCTTTCATCGCATAATGGTTTTTCCAATTCTGGCATAAAGAACTAAAGTATCCGATTTTGGATCAAAGGAAAATGATATTCATAATAAAATTAAAATAAGGGGTAGGGTCGTGCTCAAGTGTCCGCGTTTCAAAGTCAAATGAGGGAAAATCCCTACTACTATTTGATAAAAAACTAAAACACCCATGAGATTATTTAAATCATATAGCTTATTTGTTGTGATCATTGGAGCCCTTGTAGTAAATGCGTGTACTCCTGAAGAAGACCTTTGTCCGACTGTAGATTTAGAAGTTGAGATAGATAGTGCAAACTACACTACTCATATTCAAGCATCTGGTTTATCAGACTTAGCATTTGAACTTTTCATCAACGATCAGCTTATAAAATCGTTTGCCGCAGGTGAACTTGACACTGCAGACCTCTCCTACCAATTTGAGCCTGGAGAATATAAAGTATGTGTCTTTGCACAATCTGAAAGTTGTGATCAACAACTAGAAGGATGCGTTGAGTTTACTATTGATGGTTCAAATAAAGAGTTGTGCAACGATCTGTCATTCAGTACAGAAATGATTGACAATTACTACTACAAGTTTACAGCTGAATTTGATGGAATTGACACACTAGCATATTCTTGGGTAATCGATGAAGATACCGTATTAACTGTTCCTCTATCAGACAACAGGGTTGATTTCTTAGAATGGGATTTTGAAGAGGGTGAATATACTGTATGTATAATTGCCGAAAATGATGAATGCGGAATAATCGAATACTGCAAAGAGATTGTAGTTGAAAATACATGCATTAAAGAAGTTGCATTTGAAGCCGAAATGGAGAATGCATACACTTACTATTTCTATGCTGACTTTGATGAGAAAGACTCAACCAAGTACAAGTGGTACATAAATGAAGAAATAGCTGATATTGAAATCCCTGGTGAAGAAGAAACAGATCATAAACTTTTTTGGCAGTTCGATAATGGTACTCATACTGTTTGTCTTGTTACAGATCAGGATGGTTGTGAATCAGTTGAGTATTGTGAAACTATAATTGTTGAAGGTGAGGAAGCTCAATGCTTAGACTTATCATATGAGGCAGAATTAACAGAAACTGACACAACTGATTTTTACACATTTACAGCTGACTTTGCTGGCAAGGATCAGATCACATACATATGGAAAGTATTTGTTGACGATGATCTTCAGCATTCTGAAACAAGAGAATTTGGCAGTGAAGATGATCATTCATTCGTATGGCATTTTGAATCAGGTGTAGAATATGAAATTTGCCTTAAACAAGATGACTGTGAAGACAATCAGGTTTGCGAGATCTTCGCAGTAGATTAACTCACTTTCTAGGTTAGTTGATGAGGGGAGCCTGCCTTTTCCATAGGCGGTTCCCTTTTTTAAATTCTATTTAGGACTATTTTCGCTTAAGAGATTAATGAAAGGAATAGAAAATATATACAAGCAAATAAGGATGAGTATCCTCCTACTCTCTGGATTTGCCATATTCCTTCAATCTTGTGTTTCAGAGGAAAAACTTGATTTACCACCAGATGATAATGTTACCAACGACTTCACAGAAAGCGTGGCCATTGTCTCTATTCAAAGAGCTATACAAAATAAAACGCTCTCTGAAAATGGATGTCTACAGTTCTTTTACCCTATTCAATTCAGGTTTAATAACGATATTCAAATTTCCATTGCTGACTTTGATGGATTGAAAGATGCTGCCAATAACGCAACTATTGCGCAACACATTAATGCAGTTGAATACCCTATTACGGTCTCCAAAGCAGGTACAATAAAAACAATAACTACTGAGCAAGAATTTATCGATGTCCTTGATGAGTGTGAGATTCCAACACTCAGAGATGAATTCGACCCATTCTTTATTCAATGTTTTGATCTTATCTATCCTATTACCATGTTAGATATTGACAGCAATGAAGTAACTATTGCGAATAAGGAGGAATACTTCGAATTTGAAAAACAACAAGGTTTTGATCAACAGCCAAAATTCATTTATCCATTAGAATTATTCGATTATGCTCAAGAAGGCAATGTTCTAATCGAATCTCCTTTCCAACTCTTTAAAACTTTCGACACCTGTAAGAAATGCCCTGAGCTATTTTTTGAAATTGATTCTGTGATTGTCAATACATATGTCTTCAAAGCTGAATTTGAACGTATTGATGAAATTTCTTATGGATGGTATATCAATGATGAAAAGGTTGAAGAAGATGGAGGTATAGAGAATGGCGATAACATCCTTGAAGAAACATTTGAATCAGGCACTTATACAATTTGTATTCGTACAGCTTTACCGAATGACGATTGCTTCACAGGCACAGAATTTTGTCAAGTAATTACCGTTGATGCATGTCCACATGTTTCATTCGAAACGATTCAATTAAGTTCGAATTCTTATGAATTTGTAGCAAACTTTGAATCCAAAGACCTATTTGACTATCACTGGAACATCTATCAAAACGACATGCTAATATTCTCAGAACTCGAAGACAGTACCGGGGATAACAAGCTCATATATCAATTTGAACCTGGATTCTATGAAGTATGTTTGCAAACCGAAATTGATGGATGCCCAGAAGTGATTAGCTTCTGTACCGAGCTATCCATCGAATAACCTTAAGATTTTACTGGAAAATGCACTTCAGTTATTAATTCTTTTTCAGGAGTAACCTTTGGATCATTCTGGTAAACTTCAAACGGGTAAACCTTTTTATTGTGTTTGAATTCCTTATTTCTCATCATTGCATAAGCCGTGCTCCATGCATTTCCTAAATGCTTATACGCACCAATATGTTTGATCTTTTCGACTCTGGTTTCCGGAATATCTCCGGTCGTGAATTCTTGACTTAGATCATCTGGAATGTCCCCTACAGGAATACAAGCTATGTAATCAACTTTTCTTTTAACCAGATCCCATTTCTTATAAATAGAAAATGGAGGACCAGAAATTTTCTCTTTATTTGAATCGGCAAACGCTCCTATTATATTAAAATCTGATTCCATTTTCGAATCCATTTCGTCCATTGAACAGGAGGTTTCTATGCCAACCCATTTGCATGAATCAAAATTGGATTGACCTTCGAAAACTAACTTTGAATTTATCTCCCCTTCTTCCACATATGCTTTAAGCATATCAAGACCTCGCTCGTAATCTGAGCCAATGAAAGCCTTCATCATATTCTTCATCCAAAAAAGATAAAAAGGTAAGCTACTATCCATCGTCCAGATAACTTCGGTGCCGCTATCTATAGAATTCAATTTGAAATTGGTCTTATTGGCAGACTTCCATGGTTTCAAAAAGTTTAGATCAAAATCTAAAAATTCATTTTCCCTTTCAGTTACCCAATGCATATTCCCCGATCCCAATCTGTCTCCATCCCATTCATAGGACTTGCCATCATCCGAAAATGTCACTTTAGCTTCTGGTTCCATGAGAAGCCATGGGGACCATTCTACCCATTTATGAAAATCAGTAAGGGCTGGATAAACTACTTCTGCTGGCGCATTAATTTTAATGCTTCGTTGAACTTGTACTTTGGGCATTGCGGAATTTAGGTTAATGGTATGCTTACAAGATAGTTCACATAAACATTAATGAAAAGGAAGAGTTATAGGAAGATGTTAAAAATTGCCTGGTCAAACATTTACAATCATCCATTACCGCCAAAACACCGATTTCCTATGGAGAAGTATGATTTGTTACCAAAGCAGCTCATACATGAAGGGACCATTGAAGAGAAAAATCTATTTGCACCCAGAAAGCTATCTGAAGACGAGATTCTTTCTGTACACACTTCAAATTATTGGAATAAACTTCAAAACTTAGACTTTACAAGGCAGGAAGAACGACGGAGTGGCTTCCCCATAACCCATTCGTTAATTGAACGAGAAATAACCATTAATGCAGGTACTATTCAATGCGCAGATTATGCGTTGGAATATGGTATCGCAATGAATATTGCAGGAGGTACTCATCATGCATTTACAGATCGAGCGGAGGGTTTTTGTTTATTAAACGATATCGCAATAGCTTCAAAATATCTTATCAATAATGACAAATCAAAACAAATATTGATAGTTGATTTGGATGTCCATCAAGGAAACGGCACAGCAGAGATATTTCAAAATGATAGTAGCGTTTTCACTTTTAGCATGCATGGAGAGCATAATTATCCATTGCAAAAAGAAAAATCTGATCTAGATGTCCCGCTAAAAGATCAAACAGATGATAAAACCTATTTGAAACTCTTAGACTTCCATTTAAAGAAGCTTTTAGATCAAGTTAGACCTGATTTTATGTTCTTTCAATCCGGAGTTGATGTTCTTAAAACTGATAAATTGGGAAGGCTAGGAATGACAATAGATGGATGTAGGCGTCGAGATGAGATTGTAATCAAAGCTGCAAGGAAGAATAATATTCCAATGGTGTGCTCTATGGGCGGAGGATATTCAGAAGATATAAGACATATACTTGAAGCCCACGCGAATACATATAGAACAGCGAAATCAGAATACTTCTAAGCTAAGAATTTCAGGAGCTAAACCTTACCAGTTAAATTTGTTGTCTCAACAACTACAACTATGTCTATTGTACCTTCTACATTTAACTATGGAGAGCAGCACCTAACTGCCAAAATAGCCATCTCGATAGCTAATGGGACAACCAGAGGCGTCTTATCGGACAAAACACGAGCTGCGATACAAAAGAGTGCAGCTGATGTTAAACAAATTGCTGACGGGGATAAAGCAGTTTACGGTATCAATACGGGATTTGGCCCACTCTGCACCACACAAATTTCCAAATCTGAGACAAGTACGCTGCAAAAAAACCTACTGATGAGCCATGCGGTAGGTCTTGGTGATCCTATCAAAAATGAAATCACCAAGCTGATGATGATATTAAAAGTACATGCATTGGCCAAGGGATACTCAGGGGTTCAAGAAAGTACAATAGAACGTATCATATTCCATATCGATAATAATATCATTCCCTATGTGCCTGAACAAGGATCAGTAGGTGCTTCAGGTGATTTAGCTCCTCTCTCTCACCTTTTCCTTCCATTAATTGGCTTAGGAAAAGTCAATATTGATGGTGAGTTCATAGAGACCGACAGGTGGATGCAAAAGCAAGATTTAAGTCCTATTGAACTTGGTGCTAAAGAAGGTCTTGGACTTATAAATGGAACGCAATTTATTGCTGCTCATGGCATTAAAATTGTAGAAAAACTGCAAAATGTATTGGTGCATGCAGACATATCTGGTGCCATGATGATTGAAGGACTGTTAGCTTCAGTAAAACCATTTTCTCCAGAATTGCATAATGTTAGAGCGTATAAAGGGAATAGACATGTAGCTGCATTCATTAGCACATTGCTAGATGGATCTGAAATTGTTCATTCTCATGCGAATTGTGCACGCGTACAAGATCCATATTCATTAAGATGTATGCCTCAAGTGCATGGAGCATCAAGAAATGCTTGGCTTCATGTAAAGGAAATGTTAGAAATTGAAATCAATTCTGTTACCGATAACCCAATTGTATTTAGTACTGATCATACAATAAGTGGTGGTAACTTTCATGGGCAACCCCTTGCCCTACCTATTGATTATGCTTGCCTTGCAGCTTCTGAAGTAGGTAATATTTCAGACAGAAGAATATACTTATCTCTTGAGGGTGATACTCCTGGTGTTCCAAAATTATTATTGAAAGACACAGGCACTAATTCAGGATTTATGATACCACAATACACTACAGCTGCTCTAGCGAGTGAAAATAAAGGATTATGTTTCCCTGCGAGTGCTGATAGTATCCCTACATCTTTAGGACAAGAAGATCATGTAAGTATGGGTTCTATCGGTGGACGAAAAGCGTTGCGAGTAGTAGAAAATGTAGAAAAGATTATTGGAGTTGAAGTCTTCTGCGCTGCACAAGCGATAGATTTTCATCGTCCATTAAAATCAAGCAAAATTATGTCTGCAATTCATAGCCATGTTCGTTCGAAGATTGAACATATCAATCAAGATGGTGTCATGAATGAAACTATGGAGACAGCAATAGAAATGATCAAGAATAAGGAGCTTATTGATGTTGCTTGGGAGACCGCCAAGAATGAAAGTATCTCTTTAGAAACAGAATTTTCGGTTGATTTCGATCGCTATTAATACACGTACAATGACATTTAAGGAACAAATACTACAAGGAATACCGTCTGAATTACCAGGGAGAAAAGAGCTCAAAGAGGGTATTAATAGAGCACCCAAAAGAAAAGACATACTCACTTTTGACGAGAAAAAACTAGCAGTGCAGAATGCATTAAGATATTTCCCATCAGAATGGCATAGCGAACTAGCAATAGAATTCTTCCAAGAACTAAATGATTTTGGAAGGATCTATATGTATCGATTCATGCCGGAGTATGATATGTATGCAAGGTCAATCGAAGAATATCCAGCAATAAGTAAGCAGGCGGCTGCTATAATGTTGATGATTCAGAATAATCTTGATCCTGCTGTTGCTCAACATCCCGAGGAGTTAATTACTTATGGAGGAAATGGAGCTGTTTTTCAAAACTGGGCACAGTATCTATTAACCATGAAGTATTTGTCAGAAATGACAGATCAACAAACTTTGCATGTTTACTCAGGCCATCCCATGGGTTTGTTTCCATCTAATGAGCATGCACCGCGCGTTGTTGTTACTAATGGAATGATGATTCCTAACTATTCCCAACCTGATGATTGGGAGAAGTTTAATGCATTGGGAGTCACACAATATGGTCAGATGACCGCTGGTTCTTACATGTATATTGGTCCTCAAGGTATTGTACACGGCACTACTATCACCGTTATGAACGCCTTTAGAAAAAAATTAGGAAACGACGTTTCTCCGGCTGGGAAAATATTCTTAACAGCTGGTCTTGGTGGGATGAGCGGTGCACAGCCGAAAGCTGGCAATATAGCTGGTTGCATAACCATTTGCGCTGAGGTAAATCCGAATGCAGCCCACAAAAGACATCAGCAAGGTTGGGTAGATGAAATCATCGATGATATTGAGACATTAACAGAGCGTGTTAAGAAAGCGAAAGATGCAAAGGAAGTAGTTTCTATTGCTTATGTTGGAAATGTTGTTGATATCTGGGAGCATTTTTATGAAAAAGAGATACTCATTGAATTGGGTTCCGATCAAACCTCACTACACAACCCATGGTCAGGCGGTTACTATCCCGCAGGTATAAGCTTTGATGAGGCCAATGATATGATTCGCAACAGTCCTAATGAATTTAAGAGTAAGGTTCAAGAATCACTCAAACGACATGCAAGCGCTGTAAATAAGCATAGCGAAAGAGGAACTTATTTTTTCGATTATGGCAATGCCTTTCTCCTTGAAGCCTCAAGAGCTGGCGGAGAAGTTATGGCGGAAAATGGTATTGATTTCAAGTATCCATCTTATGTCCAAGACATATTAGGACCTATGTGTTTTGACTATGGTTTTGGGCCATTTAGGTGGGTATGCACTTCTGGAGACCCAGAGGATTTAAGAAAATCTGACCAAATAGCACTTCAGGTTTTAAATGAGATTAAAAATCAGTCACCTCCTGAAATTCAGCAGCAAATGCAAGATAATATTCGATGGATTGAAGAAGCTGAAAACAATAAACTTGTGGTTGGATCTCAAGCAAGAATTCTATACGCTGATGCTGAAGGAAGATCTAAAATTGCTCAGGCATTTAACGATGCTATAAAATCTAAACACATATCCTCTCCTATTATATTAGGTAGAGATCATCATGATGTGAGCGGTACAGACTCACCTTATAGAGAGACAAGCAATATCTATGATGGCAGTAGATTCACTGCAGATATGGCGATCCAAAATGTCATTGGTGACAGCTTTAGAGGTGCTACATGGGTATCAATCCATAATGGCGGTGGTGTTGGCTGGGGTGAAGTTATAAATGGAGGTTTCGGAATGCTATTAGATGGTACAGAAGAAGCAAGCTATAAGCTTAAAAATATGCTTTTCTATGATGTTAATAATGGAATTGCAAGAAGAAGCTGGGCCCGTAATAAGGAAGCAATATTTGCAATTAAGAGAGAGATGGAGCGTACACCTGGCATGAAAATCACTTTACCAAATCTTGTTGAAAATGACATTCTGGATGAGCTGAATTAAATATCAACAACGTGGGGTTCAGAATCCCAATTCCCAAAAATCCAATTACCATGAACTGTTGGGTCGCTAGAAGCAAAAAATTCTTCTACGGCGCTCATTAAATCATATCTAGATAACCGGTAACTCTGTGTCTTATCAAGCAGGCTAAATGCTTTGTCACAGTAAGCCCTGTCTATTCCAAAAATATCATAGAAGTCTTCATATTCCTTTTTAGAAATAAAACCATCCCTGTTCTGATCAAAGAAATCAAACATGAAATTGAAGATCAATTCCTTATAATCATCAAGTGTATCTTCATCACCTGAAAGAATAACCTCCTTGAGAAAGAAATCGACCCATTCATTCTCAGTAACCTGATTGAAGGTAAACGGCTTGATGTCCTTTACTAGGCTATTGAAAAGTTTCACAGCCTTTCCGGTTATCCGCTTGTGTTCTTTGCTATTTGGTTCATAATCTTGACGAATACGTACCTTCTCTACCATCTCGGTAAAGTCATCCATTTGGAGACAGCTATTGCTATTCAGGTCTAAAATCCTGAAAAAATATCCAAGCTTTTTACGTTGAAAATCAGCAGACATATAGTGGGATTAGTTCCCGCAAAAATATGAAAGTTCAAACAATAAATTAGACAGATAAAAAAGCAAAAGGCCTGAATCTCTTCAGGCCTTTTAAATTATATCAAAACAGATCTAGAATTAGAGAAAATCCACTTTACCACTTCCTAAATTATAGAAAGAAGTAACGATTTTAAGCTTTCCACTATCTACAGCACCACTTATTATAGTAGATCGATCATAAAGATCCTTTGCGGATAATTCCGCATTCTTTTTAACTACAACATTTACATCTGAACTGTCTGCTTGTGCCTTAGCTGGCTCTATTTGAGCTAAAAGATGATTTAAATTGTATCCATTATCACCTCCAGCAAGTGCAGCGCCCACAGCTCCACAACTTTCATGACCCATTACTACAATAACTCCAGTTCCTAAATGTGCCACTGCATATTCAATACTAGCAATGGTGTCTGTGTTTGCAATATTCCCAGCAACTCTCAGCACAAAAAGCTCACCTAGGCCTGCATCAAAGGCATGCTCTGGCACAACCCTACTATCAGCACAGCTTAGCACAATGGCCCACGGAGCTTGTCCTCCAGTCAATTCTGATCTTCTTTGCCCATCCTGCAAATCGCCATTGAGACTATTGTTAACGAACCGTTCATTTCCTTCTTTTAGTCGCTCTATTACTTGATCTTGATTCATATGCTTGATTTATTTAATTAACCGCTAATGTAAATTAATATAACTATTTCAATAAAATTCGTTCTATTTGTCACAAGGTTCATCACTAATTATTAATCTTCTCATAATAAAAAATGTTGGATCTGTGCCGCTTCGGTAACGGAGCGGTTTTTTTATTTCTCCCAATTCTCCTCAATCTGGAGTAACCTTATTCTTTTAAATTCTTTGAAAAGCATCGTCATGTAAAAGTATCTGATTCATCAAGAACTATTCTCTTTAATTTATAGTATTTCTAACCGTTATTTGTTAAAATTACCGCTCAATTTCAAATCCTTTCATCTTCCAATCTTTATAGCCGCCAGTATAGTCATATATCTTACTAAAACTCTCTTTTTCCAGAATCTTGGAAGCTTTCCCACTACGCCCTCCAACCTCACAATGAATAATGATTGACTCATCATTTTTAAAAGTCTTCATCCTTTCAACAAAGTCAGAAGCATAAAAATCGATGTTAATGGCACCTGGTATATGCCCTTGGGCGAATTCTTTGGCTGTCCGTACATCAACGACCTTCACTCCATTATCTTGAAGTTCTATCAATTTTTCAGCATCAATTGTCTCAACAGCATCATTTTGGCTAGTTGTTGCACATCCAGAAAGGATAAAAAGGAAATATATGATGCGTATCATCGTATATAGTTAAAAGTATTAAAAAGAATCAGTCAAAAATCAGGTTTTTTACGTAGTTGAGGAAATTACTAAGTAGTTACCTTAGCAACTAATCTGCTACAAACTATTTTTTTGGAGCGGAATTTGATGACCATCAATATTACTTTTAGCTTTAGAACTATGAAAAGCATCATTATTGGCGCGTTTTTATTGATATCGGTAAGTCTAATTGCCCAGGATACTGAGCAAAGACTAGATGATAAAATTGACGAGATAACTTATGATTGGGATTTAGAAGCTGACAAATTATCCTCTTATGAAGGATTACAAGAACTTTGCTTCGATGAAGCATATAGGATGAAAATTCTCAAATTACTGGATGACATTCACCATTATGATACTGTCCTATATAATGTCTTGACAAAACTTTCTCGCACAAACGATGACAAGGAAATCAAAAAGACATTAAAGGATATTAAAAAATTCGAGACCGAATATGATTCCAAAAGCTTTATTCATTTCATGAATGGTGAGTGTAAAGCAATGCAAGAGATAGAGAAATCTTCTGATAAAACTGCCAATGATGTTGGAATAAACTCCTATTCGGGACAGGTTTATCTTTTAGAAACAGAACTTTACAAATATGTAAAACAAGTGACAGCTCGAGTTGATAAAATCAGACTACATGTGCATCACCTAAGCAAACATTACAATTAGAATTGTTTAGCTCAACTTGTCTTCAAATATTTTCTTGAATTTCTCCACTTTTGGCGCTACGACAAAAGCACAATATGGTTGACTACTATTTTGATTGTAATAGTCGTCATGTTCGACCTCTGCCTCATAAAACACATTTAGCGGACTAATTTCAGTCACAATTGGATCTGGCCAAATATTCGAATCTCCTAACTTTTGCTTGTAGCTTTCTGCTAAGGCTTTTTGAGAATCATTGTGATAGAAAACTACCGATCGATATTGGGTTCCAACATCATTCCCTTGTCTATTCAAAGTAGTTGGATCATGTGTTTTCCAAAAAACTTCAAGAAGCTCATCATATGAAATAATATTTGGATCATAATCAAACTGTATAACCTCAGCATGACCTGTATCTCCTGAACATACTTCTTTGTACGTTGGGTTGTCTTTAGCCCCTCCTGAGTATCCAGATTTTACGTTAGAAACACCTTTTAGTCTCTGAAACATAGCTTCTGTGCACCAAAAGCATCCTGATCCAAATGTCGCTTTTTCCATCTATCAATTATAATATGCCAAATCTAACTTCTAATTAAATCAATTAGTTCCTGGATTGCGCTCAGTTCAATTGAATTGTTAATTTAGTTGCACTAATCTTAGCAAATGGAATACTACATAATCATTGCGGCTTCTATTATCATTATCCTTTCTTACCTGTTTAATCGGGTATCTGAAAAGTCAAACATCCCATCTGTACTCCTATTAATATTCTTAGGAATCATAGGTCGAGAGTTCATCGGACTTTTAGGAATCGAAAAAGAACGGATATTGGAAATATTTACTAGAATCAGAATCTTAGAGGTTCTCGGAACCTTAGGACTTATTCTGATAGTGTTAGAAGCTGCACTTGAATTAAAAATCGCCAAAGAAAAGTTTAAACTGATCTCCAAGTCATTTGTAATAGCGATCCTTGGATTGCTAATATGCATGTTTGGAATTGCAGGTATTTTGAAAGTTTCCTTTCAGGATATGAATTGGAACGTGGCGCTCATATATGCTACTCCACTTTCAATTTTAAGTAGTGCAATCGTTATCCCTTCGGTCGCTAATTTGAATGAGTATGATGAAGAGTTTCATATATATGAAAGTACTTTTTCTGATATCCTCGGCATCATGGCTTTTTATTTTCTTGTTGAGTTAGGAAAACCTACAAACAATATGATGGTGTTAGGTGATTTCACATTTGGGTTGGTAATTACAATCGTACTATCTGTAATCCTATCATATGTTCTTATATACGTATTCCAAAACCTTGAGACAAAGGTTAAGTTATTTCTTATGATTGGGGTCTTATTCTTACTTTTTAGCATAGGAAAACTCATGCATTTATCCTCCCTTCTAATCATTCTCGTATTTGGATTGATTTTGAGTAACTATAAGTTATTCTTTTTCGGAAGGCTTAAACGCTACTTAAGACCTATGGCCATTGAGAACATAAAGGAAACCTTTCTAATGATTACAATTGAATCAGCATTTGTTGTTAGAACCTTCTTCTTCGTAATTTTTGGATTTTCAATTGCGCTTTCTACCCTTCTAGATTTAAAGGTTGCAATTGTTAGCGCTGTCATCTTAGTCTTTATTTACCTAAGTAGATTCACCTCCTTTCTACCATATAAGCATGATAATGTTAAAAGAGCAATATCAATTGCCCCTAGAGGGTTGATAACCTTGCTTCTTTTCTATTCAATACCTGAAGAGTTCATATTTGTCGAATTCAAGTCTGGTATCCTATTATTTGTAATAATTGTAACTAGCCTTGTAATGACATCAGGGCTAATCAAGAAGGATGAAAAAAAAGAGGAAGAAGAATTGGAAGTTGAATAACTTAGCCACTCACCTTGTCATAAGTACTAAAGCATGAAAAAATTAAACGCACTTGCACAGAAAGGAAAGATCAATGAGAACGCAGGTATACGTGATTCTCATGCTACCATAATTAATGCTGATATCGAGAAGGTCTGGAATATTCTTGTTGACATGGAAAATTGGCCTTCTTGGAATCCTGAAGTTAAGAAGGTGACATTAGAAGGCGAAGTGGAAGAAGGTACAAATTTCCAATGGACTCAAGGGAGAACGCATGGCAACTCTCAAATTCAGAGCGTTAAGAAGCCTAACACACTTTCATGGACGAGTAAAGCAAAGCTTGTAAAACGTATTTACGTTTGGTCTTTAGAATTTGATGAGGGACAAACTATCGCTACCGTGAGTGCATCATTCCAAGGAGCATTCGTTGTGCTTGCTGAGAATCACCAAAAGGTATACAACGAACTTTTAACCTGGTTAGAATTACTTAAAAACAAGGCAGAAGAGGAATAATATTACTCCTCTTCTTTTGGTTTTGTAAGCTCTCTTAACTGTTGTTGAACAATCTCGAAGCCAGGTTTCATTTCTAGCACTTCTAAGAATTTAGCCTTAGCGCCTTCAATATCACCTTGTTCCATTAATATCATAGCTTTTACGCGGTGAGCCGCTACTTTAAGAGATACTTCTTGACCTGTTCCTTCCGTGTTGGGGAATCTTATTGTACTTGTCTCTGAATCAGGATCTCCAATGATTATATCTAATGACGTATTAGCCTCAGTAAATCTGCTAAGTTCCATTTGAAGAAAAGATATTTTATAAAGCACATTGACATCACCAGTTGCTAAATGTAACTTCTCATAATTAGTTATTGCTTTATCCTTAACTCCAATATTATCAAAACCAGTTGCGGCAACCTCTATAGCAAACTGATTCTGAGGATTTATTTGAAGAGATTGTTGTGCAACTAAAGCAGCTGATGCGCTTTGATTATATTGAAGGTATGACAATGCAAGTGAATCATAGAGGGCAGGATTAGCAGGATTTTCAGCTAATAAAT